>CAZVBX010000158.1:0-3523 GCA_964625925.1 uncultured Ectothiorhodospiraceae bacterium | reverse complement strand
TAGGACCAGCTCGAGCGCGGCAGCACGTTGAGCCAGAGCTTGTGCCAGAGCGGGGTGTCCGCATCGTGCGGCAGCACGAGGGTGGTGAGCGGGCCGCCGCCGCGCAGGCCGGTCCGATAGCCCTTGCCGCCGCTCGGGGCGTTGATCTGCATCGCATACAGCGCGATCGCCGCCGTCTCCGGCGCCATGACCTCCCCGATGCCGCGCTTGACGAAGTGATCCGCGTTCAGCTTGCGCGTCTGCTCGCCCGGGGCGTCGATGAGCAGCTCCGCCACCGAGCCGCTGCGGGCATTTTCGGGCAGGTCAAGCTCCTGCATGAAGCGGGGCCCGTCGCCGAACAGCTCAAACGCGTGGCGCGCCGCCCCGAAAGCCGCGTCGAGTGTCGTCAGCTCGGGCGGCGTCTCCCAAGCATCGAGCCAGTCCTCGATGTCCTGGGGCGCCCATGTGGTCTGCAGCAGCGCGATGAGCCATTGCCATGCCGCGCCCTGGAAGTCGGGTCTCGGCAGGGAAAGGTCCGCGACGGCTGGATCGGCGATGGCGCTGGGGCGGCGATGTGTGATCCGGCCGTCGTGCCCGCGAAACGGCAACCACGGTGCGTCGATCAGGTTCATTGATCCTCCGTTTGCGTCATCGCCCGATCGGACTAATCGGCGCCTGCGGTGCCTGCGGCCGATGTCCCGTGCTCAGTGGTTTGCCGGAAGACACCCAGCTCGGCGCTATAGCCAACGCTTGATGCATCGGCGCTGTCGGGAAACCAGAATCGCGCATGGGCGAGCCAGCGGTATTCGTCCCGAAAGCTCGACAGTGTTGCCGCCCAATCCGGTGGCGAATCGGGCAACCGTTGCACAAGGCTCTCCCGAAGGTCGACCGCGCTGAGTGTCCACGGATGGGCCGGGTCGTCGCTCCAGGGCCGCGGTTGACCGCTTTCGTCAGCGCGGAGCAGCACCACGGGCATGGTCGGTTCGTCCGATAGGCGGGTTCCGGCTTCCGCATCGGCGCTCCAGCCGCTCTGCGCGCTCGCCCGTGTATAGCCGGCATCGAGATCGAGGGCGTTGAAGCCGGCGGTTGCGGCCCGTACGCGCTCGTCGGCGTAGCTCTCGCCACTGGCCTCGGCTAGTCCGTCCGGCGTAATCGCATCGTCGGCGTAGACTGACTCGAGCAGGAGGCGTGTATCGTTCGGCAGCTGGACGCGGCCACATTCGCGAAGGATGCCTTGCGTGCGCCAGAGGTTTGCGGGATCGCGATAGACGGACTGGGTGCGGGGCAGCAGCCGGCGGAGCCATTCGGGGTCGGGACTCTCCGACCATTCGGGAGCAAGGATGTGCAGTGCCTCAACCGGGCGGGTATCGCATTCGGCGGCCGGTGCCGGCGCGCCGTCGGCGGCCCGGCGGTGGCGGAGTAGTCGCCCCGCGCGCTGGATTAGGCGGTCGATAGGGGCGAGGTCGCTGACCAGGGCGTCGAAGTCGAGGTCGAGGCTCTGCTCCACCACCTGGGTGGCGATCAGGATGGTGCCGCTGCGTTGCGCGGGTCCGGATGCTGGTCCGAAGTGCGCAAGCACGCGGTCCTCGATCCGCTGCCGGTCGCCCATCGCGAACCGAGCGTGGAAGAGCTGGACATCCAGATCTTCCCCGGCTTGCCTGCGTAGGGCACTGAAGGCGGCAACCGCGTCGTCCACGCTATTGCGAATCCAGCATGCGCAGTGCCCGCGGCGCGCCACGTCGACCAGATAGGTCATCGTGGCATCAATCTCGTGCAGGAACTCGACCGGCACATCTTTGTAACTGCGCGGCGAGGCGGGAAGGAGGTCCGCACGTTCACCCCGATCGTCGGCCTGTGTGGCCAGCGGGAAGTCCGGATCGTCGGTGTCCCCAGGCGCGGTCCTGCCGCGCCCGCGCGCCCACGCCGCGACGAGGGACCGGCACTGGCGTCGCGGTAGCGTGGCCGTCAACAGGATCGCGCTGCCGCCCTGGCGGGCATGCGCTTCCAGCAAGCGCTCGAGCAGTGTCCCCGTGTACGCATCGTAGGCATGGACCTCGTCGACGATGAGCAGCTTGTCGGAAAGGCCGAGCAACCGCATCGACTGATGCTTGCGGGGCAGCACCCCGAGCAATGCCTGATCGACGGTGCCGACCCCGAGGTCGGCCAACAGCGCCTTCTTCCGGCGGTCGCCGATCCAGGCGTTGCAGGCGATCGATCCGGCGAAGTCTTCGGCTTCGCAGGCTGCCTCCTCGGCCTCGCGCGGCATCAACGAGCGCATGAACGTCTCGTTCAGCTCGCGTGCGCCGTGGGCCAGCACCAGGGAGGGCGCCGCGTCCGAGGGGAACAGGCGGCGGTGGATGGGCCCGAACCGGGCGTACATGGCGTTCGAGGTCGCCATCGTGGGCAGGGCGAAGTAGAGGCCGCGGGCCCGGCCGGCCGCCAGCAGGCGGTGCGCGAGGGTGAGCGCAGCCTCGGTCTTGCCGCTGCCGGTCGTGTCCTCCAGCAGGAAGAGCTGGGAACCGGCTCCGATGTCGACCGTTTCGGCCCAGTCCTGCAGCGGGGTCGGCTCGTAGTCGAACAGGTTCCGGAAGCCGGGGAATGGCACTGCGCGTGGCCGATCTACGAGCCCGCTTCGAGCAACCGAGCGCTCGGCGGAGGGACGCGCGTGTTCCTGCCAGTAACGGTTGAGCGGCATGCGGTCGCTGACGGGCTCGAACAGGCTCTGGTCGGAGCCCAGCCAATCGCACACGCAGGCGAAGCCGGACAGCTCCCAAGTGGCGCGGGCCAGGCGCTCGGCGTGCCAGCTCCGGTCGGCGAATGCATCGAGCGAACATTCAGGCTGGAAAAACGCCGCCGCGTCCTGGACGAACGCGGTGGCAGCGGAGCGATCCCCGGACTTGAACCAGTTGTCGAGGCTGCGCCGCGATTCCGCAACCGGTTGGCCATGATGACCGAAGAAGGGGCTTAGCCACAGATCAACACCCTCCCGGACACGAATGCGAGTGCGACGGTCGAGTTGCTCTGAAGCGAGCCAATGGCAACCAACAGCCTCCCACAAATGATCGGCCCACAGGTGGGCACCAAGGGCGTCGTGCCGGAATTCCGGGTCGTAGGTCATGCGGCGATCCGGCTCCACCAGATCGACGCCCTCGGGACGAGCGAGCCCTTGAAAGGCACGGGCGAACTTGCCGATATCGTGAATCGCCAGTGAGAAGCCGATGAGGTTACGTAGAGCAGAGGTCGGCAGTTGCAGGGTACGGGCCAGTCGATTTAGGCGTTCGGCGTCCCAATCCATAAAAGCGAGGCCCACTGCGGCCACGTCGAGACTGTGCCAAGGCACCAAGTGACAGGGTGCCGTTTGCGACGCCTTCGCCGTCTTCGCCCAGTAGCGGAAGTAGTCGTCGGCTCGCTCGCTGGGGTCTTCCATTCGCTATCCAGAAGGAGCCTGTCCAATCGGAGCAAAGTGAGTTAAATCATGCACCCTCAGCGATCCCGCGTGAACCAAGGTCCTCGACCCAGTACGTAGGCCGGATTTTGTCCCATC
>CAZVBX010000157.1:0-3571 GCA_964625925.1 uncultured Ectothiorhodospiraceae bacterium | reverse complement strand
CAACTTAACCCACGAACGTTGAGAGCGGGCAGGTCAAAACATTATGTCTACATGGGCCTTGGGAACGCCTTGCGTGTAGATGGGGTAGGAGCGGGCACTGCCCGCGAACCGACGACGTTTCGGGTGGTAGCCCGGTTCGTTCGCGGCCGATGTCCGCTCCTACATCGCGCTTGGGAACGCCTTACAGGTGGATGGGGTAGGAGCGGGCACTGCCCGCGAACCGACGACGTGTCGCGTGGTTGTCCGGTTCGTTCGTGGCCCATGCCCGCTCCGACACGGTGTCGCGGCAGGATCCCAGGCAGCGAGCTATTCGAACATGCGACTGCGTCGGCGCCAGGGAATGCGGGTGACGAGCAGCCCCGAAAGCAATCCGGCGAATAGGACGCCGGCGCCGACCATGAACCACTCGCGCTGCTCGCGGTTGGTGGCGCGACCGAGATCGCGCTCGAGAGCGCCGATGCGCTGCTCGAGTTGCTGGTTCGTCTCGCGCAACCGGGTGTTCTCCTCCGAAAGCTGGAGGCCCTCTGCGGCATCGGAGAGCTGGCTCTCGAGATCGGCGTTCTGCGCTGCCAACTCCTCGGCGCGGGAACGCTCGGTGTCGAGCGCCTCGCGGGTCTCGGCGAGCGTGGTCTCGAGCTCGTCGATCCGCTCGCGCGCTTGGCCGAGTTGCGCCTGGACATCCTCCAGCTGATCGGCCGCGACGCGCTGCGACGACAGATATTGCGTGCGCACCCAGCCGGTCTCGTCGGCGGCGCGTACGCGGGTCCATTCGCCCTCGGACTCCAGTGTTTCGAGCGCGGTGCCGCTCGGGAGCACCCGGACGATGCGATACTGGTTGCCGGCGCCGCTGCGCAGGCTGATCCGTAACTCGTCGGTCACATACCGGGTTGCGCCTAGGACGCTCGTCGCGGCCAGACACAGCACCACCAACACAGCTGCTTGTACGCGCCGTATCACGTCGACTCCTGGTTCCGGGTCGCATGACCCGCTACGGTAGGCGCTCGGAAGTCTACGCCGGCCATCGGCTCTGCGGAACCGGGCCCATGGCGGCCGACGGCGCTGAACGTCTATATTTGAGAACTATGGCAAACCGATTCTGGAACCGGCGGCGCATGCTCGGAGCGAGCGTCACGGCGCTCGGCCCGCTCCTGCCTGGCCGAATGCTGCTGGGAACGCCGGCCTGGGCAGCGCCGACGCCGGCCTGCGATGACGCCACCGAGGCGCAGACCGAGGGCCCATTCTATACGCCCGACTCGCCGCGCAAGCAGGACTTCCGCGCCGACGGGCCGGGCGAGCCCGTCACGCTCGCCGGTCGGGTGGTCGATACGAGCTGCCGGCCGGTGCCGGATGCCGTGATCGATCTCTGGCACGCCGACGATGCCGGGCGCTACGACAACGGGGGCTATCGGTTCCGCGGGCATCAGCGCACCGACCGGGAGGGCGGGTATCGCTTCGAGACCATCCGGCCCGGTGTCTACGGCAGCCGCACGCGCCACTACCACCTCAAGATCGCGCCACCGAACCGGCCCGTGCTGACCACACAGCTCTATTTTCCCGGTGAGCCACGCAATGCGGAGGACGGGCTGTTCCGGGAGGACCTGGTGCTCCGTACCGAGCAGTCCGGCACGATCGCGGTCGCGCGCTTCGAGTTCGTCGTGCCGCCTGCTTGAGGGCTCCGTCGCTGCCGTGCGGGCACGACCGCACGCGCGCGATCGGCCGCTTTCGTCGCGCTGATGCCTATCCGGCGTACGCCGTTCTCAGAGCTGCGATGTCGAGCTTCTTCATCTGCAGCATCGACTCCATCGTGCGTTGCGATCGCGGATCCTCGGGGTCGCTCAGCATGTCCGGCAGCTCGGCGGGGACGATCTGCCAGGACAGGCCGTAGCAGTCCTTGAGCCAGCCGCAGCGTTGCGCCGCTTCGTCTCCGCCGTTGCCGAGCCGTTCCCAGTAGTAGTCCACCTCCGCTTGCGTGTCGCAGGTCACCTGCAAGGAAATGGCCTCGCTGAACGTGAAAAGCGGACCGCCGTTCAAGGCCGTGAACGCCTGGCCCGCCAATTCGAACGCCACTGTCATCACCGAGCCCGGCGGACGCCCGTGGATCTCGTGGCCCGCCTTGCCGTAATGCGCGAGCCGGACGATCCGCGAATCCTCGAACACCGACACGTAGAAACGCGCCGCCGTTTCGGCCTGGTCATCGAACCACAAGCAGGGCGCAATCCTGTTGATCCTCGTCATACGACCCCCTCGGCCGCGTCTGCGGCACAGTCAAAGTTCCAATGAGCCCATCGCCGCGGGGCGTGCATGGTCTCTGCTGGGCAGTCGTGCGCCGACGCGCGTTTTCGACAATGCGGAAAATCACTTGGCCCGCGCGGGGGACTACCCCGCGGGCTCTGCGGACAGGCTCTAGGGCCTGTTAACCCTTCCTGCGGTCGCCGCGGCGGGAGCCTGTGTGGCGCAACGCCGCATTGCGCCACACAGGCCCTAGGCCGAGCGTGAGCCGACGACCTGGCCGTAGTTCAGGATGGTCACGAGGACCACGCCGCCGATGACGTTGCCGATGGTCGTGGGGAGCTGGAACGCAAAGAGGTACTGCAACCAGGTGGCTTGGTCGGCGAAGACTGCGATCATGACCTCGGAGGCGCCCGCGATGCTGTGCGTGAGGTCGAGTAGCGGGATCATGAGGGCCAGCATCCACACCGCGAAGATCTGCGAGATGGTGTCCTGGACCGCCGCGACCAGCCATGCCATGAGCGCGACGATCCAGCCGCCGAAGATGCCTTTTGCGGTGGCGAGGGCGAATCCGTAGTCCAGTTTCTTGGACACGTCGTCGAACAGCAGCTCGGCCGCTGCCGGCGGCAGCAGCTCGACATACACCGCGGCCACGGAGAAGATAAGCGCGCCGAGGAGATTGGCCGCCAGCACGACGATCCAGAAGCGCAGCAGCTCCGAAATCGCCGCGTGGCGCGCAAGCACGACGGTCACGGGCGTGACCGTGTTCTCCGTGAACAACTGCGCCCGGCCAAGCACGACGATGATGAAGCCGATCGGATAGAACGCGGTGGCCAGCAGCCCCATGCCGCCGGTCATGGATCCGACCATGGCCATCGCGACGGTGCCGAGCGAGATGTTCAGGCCGGCCGAGAGGCCGGAGAGCGCCAATCCCGCGCTCGCGCGGCCGACCTCGTTGCGGCCGTCGGCGATGACGGTCTCGAGGATCGTGCGGGCGTCCTTGGAAGCGGGCATGGCGGCGTCCTGTGCCTAGGGGATCTTCTGGCCCTGAGCGTAGACGCCCGCGCCCGGCGCGTGCTTTCCGACGGCCGCTAAGGCAAGCGCGTAGTCGGTGTCGGGTTTTCGCGGACAGGAGCTTGCGGGACAGGCCACTAGTGTCCTGTCTCGCACAACGTTTGATTTCTCGCCGGGTCTTGCGGCGCCTGGCGGCGTTGCGCCTCCTCACCATAGGGCGCGCTATGGCTCGTCGGCGCGCCTTGCCAGGCGCCGCAATCCCTCGACGAGAAAAATTCAAAGAACTTACGAGACAGGACACTAGCCGAGGCTTTGCTCGATCTCCTCG
>CAZVBX010000156.1:0-3679 GCA_964625925.1 uncultured Ectothiorhodospiraceae bacterium | reverse complement strand
GCTGCGCTCCGGTCGCACCTGGGCGCTCGCCGCCACGCTGGCCGCGGTCGTCGCGGGCGCACTGGTGCTCGCCCCGGCCGCGCTGCACTACGGCGATGTACGGCGCCTCGCCCACGCGCCCCCTGCGAGCACGGCATTCATGGACGCGCGAGCCCGCGCGTCGGGCGCGGGCCGTCTGGCTCACGCATGGATCGACTACGAGCGCATCAGCCCGGCCCTGGCGCGGGCGATCGTGGTGGCGGAGGACGCGCGCTTCGTCGATCACGGCGGCATCGACTGGGACGCGATCACCCGCGCATTCCGGCGCAATTGGCGCGCAGACGGCGTCGTGCGCGGCGGCTCCACGATTACTCAGCAGCTCGCCAAGAATCTCTACCTGTCCGAGCGCCGCAGCTATCTGCGCAAGGCGCAGGAAGCGGTGCTGGCCGTCCTGCTCGAGCACGCATTGGACAAGCGCCGCATCCTGGAGCTGTACTTGAACGTCATCGAGTGGGGCGAAGGCGTGTTCGGCGCGCAGGCCGCAGCGCGGCGCTTCTACGGCGTCGATGCCGCGCGGTTGTCACCGGCCCAGGCCGCGCACCTGGCTGCGCGCATCCCGCGCCCGCGCTACTACGACCGCGTCGGCGCGACCGACTACCTGCGCCAGCGAGCGGCCCGGATCGAGGGCTGGCTGCCCGATGCGCGGCTGCCCTGAGACGCCAGCAATTCGCGCGAATGTGCGCGTGACCGTCCTCGGAGCGCCGTCCCGTCGTCGCGCGCTCGATCCGGAGCCCGCGCCCCGGATCCGCGTTGATCGTTTCTTGCCCGCATGGCCCGCTAGCCGCCGGTCGCGCGACGGTCGAGCTCTTCCCAGCGCTGGTATTGGCGGTCGAGTTCCTGCTGCACGCTCGATAGCTCGGCGTTGAGCTGGGCGGCGGCATCGCCTTCGTCCTGATACAGCGCCGGATCGCTGAGGCGCTCGCCGATCTCGCCGACCTTCTGCTCGAGCGCATCGATCTGTTCGGGCAGTTGCGCCAATTCCTCGCGCTCCCACGGGGCGAGCCCGCTCTTTTGCGCCCGGTTCTTGCCACGGGCCGCATTCGCCCCCTTGTCGCTCTTGCCGCTGGAGCCGGACGCCGCGGCCCGCGCCTGCTGCCGCTGAGCGAGCCAGTCGCTGTAGCCGCCGATGTGCTCGGTGACGCGACCACCGCCCTCGAGCACGAGCAGGCTGGTGACGACGTTGTCGAGGAACTCCCGGTCGTGCGAGACCAGCAGCAAGGTGCCCTTGTAATCGGCCACCAGTTCCTCCAGCAGCTCCAGCGTCTCCACGTCGAGGTCGTTGGTCGGCTCGTCCATGACCAGTAGGTTGGAGGGCTGCGAGAACAGCCGCGCCAGCAACAGGCGGTTGCGCTCGCCGCCGGACAGGCGCGTGATGGGCGCGCGGGCCCGCTCCGGCGAGAACAGAAAGTCCTGCATGTAGGACATGGCATGCTTGCGGGTGCCGTTGATCTCGACCGACTCGCGCCCGCCGGCGACGTTCTCGATCGCGGTCTCCTTCTCGTTGAGCTGCGCCCGCTGCTGGTCGAAGTAGGCGACCTCCAGATTCGTGCCCGTGCGCACGGTCCCCTGATCCGGCGCGACCTGGCCCAGCAATAGCCGGATCAAGGTCGTCTTGCCGGAACCATTGGGCCCGACGATCCCAACCCGGTCGCCGCGCAGGATCGTGGTCGAGCAATCGCGCACGACCGGCATCCCTTCGAAACCGAAGCCGACCTCCTCGGCCTCGATGACGCGCTTGCCCGAATCGCGCGCCGCGGCGGCCTCCATGCGCACGTGCCCCTGATGCTCGCGGCGTTCGGCGCGTTGGCGGCGCATCTGCTGCAACTCGCGCACGCGCCCCATGTTGCGCTTGCGCCGCGCCTTGATGCCCTGGCGGATCCAGGCTTCCTCCTGCGCCAGCTTCTTGTCGAAGCGCGCCTGCTCCTGGGCCTCGGCATTGAGGCGCTCCTCGCGCCGGCGCAGGTAGTTGTCGTAGTCGCCCGGCCAGCTGGTGACGCCGCCGCGATCGATCTCGACGATGCGCGTCGCCAGCGCCCGGACCAGGCTGCGATCGTGGGTGACGAATACGACGCTGCCGGGGAAATCGCGCAGGAACGACTCGAGCCAGGTGATGTTCTGGATGTCGAGATGGTTGGTCGGCTCGTCCAGCAGCAGGATGTCCGGATCGCGCGCCAGCGCCTGCGCGAGCAGCACGCGGCGCTTCATGCCACCGGACAGGCTGGCGAAGTCGGCATCGGGCGGGAGCTCGAGCCGCGTGATCACCTCACTGACCCGGCGCTCGATGTCCCAGCCGTTGGCCGCATCGATGCGCGCCTGGACGCGCCCCAGCGCGTCGATGTCGGCCTCGGTCGAGGCGCTCTGGCTCAAGCGGTGGAACTCGGCCAGCGCGTCGCCCATGTCGCCCACGGCTTGAGCGACCACGGTAAAGACGCTGCCGCCCGTGCCGGCGGGCACCTCCTGGGTCAGCTTGGCGATGCGCACGCCTTGTTGCACACGCACCGTGCCGTCGTCGGGCTCGATCTCGCCGGCGATCAGTCGCAACAGGGTCGACTTGCCAGTGCCGTTGCGCCCGACGATGCAGACGCGCTCGTTCGCTTCGATTCCCAGCTCGACGTTTTCGAGCAGGGGCCGCGGACTGCCGACGCTTACGTCGACGCCGTAGAGATTCAGCAACGCCATGGTGTCTCTTCGTAGGGTGATCGGCGCGGCGGACCGGACGGGCGCCGCTGCCAAAACGCCGTGCATGATGCCATACTGCGCGCCCCGCACCGGCCCCCCATAGCGCCGGACCGGCGCGCCGCGACGCGCCGGGGCGTCGCGGGATCGAAGCCCTCTTAACCCGCTCACAGCCACGCTGCCGCCGATGGAATCTGCGCCATGATGTACCTCATCGTCATCCTGATCGGGGTCTTGCTGCTGCTGTATTTCGGCGGCCGCTGGCTCATGCACGAGACCCGCGAGGTCGGGGCCGTGCTGCGCAAGGTCGTCAAGCAGGCCACCGGGAGTCAGACCGAGGACACGCTCATCGGGCAGGCGCATGCGGCCTTCGCCGAGCGGGGCCTGCCGGCGCCCGATCTGGTCGCTGTGCCGCGCGACGCCGAGACCGTCTACGCCGCCCTGCGCCGCGAGGCGATCGATCGCGTTCCCGAACCCGCGCTGCCGGGGGCGCTGGCCATCGTGCTGGCCATCAGTATCGATCGCACCACGGTGTACCTGCGTGCGGTATACGCCGCGCCCGGCGAGCCGGGCGTCGAGCGCGCCGCATTCTGGGGTTTTGACGAGATCGCGCAGATCGAGGCGATTTCGGCGACGGACCATCCGGCCCTGGCGTCCCCGGCCGAGTCCGCTCTCGTGTTGCAGCTACACGACCCCGCCGCGCCGATCTACCATCTGCCGGTGGATCCGGCCTGGGGTATCGGAGCCGAGGACCTGGTCAAGCACCTGAGCGCGATGATCCGCGAGCACAGCAAGCCTGGGGGCGGCACCGTCATCCTGCGTTAGGCCTGTTAACCCTTCCCGCGGTCGTCGCGTTGTGGCCCCCAATCCGGGCCCCGCAAGGCGCGAAGAGCGAGTGTAGCGCCACTAGCACGAGTGACGAGCAACGCAGCGCGGCCCGGATTGCGGGCCACAACCCTTCGGG
>CAZVBX010000155.1:0-4197 GCA_964625925.1 uncultured Ectothiorhodospiraceae bacterium | reverse complement strand
GTGCGCAGCGATTCGGCTACCGAATCCATCTGCGCCGGCGTGACGGTCCAGTCGGCCAGCATCCGCCGGGTCGCGCGCGAATACAACGCGAGATCCGGATTGTCGTTGCGCGCCGCCATCGCCTGCCGATAGGCGGCCAGCACCGCTGCGGGCGTATCGGCGGAGGCGCGCGCGGGCGCGTCCGACCGGGAATCGGGCGCGTCATCGTCCAGCCGGGCCGGGGCCCGCGCGCCGCCGCCGGCGCTGCCGTCGAGCCGCAGGGCCTCGTTGACCGCGAGCCCGTACGCGGCGCGCTGAGCGCGCGTGACCAGCAGTTCGGTGGTTGCGAGCACGCCGTCGGCGACGCGCGCGTCGGCGAAGAATTCGGTCATCTGGCGCTGCTCGATATAGGCGACGAAGGCGTCGACGTAGACCGGCTCGAGCGAGCGGCTGACCTCAATGCGCAGCGTATCGGCCGCGGCGTCGATCACCAGCAGCAAGCCATGGCCGCCGTCGCTGGCGCGCCCCACCTGCAGCTCGGCGAAGCGGCGCGCCGCATAGCCGTTGATATCGCCGAAATCGTGCCCGGTGATCAGGCGATAGTCGATGTCGTGGTCGTAGCGCAGCAGGCGATGAAAGCGTGCGATGCGGCGCTCCTGCTCCGGCGTGAGCAGATCCGCATCGTCGACGATCAGCACGGGCGCCCGCGCCAGGGCGGTCCAGGCACCCCCCGCGACGGCCGCCCCGAGGACGGCGGCGAGCAATGCGGTCCCGAGCCACGCCCGCGGCGGCGGCTCATCCATCGCGGCACGGTCGGCGTACGGGCTCGCCAGCAACACGAAGACGGCGGCTGCCAGCGCGGTCGTCGCGGCCGTGGAGGCGATCACCGCACGCGGCGAATCGACCCACGCCCACAGGCCGATCGCCGGCCCGCCGAACAGCAGGATCAGGCCGAACGCGGCGAACAAGGCCGCAACGACCAGCACGCCCCAGCGCGCCGCGCGTCCGCCCCGGAGCAGCGCCAGAGCCGCAACGGCGGCCGCGACCGCGCGCAGGGACAGCTGAGGCCAGACGCCCGCCGCGAACGGCTCGGCCAGGGTCGACCAGGCAAGGACGCCGGGCAGGAGTCCCCAAACCACGGTCAGCAGCGCCGCGGCGCGCAGTGCCCACATGGCTAGAGGTCCAGCGCGACGGGCCGGTCGGCCCCCGCTTCCGACTCGAAGTAGGCGCGCGGCTCGAATCCTTCGATGTCCGCGATCACGCGCCCCGGCAGGCGCCGAATGACGCTGTTGTAGCGCCGTACCGCCTCGTTGTAGCGGCTGCGCGCCAGATTGATGCGATTCTCCGTGCCCTCGAGCTGTGCCTGCAGGCGCAGGAACTGGTCGCCCGAGCGAAGATCCGGATAGGCCTCGGAGCGCGCCATCAGCCGCTGCACCACCATGCCCAGCTCGCCCTGGGTGCGCTGGATCCGGGCCAGCGCGGCGGCATCGCCGGGCGCGGCCTCGGTGAGCGCGTCCGCGGAACGTGCGCGGAACTGCTCCAGTTTGGCCAGCAGCTCGTCCAGCGCCGGCTCGCCTTCACGCTCCGCCGTGACGGCTTCGAGTGTATCCCGCTCGTGTTCGAGGTAGCGCTCGACGCTGCGCTGGAGATTCGGAATCAGGTCGGCACGGCGTTGATAGGTGCTCTCGACCTGGGACCAGGCCGCGTCGACCGCCTCGTGACGGCTGACCACGCTGTTGTAGGCCCAGGCCGGCACGGCCAACACCGCGACGACCACGACAATCAGCAGGATGCGGCGCAAGGTCTGATCGCCCATGGGAGTTGCTCCTCTTCTTGTTCGGGATTGCACGCCGTGGGCGCGCGTGAGCGGCACCGGTCTATCACAAGCCGGGCCTGGCCGTCGATCTCGTACCCCGCGAGCGCGCGGTCCGCGCGGCGTCAGCCTTCGGGGCCCCGCGCGACGGACCGCGCGGAATCGCGCACCCACTCGCTCCAGACCCCCGGATACAGGCGGCTGCCGGACAGTTCGCCGCGACCCGGACGCACCAGGACCCGGGCGCACCAGGACCCGGGCGCACCCGGGTAATCATCATTGGCAACGGGGTCGATCCCGGCAAGGCGCTGCAACCCGTGTCATGATTCCGGGACAGTTTGTTGCTCATCCTGCTCCGCTAGCGGCTGCCATCGGCCGGGAACGCCCATGGCCATCGAGCGCGACCCGCGGCACGGCGCGATCTTCCCCGGAAACACCAACTGGCACATCGCGTGCATCATACCCGCGTGCATGCTGAAGCTCGCATGACATGCATGTCCGTAAAGCAAATTGAAGAGGAGATCCTGATGCAATGGTCAAAGCCGACTTATGTTGATCATCGTCTCGGCTTCGAGATCAACCTGTACATCAAGAACCGCTGATCAGGGCGCTGGCGTGGTCCGGAGCGGCCGGGCCACGCCCTTCCGGGGGATGGAAATGGCAGTCATCGACGAACAAGGAGCGCCTGCCGCCGTCCGATCTCCCGTGACGCCGCCCGATCGCTCGCGGATGCGCGGTCGCCGCGGGGTACCCGCATGGCCCACCAGCAGGGCTGTTTGACCGGTGCGCGTGCATGTCCTCGGATCGAGTGCAGGCGGGGGCTTGCCACAGTGGAATTGCGACTGTGCCAATTGCAATGGCGCCCGGCGCGGAGAGCCCTGGATCGCGCCGCGCACACAATCCTCGATTGCCGTCAGCCGCGATGGGACGCGCTGGGCCCTGATCAACGCCTCGCCCGACGTGCGCGTCCAGCTGGCCGCGAGCCCGACCCTCTTTCCCGATGGCGAAGGGCCGCGCGGGACCCGGATCGCGGCCGTGATCGTCACGGACGCGCAGATTGATCATACGACGGGGCTGCTCGCGCTGCGCGAAGGCGCCCCGCTTACCCTGCATGCGACCGCCGAAACGCACGAAACACTTACGGCCCACTTCCCGATCGTCGACATGCTGCAGGAGTATTGCGGTGTCGAGTGCCGGGAAGTGCCCGTCGACGGCCGGTCGTTCGAAGTCGAAGGACTCGAGGGCCTGCAGTTCACGGCACTGCCGCTCGAGGGCAAGGCGCCGCCCTACTCGCCCCATCGCGATCGCTCGCGCCCGGGAGACAACATCGCGCTGGCGATCCGGGACGAGGACAGCGGGCGAACCGCCGTGTACGCCCCCGGTCTCGGCGCGCTGAACGATGGTCTGCGGAAGCGGCTGGCGGAAAGCGACTGCATCCTGGTCGACGGAACGTTCTGGCATGCCGACGAGATGGCGCGCACCGGGACCGGGAGCAAGACAGCCGCCGACATGGGCCATCTCCCGCTCTCGGGCGAAGCCGGCACCCTGCGCGTGCTCGCGGAACTGGAGCGGCCGTCCAAATATTTCATCCACATCAACAACACGAATCCGATTCTGGATAGGCGCTCGCCGGAACGGCAGCAGGTCGAGGCCGCGGGCATCGGCATCGCCTATGACGGGTTGGAGTTCGAGGTCTGAGCGATGACGACCGAGCGCATGTGGTCACGCAGGGAATTCACTGACGAGCTTCGCGGACAGGAGCGCTACTACCACGCCCACCACCCCTATCAGCGCCTGATGAACGAAGGCGCGATGACCCGGGAACAGATGCAGGGCTGGGTAGCGAACCGTTACTACTATCAAGTGAGCGTCCCCGTGAAGGACGCGGCCCTGCTGGCGAACTGCCCCGACCGGGAGATCCGCCGGGTCTGGATCCAGCGCCTGCTGGATCACGACGGCGATGGCGACGGCGGTGGCATCGAGGCCTGGATCCAGCTCGGGCTCGCGGTCGGCCTGACGCGCGACGAGGTCGTCTCGCAGCGTTATGTGCTGCCCGGGGTGCGCTTCGCGGTGGACGCCTACGTCAATTTCGTCCGCCAGGCGAATTGGCTCGACGGCGTCTGCTCTTCGCTGACCGAGCTGTTCGCCCCCACCATCCATCACGAACGGCTCGCGACCTGGCCCGGGCATTATCCGTGGATCGATTCGCGCGGGCTGGACTATTTCCGCAACCGCATCGGCCAGGCGCATCGCGACGTCGACCACGGCCTCGAGATCGTGCTGGCCCACTGTGATACAGCGGAGAAGCAACGCCGTGCCGTCGGCATCCTCGGTTTCAAGCTCGAGGTTCTCTGGAGCATGCTCGATGCCATGTATATGGCCTATGTGCTGCAAATGACGCCTTT
>CAZVBX010000154.1:0-4287 GCA_964625925.1 uncultured Ectothiorhodospiraceae bacterium | reverse complement strand
TCGCTCCTCGCACCTTGCGGGGCCCGGATTGGGGGCCACAACGCGACGACCGCGGGAAGGGTTAACAGGCCCTAGGAGGCTGTCCGAGAAACCCGG
Organism: uncultured Ectothiorhodospiraceae bacterium; assembly: GCA_964625925.1. Lineage (GTDB taxonomy): Bacteria > Pseudomonadota > Gammaproteobacteria > XJ16 > Halofilaceae > Halofilum. The sequence continues at coordinate 4,191 of CAZVBX010000154.1, read as the reverse complement.
CGCCTACTGCGCGCGTACCACAGCGGCGGCTTTGCGCGATCCCTCAACTCGCATGGGAACCACCATGCTCGTTTCACGATCACGTAAATCCGCTCGCTGTGCCACGCGCTCGCTACGGCGCAGATTTCCCGGACAGCCTCCTAGGTTGGGATTAGTAAGCTCGCCGAGCGGTGGGCATGCGCGTCGGAGGTGATCGTGGGCAGGAGGTCGTGGGTGAGCAAGGAGGGCGGCTGCGTCAGCAGGGCGGTGCTGCTGGCGCTCGCATTGGGGCTGAGCGCTGCGGGCTCGGGCGAGCCGGCAGTGGCCGCTGACGAGCCGACCTCGGCCCCGGACGAGCGTGAGCTGGCGCTGACCATCTACCGCCAGGGCCTGGCGCTGGTGACGGATCAGCGCACGATCTCCTTCCCGGCGGACGCCTACCGGCTCGAATGGCCCGGCATCGCGCCGGGCGTGCAGCGCGATACCGTCCGCTTTGCGGCGGGCAAACGGGCGCTCGAAGGCTACCGAGTGCGGCAACGCTCCGCGTCGATGGATGCGCTGCTACGTGCCTATACGGGGCGCGCCGTCGGCGTGGAGCAGGACGGCGCTCGTGGTCCCGCGCAGGCGGAGGCCATCCTGGTCTCGGCCGATCCGCCGTTGGTGTCCATCGACGGCGCGGTTCGCGTCGTCGATCCGGCCGACCTGGTCTTTCCGGAAGGGCTGCCGGCCCATCTCGGGAGCGATCCGACGCTCGCGCTGGAGGTCGGCCCCGTGCCCGCGCCGGGCACGGCGACGGGCGCCGATGCGGTTAGGATCAGTTATCTCAGCGACGGGTTTTCGTGGTCGGCCGACTACGTAGCCACGGTCGATCCCGAGGGCGATCAGCTCGATCTCGTCGCACGCGCGACGATCGAGAACCACAGCGGCATGGACGTGACCGATGCAGCAGCCGAACTCATCGCCGGACGCCTGACCGTACCCCGTGAGTCGACGCCGAGTGCGCGGTCCCGGATGGAGGCGGCCGTGGCGGCGGATTCGGGGTCCGCGGCGGCGGAGCCGGAGCCGGTGGGCGATCTGCAGCGCTTCGCGCTCGATGCCCCGATTACGCTCGCCGACGGCGAGCGCTACAGCCGCCGGCTGTTCGTGCACGGGGGGATCCCGCTGCAGCGCCGCTATGTGCTGGCGGCCAATCGCCAGCCGGCACGGGCGGCGAGCGAGGCGGGGTGGCGCTCGGTGCCGCTGACGCTCGAACTCGAATGGACCAGCGATCAGGGGCCCATGCCCGCTGGCGCAGTGCGCGTCCACCGCCAGGACACGGCCGGGGCGATCCGCTTCGTGGGCGGCGACCGGATTCGCGACCGGGCGCAAGGGCAGTCGGTGCGGATCGCGCCCGGGCGGCCCTTCGATCTCACGGCCCGCCGTCGTCAGACCGGGTTCGAACGGTTGGGGCCGCGTAGCCGCACGGTGGGCCATGCCATCGAGCTGCACAACGGCTCCACGTCGCCGGCCTCGGTGCGGGTCGAGGAAACGATGGCCGGTGACTGGCGGATCACCGAGAGCAATCATCCCTGGGAGCGGGCCAGCGCCCAACTGGCGGTATGGCGGTTGGAGCTGGCGCCGGGCGAGACGCGGGCGCTGCGCTACCGCGCCCAGATCGAGCGTTGACTCCGGGCGTCGGCCGGGCGGGCGCCGGCCCGGATGCGCAGGTTGCCGCAGCGAGCCCGCTCAGCAGTCGATCGCCTCCACCCGCAGGCCATCGTGGCCGACCACGAGCATCGATGGCCGCTGCGGCCAATAGCTCAGTACGTAGCGGCGGACGGTCACGCCGTCGACGTGGTGCTCGTGGCGTGCCGGGCGGTGGGTGTGGCCGTGGATCATGCGCCGTGCGCGATAGCGGCGCAGGGCGTCATGCACTGCCTGCGGGTTCACGTCCATGATCTCGTTTTGCTTCTGCGTCATCGCGTCACGGCTCCCGCCGCGCAGCCCTTCGGCGATGTGCCGCCGCTCCGCCAGCTCCTTCGCGAGGAATTCCTGCTGCCATTGCTGCGTGCGCACCTGGGTGCGAAAGCGCTGATATTCGACATCGTCCGTGCACAGCGTGTCGCCGTGACACAGCAGCGTGGGCGTGCCGAATAGCTCGATGACGCTGTGGTCGTCGAGTCGCTCCAGCCCAGTGCGTCGGCAGAATTCGTCACCGATCAGGAAATCGCGGTTGCCGGCGATAAAACGGACAGCAACGCCGGCGCGGCTAAGGTCGGCCAGGGCCTCGAGCACAGGCGTATAGGCGGGGTCCGGGTCGTCGTCGCCGATCCAGATGTCGAACAGATCGCCAAGGATGTAGAGCGCCTCGGCGTGGCGCGCCGGGCCCGCGCACAAGCGGCGGAAGCAATCGATCGTGGCGTGATCGCGGTCGAGATGGAGGTCGGCGACGAATAGAACCGGGCGGCTGTCGTGCTGGCACAAGGGGTCGGCCGTCGTCACCGGTGTCTCCCGATTGCTGACGTGGGGGCGCGCATCGGCGAGAGCCTAGCGCGTTGCCCCGGCCGTGCGCGAGTTCACGGCCGCACAACGCGCGGGCGCCGAGCGTCGTCACGCGCACGTACGATCGCCGGGCGCGGAACCCCCGCCGCCCCCGTGCTACCATCCGCGCGCCATGTCCGAGACCACCCGCACCCGATTCGCGCCGAGCCCGACCGGCGCGCTGCACCTGGGCAATGCCCGTACCGCACTCGTAAACGCACTGTTCGCCGTCCACGGGGGCGGTCGCTTCCTCGTGCGCAGCGAGGATTCGGACGCCGCGCGCAGCGACGAACGCTATCTGCAGCAGCTGCTGGACGATCTGACGTGGCTCGGCCTCGAGTGGGACGAGGGACCCGACTGCGGCGGTCCGCACGGTCCGTATCGTCAATCCGAGCGCCAGGTGCAGTACGAGGCCGATTTCGAGCATCTATGGGCCGCCGGCCACGCCTATCCCTGCTTTTGCACACCGGAGGAGCTGGAGGCGGCACGGCGACGGCAGCTCGCGGCCGGCAAGCCGCCGCGCTATCCCGGGACCTGCGCCGGCCTGAGCGCGGCCGAGCGGGACGAGCGGCGCGCGGCAGGCCGCGTTCCGACGCTACGGTTCCGCGCGCCCGAGCAGGGCAGCATCGCTTTCGACGATCTCGTATACGGCCGCCAGACCTATCGGCTGGCCGATATCGGCGATTTCGTCATCGCGCGCGGCGACGGCACACCCGCGTTCTTCTTCGCCAACGCCGTCGACGACGCGCGCATGGGGGTGAGCCACGTGCTGCGCGGCGAGGACCACCTGAGCAATACACCGCGCCAGCTCTTGCTGTTGCAGGCGCTCGGTCTCCAGGCGCCGTGCTACGGCCATTTCGGCCTGACGTTGGGCGAGGACGGTCAGCCGCTGTCCAAGCGCCATGGGGCCGTGTCGGTGGCGGAATTACGCGCGGCCGGGTATCGCCCGGAAGCCGTGGCGAACCACCTGCTGCGCCTGGGCTATACGCCCGCGGGCGAGGGCGTGCTCACGCTCGCCGAGCTGGCGGCCGGCTTCGATGTTTCGCGCCTGGGCCACGGCGGTGCGCGTCACGAGGTGCGTCAGCTCGATGGCTGGCAGCGGCGGGCGATCGAGCGCCTCGATCCACAAACCCTGTGGGACTGGCTACAGGCATTTCGCCCCCCCGACGCCGTCTCCTTGCCGGTGGACGGCGCGCGTTTCGCGGCGGTGGTGCAGCCGAATACGGAACGGCCGGCGGATGCCTGGGGTTGGGCACGGGCCCTGTTCGACCCTCAGGCGGAGCCCGACGCGGAGGCCGCGCGTGAGATGGCCGCCGCGGGCCCGGTGTTCTACCGCGCTGCGCTGGGCGTGGATGAGCCGGCGCCCAACCAGGACTTTCGTGCCTGGGCCCGCGCCGTGGGGGAGGCGACGGGGACGCGCGGCCGCGGTCTGTTCCGCCCCCTGCGGGCTGCCCTCACCGGTGCGGTCGCCGGTCCCGAGCTGGCCGATGCCGTCGCGCTGATGCCGTCGGAGCTGATCGAGGCGCGCTTGCGGGCCGCGGCGGCCGACTGAACGGGCGGGGTGCGGGATCGATCGGTCGATTGACGCTATCGACGGGGTTCGCCTACACTTTCGCTTCTGCGCCCGTGCGCGGCAGGGTTCGGCGTCGGGGCATAGCGCAGTCTGGTAGCGCATCGGCTTTGGGAGCCGAG
>CAZVBX010000153.1:0-4295 GCA_964625925.1 uncultured Ectothiorhodospiraceae bacterium | reverse complement strand
GCCATGCAGGAGCGGCCACCGGCCGCGAACGAACCCGGCAACCACGCGAAACCTCATCGTTCGCGGGCAGTGCTCGCTCCTACAGCCCTATCGGCGGGCCGCTTCGGCCTTACGCGCGATTGCGGTTATCGGCGTGCTCGCACTCGTCACCGCCTGCGGTTTTCACATCCGCGGCAGCTACGACATCCCGCCGGCGATCACGCCCATGCACGTCGAAGGCGCCGGCGGCAACAGCATCGCCGCCGAGCTGCGCGAAAACCTGCGGCGCAATGACATCCAGCTGGTGGCGCGTCCACAGGCGGCTGCGCGGCTGGTGATCAGCGAGCGCAGCGAGCGCCAGGTGCTGTCGGTCGGCTCGAGCGGCCGGGTGGACGAATACGAACTGATCTACACGGCCGAGTGGCACCTGGAAGATCCCGACCGGGAGACGCCGTTGATTTCTCCCGAGACCCTGGAGGCGCGCCGCGACTACACCCACGATCCGACGGCGATTCTCGGCAGCGAGGATCAGGAAGGCGCGCTGCTCGAATCGATGCGGGAGGATCTCGCGACGCGCATCATGTTCCGCCTGCAGGCCTGGGACCCAGACAACGCCCCGCCCGCTGAATGAGCGGGACGGTTCGGTAGCGGGTGAAGCCCGCCACGCAGCCTTGTAGGAGCGGCCATCGGCCGCGAACGAACCGGGCAGCGCGCCCGCCCGCGGCCGAAACGCCTCAGCGCTTCTGGATGCCGACGTAGTCGCGTTGGGCCGGGCCGGTGTAGAGCTGGCGCGGACGACCGATGCGCATCTCGGGATCTTCCATCAGCTCGTTCCAATGCGCCAGCCAGCCGCTGGTGCGGGCGATGGCGAACATGACCGTGAACATGTTCTGGGGAATGCCCATCGCCTTCATGATGATGCCGGAATAGAAATCGACGTTCGGGTAGAGCTTGCGCTCGACGAAGTAGTCGTCCTCCAGCGCAATGCGCTCGAGTTCCAGCGCCGTCTCGAACAGCGGCTGGTTGTCGCTGCCGAGCTCCTGCAGCAGGTCATGGCAGGTCTTGCGGATGATCTTCGCGCGCGGGTCGTAGTTCTTGTAGACCCGGTGGCCGAAGCCCATCAGGCGGAACGGATCGTTCTTGTCCTTGGCCCGCTGGATGAAGTCGGCGATGGTCGCGTCCGAGGCGACGATCTCCTCGAGCATGTTGATTACGGCCTCATTGGCGCCGCCATGCGCCGGCCCCCACAGTGAGCCGATGCCCGCGGAAACGGCCGCGAAGGGGTTGGCGCCGGAACTCGCGACCAGCCGCACCGTCGAGGTCGAGGCGTTCTGCTCATGGTCGGCGTGCAGGATCATGATCAGCTCGAGCGCACGCACGAAGGTCGGATTGAACGCGTATTCCTCCGTCGGCACGCCGAACATCAGCCGCAGGAAGTTCTCCACGTAGCCGAGGTCGTTGCGCGGATAGAGGAACGGCTGGCCGTGCGCGTACTTGTACGCGTAGCTCGCCAGCGACGGCATCTTCGCGATCAGGCGATGCGCGCACACGTCGCGGTCGGCCGGATCGGCGATGTCGATGCGGTCGTGATAAAAGGCTGCCAACGCGGAGACGGTCGACGACATCATCGCCATCGGATGGGCGTTGTGGTGGAAGCCCTCGAAGAACCGGCGCACCGCCTCGTGGACCATGCTGTGATGCGTGATCGAGTCCTCGAACGGGTCCGCTTGGCCCTTTTGCGGCAGCTCGCCATAGAGCAACAGGTAGGCGACCTCGAGATAGGTCGAATGCTCGGCCAGTTGCTCGATCGGGTAGCCCCGATACATCAGGATGCCCTGATCGCCATCGATGTACGTGATCGAGCTGCTGCAACTGGCGGTCGTGGCGAAGCCTGGATCGTAGGTGAAGCAATCGGCCGCGCCCGGCATCGGCCGGACGTCGACGCAAGGGGTGCCGTAGGTACCCTCATAGACCGGCAGGGTGGCCTCGCCGCCCTCGGGGCGCGTGAGCTTGGCCGATTCTTTCGCCTCGTTTGCCATGCCTTTTTCTCCTCTGCGGGGCTCGGCGTCCCGGAGCCGGCGATCTCGGCGCTCACCCGCCGGGGTGGGGCGCCGGACTAGGGCTCATGCCGGGTGCCGGTGGTGGGCCAGCCTGCAAGCAATACGTGTTGCGGCCCAGTCGGGACATCGCAGATGCTGCTGGGGGTGCCGGCAAGGCCCCGCGCACCTGCTGGCCGTCGAGGGCCGAGTAAGGTCCGTTTGGCGTCGGGGGCGGCGCGGCGCGCGCGAGGTGCGCGGCGCCCACAAGCGGTCGCCTGCCATTGGATGAAGTACCAAAGGAGAATCGTAGCATCGGGACGCGCGTAACCGGAAACCGGTCACGTTTTTCCCGTTGCGCCGCCGCATGCGGACTGCGCGCGGGCAGTGTGTCGGCCCTGGGGCGAAGGCGGGCCGGGGGCTTGTCCTGCGGGCGAAACTGTATATAATGACAGTCTTTCCCTGTATGGAAATACAGCATGGCTGATCTGACCCCCCGCCAGGAAGAAATCCTCGCCCTGATCCGCGAGCGTATCGAGCGCGAAGGGGCGCCGCCTACGCGCGCCGAGATCGCCCGCACGCTCGGCTTCCGCTCGGCCAACGCGGCCGAGAGCCATCTGCGCGCGCTGGCGCGCAAGGGCGTGCTGGAGCTCACCCCGGGCGCCTCGCGCGGTATCCGGCCGATCGAGACGCGCCCGTCCGGCCTGCCGCTGGTCGGCCGGGTCGCCGCGGGTGCGCCCATCCTGGCCGAGGAGAACATCGAGAACCATTACCGCCTCGACGCGGACCTGTTCCATCCACGGGCCGACTACCTGCTGCGGGTCCAGGGCGAGAGCATGCGCGATGCCGGCATCCTCGATGGCGACCTGCTGGCGGTCCATCGCGCGGCCGAGGCGGCCAATGGCCAGATCGTCGTGGCCCGGCTCGAGGACGAGGTCACCGTCAAGCGCTTCCGGCGCCAGGGCCCGCGCGTCGAGCTGATCGCCGAGAACCCCGATTACGCGCCCATCCGCATCGACCTGCGCGAGCAGGAGCTGGTGCTGGAAGGACTCGCGGTCGGGCTGGTACGCAATGGAGTTCCCGCATGAAGCCCCTCGAGACCCCACATCAATCGGAGACCGCGCGCGATCCCGCGCTCGAGCGCCTGCTGGCCCGGCGCGACATCTGGCGGGGCCGCAACACCGACGGCGACGGCGAGCCCACCGGCTTCGCCGCGCTCGATGACCATCTCGCCGCCGGCGGCTGGCCCCATGGCGCCCTGACCGAGCTGCTGCCCGAGCGTGCCGGCGTCGGCGAATTGCGCTTGCTGATGCCGGTGCTCGCGCGGCTCTCGCAGGGACCGCGCTGGGTCGCCTGGATCGACCCGCCCTATGTGCCCCATGCCGCCGGTCTCTACGCCAGCGGCGTCGATCTCGCGCATACCCTGGTCGTGCATCCGCGCCCGGGCGAGCAGCGCGCCGGCGAGCCGTCCAGGAAACGACCCAACGAAAGTCTCTGGGCGCTGGAACAGGCACTGGCCTCGGGCACCTGCAGCGCCGTGCTCGCCTGGCCCGGCGCGCTCACCCCGAAGGCCATGCGCCGTCTGCAGCTCGCCGCCGAGCGTGGCGGCACGCTCGGCTTCCTGTTCCGCGGCCCGCGCGAGGCCGACAACCAGGTCACCCACGCCGCCTTGCGCCTGGCGCTGTCCCCCAGCCGCGGCGGCCTGCGCATCGACACCTTGCGCCAGCGCGGCGGCCGTTCGGACGACGGCATCCATCTATCGGCCGCCGAGCTATTCCACCCCGGCACCCAGCGCACCCCCGACCCGGCTCTGCCGTTCGGCACCGGCTGAGCCGGCGCTTCGGACCACGGATCCATGGACCGGATCCCCTGCGCCTACATCCTCGCCAGCGGGCGCTACGGCACGCTCTACACCGGCGTGACCGCCCGGCTCCCACGCTGCGTCTGGGAACACCGCAACAACGTCGTGGACGGCTTCACCAGCCGCTACAAGGTCCATCTGCTCGTGTACTACGAGACGACGGAGTCGATGTATGCGGCCATTGCGCGCGAAAAGCAGATCAAGGGCGGCTCACGTCGTAAAAAGCTCGCGTTGATCGAGAGGTTCAATCCCGGCTGGAGGGATCTGTATCCCGACATCATTTGAACGCCGCGGAATCGGAGGATCGCTAAAGAGACGCATGGATCAATACGGGCCCTCAAGAGCAAAGTCATGCGAGGAGCCGCTAGGAGGCTGTCCGAGAAACCCGGCGCCTACTGCGCGCGTCCCACAGCGGCGGC
>CAZVBX010000152.1:0-4323 GCA_964625925.1 uncultured Ectothiorhodospiraceae bacterium | reverse complement strand
GGCACTGCCCGCGAACCGACGACGTTTCGGGTGGCTGCCCGGTTCGTTCGCGGCGGATCGCCGCTCCTACAGGGCCGAGAAAACGGGCGTTCGTGCCGGCTGATTAGGTCTCGGGTTCGTGGGGGGTAACCTTCACCAATAGCCCGAGCACTGGATGGTCGAGGTAGTGCAACTCGCCGCTGCGCATGCGCCGCTCCTGGTGCATGCCGTAGGACAGCATCGGCTGCCCGTCCGGGCCGCGGCTGATGTTCGACATCCCACTGAGTCCGGCCGCTGCCGCCTCGGTTTCGCCGCTGGCGCGAGGGGTGTCGGATCCGCTCGTATCCTCGTCCTGCCACTGGACCTCGGTGGTGTAGTACAGGTCGGTGTGCAGGTGCAGGTAGCGGCTGACGACCAGCTTGATCGTGCCGTCGAGCGGCAGGATCTCGGCGTCGCGCTGTGGGGCCGACAGCATGCCCGCGCCGAACGGGGTGTCCAGCGTGTAGCTCTGACCGCCGGCGCGCTCGGCCGCGCCGGTGCGGCTGGTGGATAGCCCGCTATCCGTTCCGGCCGCCTCGACGGTGCGCTCGGAAGCGTCGCCGACGCGCGAGGCATCGGCCTCTTGCGACGCGTCGCTACTTTGTGCGCGCTCCGCGGGCGGTGGCGGGTAGGCACTGGCCGGGATCTGCACCGTGGTCGGCTCGCCGGTATCGAAGCGCAGGGCGATGGCGTCCTCGGCGTTCAGGGCAGGCTGGCGCCAGCTCATGCGGTGCAGCACGCGATAGGCGCTGGATTCCTCCAGCCGCTCGACTGCGTCGGCCAGCTCACCGTTCTCCGCGTCAAGACGCTCGAAGCCCTCGGGTAGCTCATGCAAGCGCTCGCCGCGCGGACCGTCGCTGTCGAATGCGGTGGCGTCGGAGATGATCGGGACCACCACCCTGGGCCGCCAGCGCTCGCTCTCGGCCGCTTGCGTGTCGACGTGCTCGAACACGACGAGATCGACGTCGTAGGAGTTCTGGGCCAGGGCCGGGCCGGCAAAGACGGCCGGCAGCAAGGCCAGCATGGGCAAAATCGGTCGCATCAAAACCCCGCCAGTCAGGCGTTGGAGGCGGCGCTGCGCTCGCTGGCGCCCAGACGCGCCAGCAACGCTTCCACGAACGCCAGGCGGTCCTCCGCCGTTTCCATCGTGGCCGCGAAGCGTAGCCCATTCGCGCCGTCGAAGCGATAGACGTCGGGCTCGGCTTGCACGATTGTGACGAGTACCCCCAGATCGATCGCCGGCTGCTCGCGGAAGATCAGGCGCCCCCCGTCGTCGGCCGCATCCAGTCGCTGGATCCCGAGCGCGGCGCAGTCGATGCGGATGGCGGACACCCGGAACAGGTTCTGTCCCGCCTCGGGCAACTGCCCGAAGCGATCGATGACCTCGACCTTGAGTTCGTCCAGCTCCTCGCGTGACTGAGCGCCAGCGATGCGCTTGTAGAGAATCAGGCGCTCGTGGACATCGGGCACGTAATCGCCGGGCAGCAGCGCCGCCAGATGCAGATCCACCTCGGCGACGTCATCGAGCGGCTTGTCCGTGTCGGGCGTCTCGCCCGCCTTGAGCGCTTTGGTGGCGCGCTCCAGCAGCTCCTGGTAGAGCGTGAACCCGACCTCCTGGATCTGGCCGCTCTGGTCCTCGCCCAGCAGCTCGCCCGCGCCGCGGATCTCCAGGTCGTGCGAGGCCAGGGTAAAGCCCACGCCGAGTTCCTCCAGCGACTCGATCGCCTCCAGGCGTTTCTCGGCGTCGGCCGTCATCGAGGTCCGCGGCGGCGCCAGCAGGTAGGCATAGGCGCGGTGATGCGAGCGGCCCACGCGGCCCCGGATCTGGTGGAGCTGCGCCATGCCCATGCGGTCGGCGCGGTTGATCACGACCGTATTCGCCGTCGGCACGTCGATGCCGGACTCGATGATGGTGGTGCACACCAGCACGTTGAAGCGCTGGTGGTAAAAATCGAGCATGGTCTGCTCGAGCTCCTGCTCGCGCAGCTGGCCGTGGGCCACGCGGACGGTGGCGCTGGGCACGATCTCGCGCACCAGCTCGGCGATGCGGTCGATCGAGCGCACCTCGTTGTGCACGAAGTAGATCTGCCCGCCGCGGGCCAGCTCGCGCTCGCAGGCCTCGCGGATGAGGCTGTCCTCCCACTCGCTGACCAGGGTCTTGATCGCGTGGCGCTCGGCCGGCGGGGTGGCGATCACGGATAGATCGCGCAGGCCCGACAGGCTCATGTTGAGCGTGCGCGGGATGGGCGTCGCCGTCAGTGTCAGCAGGTCGACCTCGGCGCGCAGCTTCTTCAGCCGCTCCTTGTCGCGCACGCCGAAGCGGTGCTCCTCGTCGACGATGACGAGCCCCAGATTCTTGAACTTGACGTCCTTCTGCAGCAGCCGATGCGTGCCGATCAGGATATCGACCTGGCCCTCGGCCGCGCCCTCGAGCGCCTTCTTCTGCTCGGACTGCGAGCGCAGCCGCGACAAGGACTCGATGCGCACGGGCCAGTCCGCGAACCGGTCGCGGAAGTTCTGGTCATGCTGCTGCGCCAGCAGGGTCGTCGGCACCAGGATGGACACCTGGCGGCCCTCGTCGACGGCGGCGAAGGCCGCGCGCATCGCGACCTCCGTCTTGCCGAAGCCGACGTCGCCGCAGACCACCCGGTCCATCGGCTGGGGCGCGCGCATATCGGCCAGCACGGCGTCGATGGCCTGTTGCTGGTCCGGCGTCTCCTCGAACGGGAAATCGGCCGTGAAGCGGGCGTAATCGTCCGTATCGACGGTGAACGGCTCGCGCCCGCGGGCCTGGCGCCTGGCCTGCACGTCGAGCAGCTCGGCGGCGACGTCGTAGGCCTTCTGCGCCGCCTTCTTGCGCGCGCGCTGCCACTGCTCGCTGCCGAGGCGGTGCAGGGGGGCGGTCTCGCTGTCCGCGCCGGTGTAGCGGCTGATCAGATGCAGCGATGCGACCGGCACGTACAGCTTGTCGTTGTCCGCGTACTCGAGCGTCAGGAATTCCTGGTCGACCGGTCCGAGCTGCAGCGTCGTCAGGCCCTGGTAGCGGCCCACGCCGTGGTCGACGTGCACCACCGGCGAGCCGATCGACAGCTCGGCCAGGTTGGCGACGACCGCGTCGGCATCGCGCGTGGTGCGCTTGCGCTGGCGCCGCTGCTGACGGGCGCGTTCGCCCATCAGCTGCTGCTCGGTGATCACGGCGAGCCCGGGCTCCGCCGACGGGCGCAGCAGCAGCCCGCTGTTGAGCGGCCCCGTGGTGATGGCGAGATCGGCCTCGCTGCTCAGGAAGTCGTGCCAGCCCCCGAGCTGCGCCGGGCGCAGGCCGTGGTGCCAGAGCGTCTCGAACAATGCCTCGCGGCGCCCGGCCGATTCCGCCGTGAACAGCACCCGGCCGCCGTGTTGTTCGAGGAAGCCGTCGAGCTGCATCAAGGGGTTATCGGCCCGCGGCTGCATCGGCAGCGGGGGCGGCAGCTCGGCCGGCAGGTTCCAGGCGCGCTGGTCCGCCTCGGCCTCGGTGCGCTCGCGCGCGGAGAGCTCAACCGGCTTCTGCGCCGCGAGGCGCTCCTGCAACTCCTCGGTGGTCAGATAGAGCGAGTCCGGCGGCAGGATGGGCCGCTCGAGATCGTGCCGGCGCTGCTCGTAGCGGTGCTCGACCTGCTCGCGGCAGCGCTCGGCGGCGGCGTCGTAGCCGTCCAGCAGGAAATAGCGCGCTTGGCCCGGCAGATGGTCGAACAGCGTCGCCATGGCGTCGAAGAACAGCGGCAGGTAGTACTCCAGACCCGCCGGCGCGACGCCGTTGCTTACGTCGCGGTAGATCGGGCTGTTGCGCGACTCGGCGGCGAACGCCTCGCGGAACGCCCGCCGGAACTGCTCGACACCGGCGTCGGTCAGCGGGAACTCGCGCGCCGGCAGCATGTGGACGCGATCGACCTGCTCGTCGCTGATCTGCGTCTCCGGATCGAAGGTCCGGATGGAGTCGATCTCGTCGTCGAAGAAGTCGACCCGCAGCGGCGCCTCGCGGCCCATGGGGAACAGATCGACCAGGGCGCCGCGCACGGCGTATTCGCCGTGCTCGCGCACCTGGCTGACGTGGCGGTAGCCGCCGCGCTCGAGCCGCTGGCGCAGGGTCTCGATGGTGAGCTGCTGGCCGCGTTCCAGATCGAGCACATGCCCGGCGAGGTACTCGGCCGGCACCACCCGCTGCAGCAGGGTCGAGACCGGCACCACGAGCACGCCGCGGCGCGCGCTCGGGAGCCAGTCCAGCGTGCGCAGGCGCTGCGAGACGATGTCCTGGTGCGGCGAGAACAG
>CAZVBX010000151.1:0-4465 GCA_964625925.1 uncultured Ectothiorhodospiraceae bacterium | reverse complement strand
ACCCGGCGAGAAATCAAACGTTGTGCGAGACAGGACACTAGGGCCTGTTAACCCTTCCCGCGATCGCCGCGGCGGGAGCCTGTGTGGCGCAAGGCAAGGCGCGCCGAGCGCGCGCAGTGGCGCTACGTGAGTGAGGCGCAACGCCGCATTGCGCCACACAGGCCGCGCTGCGTTGCTCGTCACTCGTGTAGGACCGCTACACTCGCTCCGCGCGTCTTGCGGGACCCGGATTGGGGGCCACAACGCGACAACCGCCGGAAGTATTAACAGGCCCTAGGATGGATGCCGGACGTTAGTGAATGGTGGCTATGGCTGGATTCGAACCAGCGACACCGGCATTATGAATGCCGTGCTCTAACCGACTGAGCTACATAGCCACGGGTAGGAAGGCGCGAAATTCTGTCGCGGCCCCATGAGTGTGTCAAGGCGCGTGGCGGCGCGCGCCACCTTTCGCGCCCGATTGCTACACGTTGAAGCGGAAGTGGACGATGTCGCCTTCCTGGAGCATGTACTGCTTGCCCTCCAGGCGCCAGCGTCCGACGTCCTTGGCTCCCTGCTCGCCGCCGTTGGCGACGAAGTCATCATAAGACACGACCTCGGCACGGATGAACCCGCGCTCCATGTCCGTGTGGATCACGCCGGCGGCCGCAGGCGCGGTCGCGCCCTGGCGTACGGTCCAGGCGCGCACCTCCTTGGGTCCGGCGGTGAAGAAGGTCTGTAGGCCCAGCAGGTCGTAGCCCGCGCGGATCACGCGGTTGAGCCCCGGCTCCTCCAGGCCGAGATCGGCGAGGAACTCGGCGCGCTCGTCGTCGTCTAGCTGGGCCAACTCGGCTTCGACCTGGGCGCACACGGGCACGACCTGCGCGCCTTCGCGCGCAGCGATCTCGCGCACGGCGTCGAGGCGCGGGTTGTCGGCCCACTCGCCCTCGCCCACATTGGCGATGTACATCACGGGCTTCGCGGTCAGCAGGTGCAGCTCGTCGAGGATCGGCCGCTGCTCATCGGCGATATCGAATGTGCGCACCGGGCCGCCCGCATCGATGTGCGCGTGCAGCGCACGCAGCACCTTCTCGCGCGCCACCGCATCCTTGTTCTGCGACTTGGCTGCCTTGTCGGCGCGCTCCAGCGCGCGCGTCACGGTGTCGAGGTCGGCCAGCAGCAGCTCCGTGGCGATCACCTCGATATCGGCCGCCGGGTCGACCCGGCCGTCGACGTGGATCACGTCGTCGTTCTCGAAACAGCGCACCACCTGCGCGACGGCATGGGTCTCGCGAATCTGCGCCAGGAACTGGTTGCCCAGCCCCTCGCCGCGCGATGCGCCGGAGACCAGCCCGGCGATGTCGACGAACTCCATCGTCGTCGGGATGACCTCCCGCGGCTTGACGATGTCGGCGATGCGCTGCAGGCGCGGATCGGGCACCGGCACCACCCCGACATTCGGGTCGATGGTGCAGAACGGATAGTTCTCGGCCGCGATCCCGTTGGCGGTCAGCGCATTGAACAAGGTCGATTTGCCGACATTGGGCAAGCCGACGATGCCGCATTGGATCGCCATAGGCGGCTCCGGAACATCTGAATGAATGGGATCAGGATTGGCTATGCAGCGCCTGCATGGCGGCCTCGGCATCGCCGCTCGCCAGCAGCCGCTCGGATTCGTCGACAGCGCGTTCGATCGCCGTTTCGATCCCCGTGCGCTCGTCCGGCGCAGGACGGGTCAGCACGTAGTCGATGACGTCCTCGCGCCGACCCGGGTGGCCGACGCCGATACGCAACCGCCAGTAGTCGGGCGTGCCCAGTTGCGCCGCAATGTCGCGCAGGCCGTTGTGGCCGCCATGCCCGCCGCCGAACTTCATGCGCACGGCGCCGGGCGGCAGATCCAGATCGTCGTGGGCGACCAGCAGCGAAGCGGCCGGGAGCTTGTGAAAGCCGGCCACCGCCGCCACCGAGCGCCCGCTGGCGTTCATCAGCGTGCCGGGCTTGAGCAGCCGTATGTCCCGGCCGCCGGCCGCCACGCGGGTCAGCTCACCCTGCGCCTTGCGGTCGTTGCGGAAGGACGCCCCCAGCCGCGTCGCCAGGGCATCGGCGTACCAGAACCCGGCATTGTGGCGCGTGCCGGCATAGCGGGCGCCGACGTTGCCCAATCCGACCACCAGCCGCAACGTCGCCTGCGCGCCCGCCATGCCACCTCATCCGCAGCCGCCCAACGCGGCCGGCGATTACTCCTCGTTTTCTTCCTCGTCGCCCGAGGTCTCTCCGCCGCCTTCGCCCTCGGCGGCCTCCCCGGCGCCCGTCTCGGCTTCGCCGGCGGCCTCTTCGGCCTCGGCCGCCTCTTCGGCCTCTTCCTCTGCCGCCACACGGGGCATGTGGATGCTGGCGACCGCGGCATCGTATTCCTCACCGTGCGTGAGCGCGACGATGGTGACACCCTGGGGCAGTTTCAGATCGGACAGGTGGACCGTTGCGCCGACATCGAGTTCGCTCATGTCGACCTCGATGTACTCGGGCAGATTCTTCGGCAGGCAGGAGACCTCCACCTCGCTCTCGAGATGGCTGATCTCGCCGCCGTTCATGCGCACGCCAACGCATTCCTCCTCGCCCACGAAGTGCAACGGCACGCGGACGTTGATCTCCTGGTCCTCGACCACACGCAGGAAATCCATATGCGTGATCAGCGGCTTGTAGGGATGGCGCTGCAGATCACGCAGGATTGCGCGCTGGGGGGCCTTGCCGTCGACGTTCAGCGTCAGGATGTGCGAGAAGAACGCCTCGGACTGGAGCTTGCGGTAGACCTCGTCGTGGCTGAGCGTCAGGGACCGGGCGTCCTCCTTTCCACCGTAGACGACGGCCGGCACCTTCTTCTCGCGACGCAGGCGGCGGCTCGCACCTTTCCCCACGTCATGACGAGTCTGCGCCTCCAGCGTGAAATCGCTATCACTGCTCATGAGGTAGTCACTCCGTTACGCAAAAAAACCGCCCGCTTCCCCCATGGAAGGGACGGCCGCCGGCGCCGCGACCAGCGCCGGCCGTTGAATTCATTGTGTCCGCGGATCACCGCGCGCGGGAAAACGTCCTGTAGGTCGGGCTTCAGCCCGACCCGAGCCTGGCTGCGCGGTGCTGTCGGGCTTGCAGCCCGGCTTGCGACTCAGTCGACGTAGAGCGAGGAAACCGACTCCTCACGATGCACCCGCCGCAGCGTCTCGGCCAGCAGCTCGGCCACGCCGAGCTGGCGGATCTTGGACGACTGGGCCGCCGTCTCCGACAGCGGGATGGTGTCGGACACCACCAGCTCGTCGATCACCGAGCCGTCGATGCGCTCCACCGCCGGGCCCGAGAGAACCGGATGCGTGGCGTAGGCCAGCACGGCGGCGGCGCCGTGTTCCTTGAGCGCCTTCGCCGCCTGGCACAGCGTGCCGGCGGTGTCGACCAGATCGTCGACGATGATACAGGTGCGATCGCGCACATCACCGATGATGTGCATGACCTCGGACTCATTGGCGCGCGGGCGCCGCTTGTCGATAATCGCCAGATCGGCGTCATCGAGGCGCTTGGCCATCGCCCGCGCCCGTACGACACCGCCGACGTCCGGCGATACGACCACCATGTTCGAGTACTTCTGCCGCCAGATGTCGCCCAGCAACAGCGGCGACGCGTACACGTTGTCCACCGGGATGTCGAAGAATCCCTGGATCTGGTCGGCGTGCAGATCGATCGTCAGCAGCCGGTCGATACCCGCCGTGCAGAGCATGTTGGCGATGACCTTGGCGCTCACCGGGACACGCTGATGGCGAATGCGCCGGTCCTGCCGCGAGTAGCCGAAATACGGGACCACGGCCGTCATGCGTCCCACCGAAGCCCGCCGCAATGCGTCGCACAGCAGCAGGATCTCCATCAGGTTGTCGTTAGTGGGCTGACAGGTCGATTGCAGGATGAATACGTCGCGACCGCGAACGTTCTCCAGCACCTCGACCGTGCTCTCGCCGTCGCTGAACCGGCCCACGTTCGCCTGGCCAAGCGGCAGGTTCAGGTGATCACAGACTTCCTGCGCCAATCGCGGGTTCGCATTGCCCGCGAAGACCATCATCGAAGCGTCGGACACGGGTGTCTTCCGGCTGCTTGCGAAAGTCGGCTAGCGGCGAGCCATGCGGCTGCGCGGCTAGTGGGCGAGCCGCGCGCGCCGTGGGCGCTGGCGCGGCCTGTCGTGCGTTTGGCTGGGCCGGCAGGATTCGAACCTGCGAATGCCAGGACCAAAACCTGGTGCCTTACCACTTGGCTACGGCCCAATTTCTTGCCAATTCTAGCGTTCGATTCCTGCCGGCTCGCCGGCAGGATGGCTCGGCCCATCCATGGGCCTCGGCTCTTCGGGCCTGCTCCGCTTCGCTCCGCAGCGCCGATTTGCTCCCGGCAAATCGGTCGAACCTGCGAATGCCAGGACCAAAACCTGGTGCCTTACCACTTGGCTACGACC
>CAZVBX010000150.1:0-4753 GCA_964625925.1 uncultured Ectothiorhodospiraceae bacterium | reverse complement strand
TAGGAGCGGGCACTGCCCGCGAACCGTCGGCGTTTCGCGTGGTTGCCAGGTTCGTTCGCGGCCGCTGGCCGCTCCTACATGGCGGCGTGGACGCGCTCTCGCGCGGTTGCGCGCGGTTGTAGGAGCGGCCACCGACCGCGGCAGCCAGCGCGGCTGCTACGATAGCACTCACAACCGGATACAGGAGTACGCTGGATGGCATCGATAGCCCACCTGCTCGAATGCGGCCAGGCGCTCTGGCTGGACTATGTGGACCGCGGCCTGCTGACTGGCGGCGGGTTGGAGCGGCTCGTGGACGACGGCCTGCGCGGCGTCACCAGCAATCCGACCATCTTCCATCAGGCCATCACCAGTAGCGATGCCTACGACGAGGCCATCCTGGACCTGATCCAGGCCGACCACGACATGGATGCCGAACGGCTGTACGAATGGCTGGCCATCCAGGACATCCAGATGGCCTGCGACCAGCTGCGCTCGGTCTACGACGTCACCGAGGCCCACGACGGGTTTGTCAGCCTGGAGGTCTCGCCGCACCTGGCGCACGACGCTCAGGGCACGATCGAGCAGGCGCGCCATCTGTGGCGCGCGGTGCACCGCGACAACGTCATGATCAAAGTGCCCGCCACCGAGGCGGGCCTGACCGCGCTCGAGGCGCTGATCGCCGAGGGCGTCAACGTGAACGTCACCCTGCTGTTCTCGGTGGCGCGGTACGAGGAAGTCTTTGCCGCTTACATCCGCGGCGTCGGCCAGAATGACCACCCGAAACGCGTCGCCTCGGTCGCCTCGTTCTTCGTCTCGCGCATCGACAGCGCCATCGATCCCAAGCTTGAGGCCGCCGGAACCGAGGGGGCAAAGTGGCGCAATCAGGCGGCCATCGCCAGCGCCAAGATGGCGTATCAGTCGTTCCAGCGCATCCGCGACGGCGCCGACTTCCAGGCGCAGCGGCGGCGCGGCGCGCAGGTGCAGCGCCCGCTATGGGCCAGCACCAGCACCAAGGATCCGAACCTGTCGCCGACGCTGTACATCGATACGCTGATCGGTCCGCAAACGGTCAACACCGTGCCGCCGAAAACGCTGGATCAGTTCGTCACGAGCGGCACCGCGGCGGTCACCATCGACGAGAACCTCGAGGCCGCCCGCGCCGCCCTCGACGCGCTGGGCCGCTACGGCCTCGATATCGAGGCCGTGACCACCGCGCTCGAGGCCGAAGGCATCCGCAAGTTCATCGAGTCGCACGACGCATTGGTCGACGATCTGCATCAGAAGATCAATGAGGTCACCACGCGCTATGCGGCCGAGACGTAATCGCCGTCTGATGCCTACCCGAGCGGCGCTGCCTGAGCCGAGCCGGCCGGGCTCCGTCATCCCGACGCCTCTTCCAGCGGGAGAGAGGTGTCCGGAGCCGCGGCCGGCACCCCCAAGCGGGCTGCCGAGAAAGCCGCCTGCTTTCCGGGACAAGGATGTCCCGCCGGAGCATCAGGTCACCGAATGCGGACATCGCCGCATCCGCGGCGCTGAAAACGGACAGGCGTTCTTTTCCGCACCCCGCCAGGGCATCGCGCCCAGCGACCTCGCGCCTTCGCCCCCCGGAGAAGGCCGCGATGAGCGCGGACACGCGTCAGCGGCGACTTCCCGCCTGCGATCGCAGCTTGTCGACGCCCCACCCCACCGCCTTTCGCGCACGCAGAGGGGACAGTCCCGTACACAGCGCCCTCCGGACCCGCCGCCCGCAGTCGGGCTGCTAACGTCACGGGCGTAACGACGCGGGGCGCGGCGGCGCCCGCCCAGCGGAGCCGGATGCTATGCCCGTGCTGTTCCTCTGCGGCGACGTGATGACCGGCCGCGGAATCGACCAGATCCTGCCCCAGCCGAGCGATCCCCGGCTGTTCGAACCGTACGTCACCGACGCTCGCGAGTACGTCGCCCTGGCCGAGTCGATGCACGGCGCCATACCGCGCGCTGCTGCGTGGCCGTACATCTGGGGCGACGCACTGGCCGTGCTGGAGGCACGCCATCCGCAGGCGCGCATCGTCAATCTCGAGACGAGCGTGACGACCAGCGACCGCCCCGCGGACAAGGGCATCCACTACCGCATGCATCCGCAGAACGTCGGTTGCCTGACGGCAGCCGGACTCGACTGCTGCGTGCTCGCCAACAATCACGTGCTCGACTGGGGCCGCGCCGGCCTGGACGAGACGCTCGCCAGCCTGCAGGGCGCTGGCCTCGCGACCGCCGGGGCCGGTCACGACCTCGCGGCGGCGGACGCCCCGGCGGTCGTCCCGCTGGACGGCGGCGGGCGCCTCCTGATCTTCGCCAGCGCGACCGGCGACAGCGGCGTGCCGCGGGACTGGGCGGCGGGCCCCGAGGCCTCGGGCGTGAGCCGACTGCCCGATCTATCGGCGCGCACGCTGCAGGGCTTGCGGGCCCGCATCGAAGCGCACCGGCGGGCTGGCGACCTCGTGATGTGCTCGATCCATTGGGGCGAGAACTGGGGGTTTCGGGTCCCGCCGGAGCAGCGCGCATGGGCCCACGCGCTCGTGGACGAGGCCGGCGTCGACCTGATCCACGGCCACTCCTCGCACCACGTCCGCGGGCTCGAGGTCCACGCCGGCCGCCTCATTCTCTATGGTTGCGGCGACCTGCTGACCGACTACGAGGGCATCGGCGGGCACGAACGCTATCGCGGCGATCTCAGTTTCTTGTACTTCCCGCAGCTCGATCCACGCACCGGCGAGCTGATCGAGCTCGAGCTGGTGCCGACCCGCATGCGCCGCTTCCGCCTCGAGCACGCGGACGGCGTCGACCGCGCATGGCTGGCCGAGACGATCCAGGCAGAAAGTGCGCGGCTCGATCCGGCGATCACATTCGAGGGAACGGAGGTGCTCAAGCTACGCCCGTGACACCCACGGTGATCCCTCCGATATCCACGACCAAACGTCTGGATCGCTTCGCTGCATCGGAGCTACGGCTACACGGCTCAGGGTCGCCGCCGTGCCTCGCGCTCGCGCTGGCGCCCGACGACCGTGGCCAGATCATCCGCGATCTCCGACATCATGCCGACGACATCATCCGCGGTGAGGATGCCGACTAGCGCGTTGTCGTTATCGACGACCGGCAACCGCCGAATGCCATAACCGCGCATCAGGTCAAGGGCGTCGAACAGCCCCTCGTCCTCGCGGATCACGCGCGGGGAGTCGGTCACGATGTCGCGCGCGGCCAACTCGACGCCGGGCGCTTCCGGCGCCATGACCTCGACCACCAGGTCGCGATCGGTGACCACGCCAATCGGCACCCGCTTGCCGGCGTGCTCCTCGACCACCACGACATCCCCGACGTGGTGCTCGCGCATCAGCCGGGCGGCCGCCCAGACGGTCTCGTCACGCCCGATGATCACCACCTCGCGGTTGCAGAACTCGCCAACGGTCATGCGTCTACCTCCTTGTCGCGAGCGTGCGGCAGCGCGTGGAGCCGCAATCGGTGTCCTGTCTTGGACCACACCGGATGCCACGCGATCCCACCGCCGAGGAATGCGTCGGTTAGGGGTGTGCGACGCGGTCAGCGCCTGCGCCGACGAGACGGGAGGCGCCTCACCACAGCCACGCCGCGCCGCGGACGCCGCCGTCCGGGCCGTGCACGGGCGGCTTGATGGGCGTGTCGCACTGGTCGGAATAGGTGTACCGCTGCAGTAGCACCGGCAGGTGCTGATAGAGGCGTTCGATACTGGAGCAGCCGCCGCCGAGCACGATCACTTCCGGGTCGAGCATGTTGATCACCGAGCCCAGGCTGCGCGCCAGGCGGTCCTCGTAGCGATCCAGCGTGGCCTGGGCCTGCGGATCGCCCTGCTCCGCACGGGTGGCGATATCGACCGCCTCCAGGCGTTCGCCTGAGGCCTCGAGATGGTCCTCGGCCAGCGCGCTGCCCGATACCCAGCGCTCGATGCAGCCCTTGTGGCCGCAGTAACACTCCGGCCCCGGATATTCCTCCGGCCCCTGCCAAGGCAGCGGGTTGTGGCCCCATTCCCCCGTCAGCGCATTGGGCCCGGCCAGGACCTGCTGATCGATGATGATACCGGCCCCACAGCCGGTGCCCAGGATGGCGCCGAAGACGATACGATAGCCCGCGCCGGCGCCGTCGACCGCCTCGGACAGCGCGAAGCAGTCGGCGTCGTTGGCCACGTGGATCTTGCGGCCGAGGCGCTGCTCCAGGTCGCGATGGCCGGGGCGGCCGTTCATGCAGACGGCATTGGCGTTCTTGAACAAGCCGGTGGCCGGCGAGATCGCACCCGGCGTGCCCACGCCGATGGAGCCGCACTGACCGGTCTCGTTCTCGAGCCGCTCGATCGCCGCAACGATGGTATCCAGCGTGGCCTCGTAGTCGCCGCGGGGCGTCGCCAGCTTGCAGCGGGCGAGCATGTTGCCCACCTCGTCGAGCGCGATGCCCGCCGTCTTGGTTCCCCCGAGATCGATGCCGATCCGCATGCCGCACTCTCCGGTCGGCGCCGCCGCGCCGACCTTCACCTCTAGCGTATGGTTCGTGACCCCATCATGTAGCGGGCGGGTCCAGACGCCCGTCCGGCGTCGGCGCAGCGCCCGGTGACGCGGGCGCGCGCGGCCGGCGCCGTTTGGACCGCACAGGCCACTAGGGCCTCTCAGCCCTTCCCGCGGTCGTCGCGTTGTGGCCCCGCAAGGCGCGAGGAGCGAGTGTAGCGCCACTACACGAGTGACGAGCAACGCAGCGCGGCCCGGATTGCGGG
>CAZVBX010000149.1:0-4795 GCA_964625925.1 uncultured Ectothiorhodospiraceae bacterium | reverse complement strand
CCCCGAAGGGTTGTGGCCCGCAATCCGGGCCGCGCTGCGTTGCTCGTCACTCGTGGAGTGGCGCTACACTCGCTCCTCGCGCCTTGCGGGGCCCGATTGGGGCCACAACGCGACGACCGCGGGAAGGGGTAACAGGCCCTATGTACAACAAGCTGGGCTGCTCGTTGAGGACACGGCCGCGGCGAGGAGGATTGATTCGAAGGTAGACCCCGTTCGCGGATGACTGCCTCGATCCCCTCCGGTCACCGGCGCGTGGCGCCCTACGGCCTGGGCGGCGGTGCGCCAAGCTCCTGCGGACGTAATACTGTTGAGCGTGCCGATGGCCGCGTCGAGGAATTCGATGGGTGCGACCGCGCGGAGATGAACGCGGAGGATGTTTTCGTCATTGA
Source organism: uncultured Ectothiorhodospiraceae bacterium (assembly GCA_964625925.1). Taxonomy (GTDB): domain Bacteria; phylum Pseudomonadota; class Gammaproteobacteria; order XJ16; family Halofilaceae; genus Halofilum. The sequence continues at coordinate 4,406 of CAZVBX010000149.1, read as the reverse complement.
GACACCCGGCGGGGGTGGCTACGGAACACCCGAGTGAGCAGGTTCCGCGCGTAGCCCGGATGAAGGCGAAGCCGGACCAATCGGCCGGGCGCGACAAATCTGCTCGGAGCAGATTTGGACTGCGCACAGCGCAGGGCCGATGGGCGGACCATAGGGATGTCGCCTGCGTACGCGCCAGCCGCCGTAAGGCGGCCAGGCGCATGGATACGCCTGGCAATCCGGGAGCTACGGCAACGCACCCGGCCTACCATACCCCTTAGGCCTATCCGCTGATCAGCGCGAGGGCGGGCCATAGTCCCCGCTCGTCTCATTGACGCCATCGGGCCGCACCCGGTCACGCAGCCAGTCGGCAAGCTCGGCCTCCTCGATGTCACCGGCGGCGACGCCCATGAATACCGGATACAGCTCGGCATCGTCGGCCAGCAGGAGGTAGCCGTTGAGTTCGAGGAACAACTCGGCCGCGACTGCGGCAGTCCGTTTGTTCCCATCCACGACCGGATGATTGCGGCTGATTCCACAGATGTAGGCTGCGGCAAGCGCCGGCACATCGCCCCCTCCGTACGCCAGCACGTGTTGCGGGCGTGTGGAGTTTCCCCGCTTCAGTAGACAGTTTCAGGCTTGGGTGATGAAGCCTGTTCGTATTGCCGCTCGTACTGGATGGGCGACTGATAGTTGATTGCCGAGTGGCGTCGCTGGGGGTTGTACCAGCCCTCGATGAACTCGAACACGGCGAGGCGCGCTTCATCCGGATCGCGGAAGCGGGTCCGGTCGAGGAACTCGCACTCGAGCGTGGCGGAGAAGCTCTCGGCCATCGCATTGTCGAAGCAATCGCCAACCGAGCCCATCGACGGACGCACGCCGGCGGCCTGGCAGCGCAGGCCGAAGTCGACCGAGGTGTACTGGCAACCCTGATCGCTGTGATGGATCACGCCGTTCGGTCGTCGCTGCCACAGCGCCATCTCAAGGGCGGCGCTCACCAGCTCCGTGCGCAGGTGGGTGGCCATGCGCCAGCCCACCACGCGCCGGCTGAACACGTCGAGCACCACCGCCAGGTACAGGAAGCCGCTCCACGTGGGCACATAGGTGATGTCCGCCACGTAGAGCTCATCCGGCGCTTGAGCGGTGAAGTCCCGCTCGACCCGATCCGGGTACGGGCGCCGCTCTTCGGCCGGCACCGTCGTGGCGGTGCCCTTGCGCCGGCTGACCCCGGCGAGGCCCTCGGAGCGCATCAACCGCGCCACGCGCTTGCCGCCGATCTGCCAGCCTTCTTCGGCCAGCTCGGCATGGACCCGCGGCCGGCCATAGGTCGCCCGCGAGTCGCGATGGATCGAGCGGATCCGTTCGGTCAGCGCCGCGTCGGTCGCCTGGCGCGGCGACTGCGTTCGCTCGCGCCACGCATAGTAGCCGCTGGGGGAGACGCCCAGCACCCGGCACATCGTGGCGACCCCGTGACAGGCCCGGTTCATCTCGACGAACTCGAAGAGCCGTTCGGTCCGACGTCGGTCTCCCGAGCGAACCAGGCCGTGGCTTTTGCCAGGATCTCGCGCTCCTCGCGCAGCTGCCGGTTCTCGGCGCGCAGCCGACGCAGCTCCTCGGCTTCGGCGCTCGTCGGCCCATCGCTGCGCTCGCCGGCGTCACGCGCGGCCTGGACGACCCAGTTGCGGATGGTCTGAGCCGAAGGCTCGAACTCATTGGCCAGCTCTTCGGGCGAACGACCCGACTGGACTAGTTCGACCAATTGCTGCCGGAAATCCTGCGGATATGGAGGCTTCGTGCGGGCCATCTGATGCTCCTTGTTATTCCCAAAGGGTCAGCTGTCCACCGAAACGGATCAACTCCAGTGCCGCCCTCGTTCACCGCGCTTGAACGTCACCAGACCCCATGGCGCGGGCGCGGGGTCCACTCAGTCGCTGGCCGGGGGCCGCCGGAAGACGTGCTCGTCCAGTCCGACCTCATCCGGCAAACCGATGATGCGTTCCACGCGGCCGTCGGCATCCCGATAGTAGAGCGACGGAGTCACGGACACGTGGAGTCGCTCCATTAGCCGGTTGTTGCGCTCGATGCGCCGGCGCAGATCGGCCGGCGGCTCCTCGAGCGGGTCGAGACCGCCCGTCGCGAAATTGCGCGCGTGCCGCTTTAGGGCATCCGCGGGATCCTCATCGGCGAGAATACGGGCAGCCTTTCCCAGACTGCTCGGCTTGATGACGCTGACGAGAATGTGGCGCAACTGGATGTCGCGATCCAGGTACCGTTGCGCTTCCTCCCAGAGGGCGTTGCAGTAATGGCAATTCGGGTCGGTGAACGCGTAGACCACGCGTTGCGGCGATTCGGAGCCTTCGGCCACCCAGGTCGCCTCGCTCAGCAGCGACCAAGCTTGCTCCATGTCGGGGGGCGGCAGGTGCTCGGCGATCTGCTGCCGCGTGACGTTGCGCCCGGCGGCATCGCGCATGGTGCCGATGATGACGTGCTCGCCATCCGGCGTGAGATAAAGCACGAGCGAGCGGCCTTGCGCCCGGCCGACGTAGCCGGTGAGTCCGCCCGGCGCCTCGAACTCGCTGACGATTTCGAAGCCGCGATCGATCGCGGTCTCGATGGCGGGCGGATATCCACCCCCATCAGCGGCGGCTTGGGGCAGCGTGATCCAGGCCAGCGCAGCGCCCGTGATGGCGCGCCGCGCTCGTCGCCGATGTGCCGTCGGCCGCGGGGGACGGCCGGTGCTCGTGACGAGCATGTCGGTCTCCCGATTTCCAATCCGCAGTACTCGCCTTAGAACCCGCCCATCTCGAGGTCCATCTGCACCGCGTCCACGCCGGCTTGCGCGCAGCGCTCGTCGATTTCCCCGGACGGCGCACCGCTGACACCGACACCCCCGAGGGTCGAGCCGCCCGCCTCGATCGGCAGGCCCCCCGCCGCCGGCAGGACGCCATCGACCTTGGCGACCGAGAACGGTGATTCGAAGTTGCCCTGAAGCGCGGAGGTCGCCGATTTGAAAGTCACCGCGGTATAAGCCTTCTGCTCACTGATGTTCAACGCCAACTCGGGCGTGAGCGAGTCCCGCAGCACGACCTGCGGCTGGCCCACGCGGTCGACCACGGTCACGGCCACCTGCATGCCCTCGTTGCGGCACTGCTCGATGGTCCTCTGCGCCACCGTCAAGGCGGTATCCATGGACAGGCGCTTGACCTCGATCGTCAGCGGCACATCGTCCTGGCCCTGCACCGTGCCGGCGAAGGCGATAGTGAGAGCGATGGCTATGAAGCGTTTGGGCAGCATGTTGTTCTCCCTCCTTTGCGGCCACTGACGGCCGGTCGGTGCCACCCGGCGCCCGCGGGGCTCGCCGGATGGAACGTCATGGGCCGGGCGGCCGAGTCAGGACCGCACCAGCGTGGAAGCCCTCGTCGATGCATCCCCGGGTGTGGGGCGACTTCAACCTGCACCCGCTGGGCCTGCTCGTGCAGCTCGGGGCCCTTCCGGTTGGCGCACGACAGACCACGAAGCGCACGCCCTGCGCCGCGAGATCCCCTTGACCATGTCGGCGTGCTCGCTATCGCCATGGAGCAAACGGAACGAAGGGCATGACCTCGATGTCGATGAGATCGGGACATAGTGCTCAGCCGGCTGGCCGCCACCTCAAGACCTGCTGCTGCTTGCCGGGATCGCCATCGCTCAGCGGAATTTTTCTGCGAGCGCCTTGCTGTCGATGACCGGCGATTGTTGCGACGGGCGCGCATGCCGCACAGCGCCGCCCGAGCCGCGCCGCGCGGCCACTGCGAGCCCTGTCCCGGGGAAGCCTGCCCATCGCACGGGCGACGAAAAGCAGTAATATTCATATAGCAGAAAATTATCAGCGTCCCGGCGTCTAGCGACCGAGCGTTATGATATCTTGCGCCGGGCTATCCGCCTCGATGGGCACGATCGAATCGGCCAGCGGTACGGGCCTATGCGGAGAACTGAACTGCAGACCGTCAACACGCCTTCGGATGCCGGAGGCGCCGCTCTCCCCGCGCAGTCGGCCGAGATGGTCGAGCACGCGCGCGAGGCCAGCCGGTTCCTCAAGGCGCTCGCGCACGACCAGCGCTTGATGATCTTGTGCATGCTGGTCGAGGGCGAGCGCTCGGTGTCCGAACTCTGTGCGATACTGGGCGCATCCCAGCCAATCGTCTCGCAGCAGCTCGCCCGCCTGCGGGAGGATGATTTCGTCGCGACCCGGCGCCAAGGCAAGAACGTCTACTACTCGCTGGCGAACGATGAGGTGCGCGAGGTGGTCAGCCTCCTGTACCGCCTGTTCTGCGAGCGCCGCGGCAACCCTTCGTAACTAGCCCGCAACCTAGTACGACCTCACTCAAGCTTTACTAGGGCCTGTTAGCGCTTCCCGCGGTCGTCGCGTTGCGGCCCCCAATCCGGGC
>CAZVBX010000148.1:0-4817 GCA_964625925.1 uncultured Ectothiorhodospiraceae bacterium | reverse complement strand
TCGCTCCTCGCACCTTGCGGGGCCCGGATTGGGGGCCACAACGCGACGACCGCGGAAGGGTTAACAACCCCTAGGTCGCGCGCTTTCTTCTCGGCGAGCGCTCCCGTGTCCGAGAAACCCGTGCCGTAGCAAGCGCGTGGGCAGCGGCCGCTTCGGGTATGCACCCGGTGGGCGCCGTCGTCAGCGCACCGGCCCGGCGCTGTCCACGCGGCTCGCTGTCTGCGATCATGCCGCGCCCGTGACCGAACCTTGTCCATGGAGGCTTCCGATGACGCTGGACCCAATCGCGCTCTATTACTGGCCGACGCCCAACGGCCACAAGGTGTCGATCATGCTCGAGGAACTCGAGCGGCCCTACGAGGTGCACCCAATCGACATCACCCGCGGAGCGCAATTCGATCGCGAGTTCCTGCAGATCAGCCCCAACAACAAGATCCCGGCCATCGTCGATCCCGCCGGTCCCAGTGGCGCCTACGCCTTGGCCGAATCCGGCGCCATCCTCATCTATCTGGCCAACCAGAGCGGCCGGCTCCAGGCTGCCGACGATCCGGCGCGCTACTACCAGGTGTTGCAATGGGTGATGTTCCAGATGGGGCATCTCGGTCCGATGGCCGGGCAGGCGCACCACTTCCGGAACTACGCGCCGGAAGCAATCGACTATGCCATCGAGCGCTACACCAACGAGGTGCGTCGGCTGTATCAGGTCATGGATCGTCGTCTGGCCGAGGTCGAATACCTGGCAGGCGACTACTCGATCGCCGACATCGCCTGCTGGCCCTGGGTGCGTTCGTACGAGAACCAGGGCCAGGATCTGGGCGAGTTCGCACACCTGCGGCGCTGGTTCGAGGCCATCGGCGAGCGTCCGGCGGTCCAGCGGGCGCTGGAAGTGCTCGCCGATCACCGGCAGCGCGGCCGTTCGGGGCAGGGCTTCGACGATGAGGCGCGCGAGGCCCTTTTCGGCAAGAAGCAATTTCAGCAGCGATGACGTCGCATCCACCCGTGGACCAGGACGCGCTCTCGCGCCAGCTCGACGAGCTGGCGCGCGGGGGCCGTACCGCCACCTACCAGGAGGTCGCGCGTGCGCTCGGGCTCGAGCCGCCGCAGACCATCTTCCGCCTGACCCAGGCGCTTGAGCACACCATGAGCCGCGATGCCGAGCAAGATCGGCCGCTGCGCGCTGCGGTCGTGGTGAGCCGGACCGGCAATGGCCAGCCGGCAACCGGCTTTTTCATCCACGCCCGCCAGCTCGGCTGCTACGACGGCCCGGATCGAGGTCCGCTCGCCCGCCAGTTCCATGCCGAGGAACTCGAGCGTGTGTTCGCGGCCGCGCGCGATTCGGCCGCCGCGCGCGCATGAACGCAATCCAGGCGTGTCCCGGCCGGGCTGCCGCCCGAGCCGCCGCGGCGTGATCCATCGAACCGATGCGACTGCCCTGATCCGGGAATCCACGGCGCAGGTTGCGCTATGCGAGAATACGCGGCTGGGCATCGTCCGTCCCAAAGCGCTGTCATGCGGATCCAGGTCCTGAGCGACCTGCACCTCGAGATGCAGGAACCCACCCCGTTGCCGGACGCCGGTGCGGACGTCGTGGTGCTGGCCGGCGATATCGCCGCCGGCGCCGACGGCGTGGCATGGGCCGGCCGGATGTGGCCCGACCGGCCGGTGATCTACGTCATGGGCAATCACGAGTATTACGGCGGCGACGTCGATCGGGTGTTGGATGCGGCGCGGGAGACCGCTCGCGGCAGCTCCGTGCACGTGCTCGAGCGCGAGACCGTCCTCGTCGCAGGCGTACGCTTCATCGGCGCCACGCTCTGGACCGACTTTGTCCTGCGCGGCGCGGAGCACGCGGCCGCGAGCCGGGACGCCGCGCGGCGCGAGATGCCCGATTTCGAGTTCATCGCACACCAGGGCGCGCCGCTGACGCCAGAAGCGACGGTCGATTGGCATGAGTGCTCACGCGCCTGGATCGAGCGCGTGCTCGCCGAGGAAGCCGACGCCCCGAGCGTGGTGGTATCCCACCACGCACCGCACCCGCATTCGAACCATTACGACGGCGATCCGGTCTCGCCTGCGTTCGTCTCCGACCTGTCGCAGCTGATCGCGCGCAGGAGCCCCGGATTGTGGGTCCATGGCCACACGCACGCCTCGGAGGATTACCGCGTCGGCCACACGCGCATCGTCGCCAACCAGGCCGGCTATACGGACGAACTCACGGGCTGGCGGCCAGACTGGGTGATCGATGTCGCAGCGTGAGCGCCGTTTGTGGGCGCGAGCACCCGCCGCCGCGCTGGCCCTGCTGGTCTGCGCCGCGATGCTCGCGCCACTCGCCACGGTGGCCGGGGAACCGATGCGGGAGCGCGTGCGGGCCTGCACCGCCTGCCACGGGGAGGAGCGCATCGAGATCGCCGAGGGCTTTGTCCCGCGCATCCGCGGCAAGCCGGCGGGCTATCTCTACAACCAGCTGATGAACTACCGCGCGCATCGGCGCCACGACGCGACCATGACTTACCTCGTGCGTAATCTCTCGCCCGCATATCTGACGCAGATCGCTGACTTCTTTGCCGCGCAGCAGCCGCCGTATCCGGAGCCCGCCCCGCCGCCGGACGATCCCACACTGCGCGAGCGCGGCCAGGAGCTGGTCGATGGAGGCGACCGGAAGGCGGGCATTCCGGCCTGCCGTGCCTGCCACGGTGAGCGCCTGACGGGCGTCCTGCCGGCCACGCCGGGGCTCATCGGCCTGCCGCGCCATTACATCTCGGCCCAGCTCAACGGCTGGCAACTGGGGCAGCGCCGGGCGGCGACGCCCGACTGCATGGCGACGATCGCCGAGCGCATGTCGTCGCAGGACATCCAGGCGGTGGCCGCCTGGCTGGCCGCGCGGCCATTGCCGGCCGACACGCGGCCGGACCCGGAGCCCCTGGAGGGCACGCCGCTGGCCTGCGGCAGTATCCCGAGGCCTGACGAGTGAGGCCGTGGATCCGCTCGATCGCGCCCGCCGCAGCGCTGCTCCTGGGCGCAGCGGTCACCTCGCACGGCGCGGAGCGCGGCCTCCCCGGGATCGGCGCAGCGGGCGACGCCGGTGAGCGCGCCCGCCTCGAGCGCGGGCGGTATCTCACGCGCATGGGCAATTGCGCCGGCTGCCACACCGAGCCCGGGGGCGAACCCTTCGCCGGCGGGCGTGCGCTCGACACCGAGTTCGGCCGCTTCCGCGTGCCGAACATCACGCCCGACCGGCAGACCGGCATCGGCGGGTGGTCGGCCGACGACCTCTGGAACGCGCTGCATCGCGGCCAGCGGCCCGACGGCGCGGCGCTGTATCCGGCCTGTCCGTACCCCAATTACACGCTGGTCGCCCGCGCGGACGTCGATGCCATCCATGCCTATCTGCAATCCATTCCGCCGGTGCGCCGAGCGACCGCGGGGCACGCGCTCGACTTTCCTTACCGCCTCCGCGCGCTTGCGCAGCAATGGCAATGGCTCTATTTCGAGCCGGGCCGGGTCCGGGGCGCGGACGCTACTTGGTCGAGGGGCTCGGCCACTGCAACGCCTGCCACCGCGAGCGCGGTCGCCTTGGTGCTGTGAGCAACGAGGCGGACGCGCCCGGGGCGATGGTGCGCGGCTGGTATGCCCCCGCGCTGACTTCGGCGGACGAAGCCGGGCTGCAGGCCCATGGGCGCGAGGCCGGTGCCGCATTCCTGCGCAGCGGCAAGACCGGGCGCGCCGTCATGATGGGGCCGATGGCCGACATCGTGTTCGACAGCCTGCAGCACCTATCTCAGCCGGACGCGCGCGCGATGGCGGCCTATCTGCGTTCGATACCGGAGCAGGCGGTGGCGCCGTCCGCGCGCTCGGTCGGGCTGACCGAGGCGGGCCTCGAGCAGGCGATGGAGCGCGGGGGACGGCTCTACGAGCAGGACTGCGTCGCCTGCCACGGCGCCGACGGTGAGGGCAGCGGCGGTATCTCGGCCCTGGCCGGCAACCCGACCGTGACCCAGCGCAATCCGGCGAACATCGCCCAAGCGATCCGCCACGGCGGATTCCCGGCCAGCACCGACACCCATCCACGGCCGCATGGGATGCCGCCATTTCCCCAGCTCGAGTACCGCGATGTCGCGGCCGTGGCCACCTATATCCGGCGCAGTTGGGGCAACGACGCACCAGCGGTCTCGCCTATCGATCTGCGCCGCTGAGGCACTCGCGCCGTCGATCCGGGGATAGCTCGGCCGCACGGCTGCGACCGGCGCACCGGCGCCTCGCGGCCTGTGCGTTTCCTCAGGTCGCCTCTGTCGCGGCCGCCCGCAGCAGTTCGCCCAGGCGGCGTGCCCCGGGGCCGGCGGTCTCCGGGTCCGGATAGACCAGGTACAGGTTGCCCCAGCGCTCGCCACCATGGCTCAGCGGCAGCGGCGCCAGCTCCCCGGCGGCGAGCTCTTCACGGATCATCCCCTCCGCCATCCAGGCGAAACCGAGCCCCATGCGCAGTGCACGGATCGACGTAGCCTTGTGGCTGACGGTCCAGCGCTGCTCGGAGACCTCCCAGGCGCCGGGTAGCTCGCGGCGCGTGCCGCTGTCGCGCACGATCAGGTGGCGGTATCCGCGTAGATCGTCGAGCGTGAGCTCGCGGCCCGCCCGGTGCAGCGGGTGGCTAGGTGCGGCGACTGCGAGCAGGCGCATCGACATCAGCGGGTCACCGATGCACCCGGGCGGAATGCGCGAACACACGGCCAGGTCCGCTGCGCCCGCCTCGAGCAATTCCTCGCCACCGCCGAGCACGGATTCGTACAGCTCGATGCGCGTCTCGGGCCGCTCGGCGGCGA
>CAZVBX010000147.1:0-4931 GCA_964625925.1 uncultured Ectothiorhodospiraceae bacterium | reverse complement strand
GCGCCGCAGAGGACGGTCGCCCGGGGGTGTACCGCTTCCCGCGGCCGATGACCGATCGCCCCGGGCTCGATTTCAGCTTCAGCGGCTTGAAGACGGCCGTGCGCCACGCGGTCGCCGATGCCGGCGGCGAACCGGACGCGGTCACCCGCGCCGACATCGCCCGCGGTTTCGAGCAGGCGGTGGTCGATACGCTCGTGCTCAAGTGTCGGCGGGCCGTGGAGGCCACCGGCATGGATCGCCTGGTCGTGGCCGGCGGGGTAGGAGCGAATCGGCGCCTGCGCGCGGCGCTCGCGGAGCTGGCCGGTGTCCGGCTCCATTTCCCGCGGCTCGAGTTCTGCACCGACAACGGCGCGATGATCGCCTATGCGGGCGCCTGCCGCCTTCAGGCGGGCGAGGCCTCGCCGCGGCGCATCGGCGCGCGGCCACGCTGGCCTCTGACCGAGCTATCGCCGCTGCCGGCGCCTGCGTCGTGAGTCCCCCGCTCGCCGGGTCAGGCCTTGGTCGCGGACAGCAGGCTGCGGATGTTCCCGCGGTGACGCCAGAACAGCGTGAGCGCGACCACGGCGGCCACGATCACCAGCAACGCGTCCTCGCTGGTCAGGGCGACGTACAGCGGCGCGAGGGCGAAAGCGGTGAGCGCGCCCAGCGCCGAGACGCGTGTGACGCCGACCACGGCCACCCAGGTGAGCGCCGCCAGCAGGCCGGCCCAGGGCGTCGCGGCGGCGAGCGCGCCGAGGGCGGTGGCCACGCCCTTGCCGCCGCGAAATCCGAAGAAGACCGGGTACAGATGCCCGTAAAAGGCCCCCGCCCCGGCGAGGGCCCAGGCCACGTGATCGTCGCTGAGCGCGCGCGCGAGCAATACCGCAGCCACGCCCTTGAGCGCGTCGCCCGCCAGGGTCAGCGCCGCGGCGTCGCGCCCGGCCAGGCGCAGCACGTTGGTCGCGCCCGGATTGCGCGAGCCGTCGGTGCGCGGGTCCGTGCGGCCGAGGGCGCGGCACACCAGCACGGCGGAGGAGATCGAGCCGAGCGCGTAGCCGGCGGCGATCAGCAGGGCTACCAGGAGAGGCTCGGCGTTCACCCGGGGCTCCGATACGGCGGACGGCTCGCGATTGTACCCGCCGCCCGGGGCTGGCGACATCGGCGGCCAGCGGTCGGGCACCGCGGCGCTGTATGATCCAGTCGCTGGCCACCGCCACCGCCGGCATGGGGGCGCCCCTGGTCGCGCTCCACGGCTGGGGCTTTGGTCGACACGCGTTCGATCCCGTAGCCGAGTCCCTTGCCGCCCGGCATCGTCTGGTGCGGGTGGACTTGCCGGGCTGCGGCGCGAGCCGCCCCGACCGCGTCGGCGCCGATCTGGACGCCATGGCCGTGTCGGTCCTGCAGGTGGCGCCGCGGCCGGCGGTCTGGCTGGGCTGGTCGCTCGGCGGCCTGGTGGCGCTGGCGGCCGCGCGCCGGCATCCGGCTGCCGTTGCGGGCGTGATCCTCGTGGCCGCCTCGCCGCATTTCCCGGCGCTCGACGCCTGGCCGGGGATCGAGGCGGCGACGCTCGCCGGGTTTGCCCGCGAGCTCGACCGCGACCCGGCTGGCGTCCACGACCGCTTCCTTCGGTTCCAGCTTGCCGGCAGCGCGCGCTCGCGCCCCGCGCTGCGCGCGCTGCGAGCCGCGGTCGCGCTGGATGGGCTGCCGGAGGCGGGCAGTCTGCGCGCGGGGCTCGAGATACTGGCTGCCACCGATCTACGCGCGGCGCTGGGCGCGTTATCCTGTCCGGTTGCGGCGATTCTGGGGCGGGCCGACCCGCTGGTGCCGGAGGGCATCGCGCCGCAGCTGCGGCGAGAAGGCGTCGCGGTCACCCGCGTCGCGGGCGCCGGGCATGCCCCGTTTGCCTCGCACCCGGACGAATTTCTGGCTGCGCTGCCCTAGCTGTGCGCTAGGAGCATCTGACCGCGCACGGCCGGCTCCGGGCCATTCCGCCGTTGCGCTCGAATTGGAGTCCATCGCTTGAACGACAGCGTCTCGCACGAACTCGATGCCGGCGCCGTGCAGCGCGCCTTCGATCGCGCGGCCGCGTCCTATGACGCCGCGGCGCAGCTGCAGCGCGAGGTGGCCGACGAGCTGCTCGAGCGGCTCGCGACCGTGCGCGTCGCGCCCGGGCGCGTGGTCGATCTCGGCTGCGGCACGGGCTACCCGACCCGGCAGCTACTCGGCATGTACCGCTCGGCCGAGATCATCGGCGTCGATTTCGCCCAGGGCATGGCGCAGCGCGCGCGGCGCGGGCGCTGGCCCTGGCGCCGGCCGGTGGCGCTGTGCGCCGATATGCGGCGGCTGCCGCTGGAAGACGCGAGCGTGGACGTGCTGTTTTCGAACCTGGCGTTCCAATGGATCGACGATCTGCCCGCGCTGTTTACCGAGCTCAGGCGCGTACTGCGGCCCGAGGGCGTGCTGATGTTCTCCACCTTCGGTCCGGATACGCTGATGGAGCTGCGTCAGGCCTGGTCCGCCGTCGACGCCCGGGCGCACGTCAACGAATTCGCGGACATGCATGACGTCGGCGATGCCGTGTTGGGGGCCGGCTTCAAGGATCCGGTCATGGACATCGATCGCCTGCACCGGCATTACCCGAACGTGCGCAGTCTGATGCGTGAGCTGCAAGCAATCGGCGCGCGCAATGCTGCGGCCGATCGCCCGCGTGGCCTATTCGGTCGTGACACGCTCGCGCGTTTGGAGCGGGCGTATCCGACGGTCACGGACGACGGCGGTGTGCTCGCAACCTGGGAGCTGGCCTACGGTCACGCCTGGGGCGCGGATACGCCGCGGGCGCCGCGCGGTGACGCGCGCGAGCAGCACATCCCGGTCGAATCGATCGGACGCCGATCACGTACGTGAGCTGACATTATTGAGGCGTTCGCCGGGCTGCGATAGGATTACCGGCTGGACCACGGGCCTGGCTTCGGGCGACGCACGTGGCCCCACGCCCTGATTCGGGTCGGGCGGGCTTTGCCCCGTACCGGCTCGCTGCGCGGCGAAGTGGACGGGCATCCCCGCCACCACCGGTCATCCGCCGGACCGGATTACAAGAGTCTGCTGGAGAACTTGGGTATGCGGCCCTTCATTGCCAAGCTTGCCGCCGTTATCGGCCTCGCGCTCGGCGGATCTGCCTCCGCGCACGCCGCCTGGGGTTTGAACATGCCGGAAGGCGTGACACCCCTGAGTCAAGAAACCTACGACCTGCACATGCTGATCTTCTGGATCTGCACGATCATCGGCGTGTTCGTGTTCGGTGCGATCCTTGTCTCGCTGATCCGCTTCCGCAAGTCCAAAGGCGCGGTGGCCGCCCAATGGCACGAGAGCATGGCCGCGGAAGTCTCCTGGACCGTCGTGCCGTTCCTCATCCTGGTGGGCATGGCCATCCCGGCCGCCCAGACACTGATCGAGATGGAGGACAACAGTGGCTCCGATCTCACGGTCACGGTGACCGGCTATCAGTGGAATTGGCACTACGAGTACGTCGGTGAAGATGTCGAGTTCTACAGCTTCCTCAACACGTCGCGTCAGGCGATCCTGAACGAGACGCCCAAGGGCGAGGACTATCTCCTCGAGGTCGACAATCGACTGGTGCTTCCCGTGGGGGCGAAGGTGCGCCTGCATCATACATCCGGCGACGTGATCCACTCCTGGTGGGTACCCGACCTGTCGGTGAAGAAGGATGCGATCCCCGGCTACATCAATACGAACTGGGTCAAAATCGAAGAGCCCGGCGTCTACACCGGTCAGTGCGCGGAACTCTGCGGCCGCGGCCACGGCTTCATGCCCATCGTGGTCGAGGCGCTGCCCCAGGACGAGTTCAATGCCTGGCTCGAACAGCAGAAACAGCAGGCGCAGGCGTCGCTCGCGGACGACGGCGCCGTACTCGCGGCAACGCGCCAGTAAGCCCCCGAGAGTCGGGCTGGAGATTTCCCGGAGTCCATCATGAGCGCGACGAGCACCGACACCGAGCACCACCACGACGACCATCACGGGCCGGCCTCCGGCCTCACGCGGTGGCTGTTCACGACCAACCACAAGGACATCGGTACGCTGTACCTGTTCTTCTCGCTGGCGATGTTCTTCGTCGGCGGCTTCATGGCGTTGCTGATCCGCACCGAGCTGTTCCAGCCGGGCATGCAGCTACTCGATCCGCACTTCTTCAATCAGATGACGACGATGCACGCACTGGTGATGATCTTCGGTGCGGTCATGCCCGCGTTCGTCGGCCTCGCCAACTGGCTCATCCCGATGATGGTCGGGGCGCCGGACATGGCGCTGCCGCGGATGAACAACTGGAGCTTCTGGATCCTGCCGTTCGCGTTCGCGATGCTCCTGTCGACGCTGTTCCTGCCCGGTGGTGCGCCCGCCTCCGGCTGGACCCTGTATCCACCGCTGTCGCTGCAGACGGGGGCGGCGCTGCCGTTCGCGATCTTCGCCATCCACCTAATGGGTATTTCCTCGGTTATGGGCGCGATCAATATCATCGCGACCATCTTTAATCTGCGTGCGCCGGGCATGACGCTGATGAAGATGCCGCTGTTCGTGTGGACGTGGCTTATCACCGCCTATTTGCTGATCGCGGTCATGCCCGTCCTCGCCGGCGCGGTGACCATGCTGCTGACGGACAAATTCTTCGGCACGACCTTCTTCAGCGCGACCGGCGGCGGCGACCCGGTGATGTACCAGCACATCTTCTGGTTCTTCGGGCATCCCGAGGTCTACATCATGATCCTGCCGGCGTTCGGGATTATCTCGCAGATCATCCCGACGTTCGCGCGCAAGCCGCTGTTCGGCTATAGCTCGATGGTTTATGCGACCGCCTCGATCGCGTTCCTGTCGTTCATCGTGTGGTCGCACCACATGTTCACGGTGGGCATGCCGCTGGCCGGGCAGCTGTTCTTCATGTT
>CAZVBX010000146.1:0-5214 GCA_964625925.1 uncultured Ectothiorhodospiraceae bacterium | reverse complement strand
CGCCCTGCATCATCTTCATCGACGAGATCGACGCGGTCGGCCGCCAGCGCGGCGCTGGCCTCGGCGGCGGCCATGACGAGCGCGAGCAGACGCTCAATCAGCTGTTGGTCGAGATGGACGGCTTCGAGGGCAACGAGGGCGTGATCGTCATCGCGGCGACCAACCGCCCCGACGTGCTGGATCCGGCCCTGCTGCGTCCCGGCCGCTTCGATCGGCAGGTGACGGTGCCGCTGCCGGACCTGCGTGGCCGCGAGCACATCCTGCGCGTCCATATGCAGAAGCTGCCCGTGGGCGACGACGTCAATCCGCGCAACATCGCGCGCGGCACGCCCGGGTTCTCCGGCGCGGATCTGGCCAACCTGGTCAACGAGGCGGCCCTGTTCGCAGCCCGGGGCAATCGCAAGAGCGTGACCATGGAGGAGTTCGAGCGCGCCAAGGACAAGCTCATCATGGGCGCCGAGCGCCGCTCCATGGTCATGAGCGAGGACGAGAAACGCCTGACGGCCTATCACGAGGCCGGCCACGCGATCGTCGGGCTGACGGTCCCGGACCACGATCCGGTCTACAAGGTCAGCATCATCCCGCGCGGTCGCGCGCTGGGAATCACGATGTTCCTGCCCGAGGAGGACCGCTACAGCCACACCAAGCAGGGCATCGAGAGCCAGATCTCGAGCCTGTTCGGCGGGCGCATCGCGGAGGAGTTGATCTTCGGCAACGATCGTGTGACCACGGGCGCCTCGAACGATATCGAGCGCGCTACGTCAATTGCGCGCAATATGGTCACCAAGTGGGGTCTGTCGGACAAGCTGGGTCCGCTGTCGTACGGCGAGGACGAGAACGAGGTCTTCCTCGGCCGCTCGGTCACGCAGCACAAGCACATGTCCGACGACACGCAGCATGCCATCGACGAGGAAGTGCGCGCGTTCATCGACCGCAACTACGAGCGGGCGGAGAAGATCCTGCGCGAGAACATGGACAAGCTGCACACGATGGCCGATGCGCTGATCAAGTACGAGACGATCGATCATTATCAGATCCAGGCCATCATGGAGGGCCGCGAGCCCGGTCCGCCGGAGGCGTGGGATGACGATGATCAGCCGCCGCAGCAGGGTCAGAAGGGCGATCAGGGCGACGAGTCGCCGCAGCCCGATGACTCCGGCAAGGGCACCATCGGAGGGCCCGCGAGCCAACACTAAGCGGTAGCCAAGGTAGTAATCCGACGCACCGGCCGGTTCCTCCGCGCCGGTGCGCTTCTTTTGGGACCCCTGAAACCCGCCGGAACGCCGCTGATGCGAAACGAAGGCCTGCTCGCGTTGCGCCAGCGCCTGGCTCGGCCCGAGCCGCTGGTGATGGGCGTGCTCAACGTCACGCCCGATTCCTTCTCCGACGGCGGTCGCTACTACGGCGTCGATGACGCGGTGGCCCAGGCGGAGCGCATGGTCGCCGAAGGCGCCGATATCATCGACGTCGGCGGAGAGTCGACCCGCCCGGGAGCCGAGGATGTCGACCTGGATGAGGAGCGGCGCCGGGTGCTCCCCGTGGTCGAGGCCTTGGGCCAGCGCGTGTCGGTGCCGCTGTCCGTGGATACCAGCAAGCCCGAGATCATGAGCGAGGCGGTCGCCGCGGGCGCCGCCCTGATCAACGACGTGCGCGGACTGCGTGCACCCGGCGCCGTGGAGGCCCTGGCGGCGATCGATGTCTTCGTCTGCCTGATGCACATGAAGGGCGAGCCGCGGACGATGCAGGACGAGCCATACTACGATGACGTGGTCCGTGAAGTGGGGGACTTCCTGCAAGAACGCGTGACCGCCTGCACACAGGCGGGCATGGCCCGCGAGCGCATCGTGGTCGATCCGGGCTTCGGTTTCGCCAAGAACACCGAGCATAACCTGACGCTGCTCAAGCACTTGGACGAGCTGATCGCGCGCTTCCCGGACTTGCCCATGCTGGTAGGTATGTCGCGCAAGCGGACCGTCGGCGCTATCCTCGGGGACGTGCCGACCGAGGAACGCCTCCACGGTAGCGTGGCGGTGGCGCTGATGGCGGCCGAGCGCGGGGCGCGGATCGTTCGCGTCCACGACGTCAGACCCACAAAAGATGCGCTGGCGATCGCCACCGCGGTGTGGCGCGCCTGAGGAGCGGGCATGGGTAACTACTTCGGGACCGACGGGGTCCGTGGGCGCGTCGGCGAATGGCCGATGACGCCGGATTTCGTGATGCACCTGGGCTGGGCTGCCGGGGGCGTGCTGGCGGCGCGGGGACGCCGCGAGGTGCTGATCGGCAAGGATACGCGGCTATCCGGTTACATGTTCGAGTCCGCCCTCGAGGCCGGCCTGGCATCGGCCGGCGTCTCGACCCGGCTGGTGGGCCCGATGCCGACGCCGGCGATCGCCTATCTGGCGCGTACCTTCCGCCAAGCCGCGGGCGCTGTCATCAGCGCCTCGCACAATCCGTACTACGACAACGGCGTGAAGTTCTTCTCGGGTCTCGGGATGAAGCTGCCCGACGCCGTCGAGGCGGAGATCGAGGCGCGCCTCGACCGGCCCATGAGCGTGGTCGCCCCGGCCGAGCTCGGCCGCGCGGCCAGGGTCGATGACGCCGATGGGCGCTATATCGAGTTCTGCAAGGGCACCATCCCGTTCGGCACCGATCTGCGTGGGATCAAGCTCGTCGTCGACAGTGCCCACGGCGCGACCTATGCCATCGCGCCGCGCGTGTTCCGGGAACTCGGGGCGCAAGTGGTCGCCATGGGTTCGGAGCCCGACGGGCTCAATATCAACGACGGCTGCGGGGCGACTGCGCCTGAGGCGATGGCGGCGCGCGTGCTCGCCGAAGGAGCGGACGCCGGTATCGCCCTCGACGGCGACGGCGATCGCGTGATCATGGTCGATCGCCACGGTCAGGTGGTCGACGGCGACGCCTTGCTGCTGATCATGGCACGGGCGCGCCATGAGCGCGGCGATATGCCCGGCGGGGTCGTCGGCACCCTCATGTCCAACCTGGGCCTCGAGCGCGGCCTGGCCGAGCTGGGCGTGCCGTTCTCCCGCGCAGCGGTCGGCGACCGTTTCGTGCTGGAGCAGCTGCAGGCCAATGGCTGGAAACTCGGCGGCGAATCGTCGGGCCACATCGTCTGCCTCGACCGCACTACCACCGGCGACGGCATCGTATCGGCCCTGCAAGTGCTCGCGCGCATGGTCGACACCGGCTGCACGCTCGATGAGCTGGCCGCATTCATGGAGCAGTATCCGCAGGCGTTGTTGAATGTCCCCGTGGCCGAGCGCGTCGACCCCGGTGCCGATGGCGGCGTGCGCGCGGCGGTGAAGTCGGTCGAAGCGGAACTCGGCGAGGCGGGTCGGGTGCTGCTGCGTCCCTCGGGCACGGAACCCCTCGTGCGCGTGATGGTCGAAGGCCCGGATGCGGACCGGGTCGAGGTGCTCGCTGGCCGCATCGCCGATGCGGTGCGCATGGCCTACGGCCCGGACGAAAAGCGCGCGGCAAATTGATTTTGTCGGGGTGCGCATGTACCCTTGCGCGGCGCTGGCGAAAGGGCAGTTAGAGGATGCGACGACCACTGGTCGCCGGTAACTGGAAGCTCCATGGAACGCACGCCTCGGTCGGTTCGCTGGTCGATGCGATCAGCGCCGAGTGCGGCGGGTTTCAAACCATCGACGTCGCGGTTTGTCCGACTTTCGTGCACATCCCGCTGGCCGTCGAGCGCGCCGGCGATTCCGGCCTGGCGGTCGGGGCGCAGGACGTCTCCGATCAGCCCGAGGGCGCCTACACCGGTGAGGTGGCAGCGCCCATGGTGGCCGAGGCAGGATGTCGCTTCGCGATCGTGGGTCACTCGGAGCGGCGCGCCCGCCACGGTGAACTCGACCGGATGGTGGCCGTCAAATGCCGCGCGGCCGCGAGTGCCGAAGTGATCCCCATCGTGTGCGTCGGCGAATCGCTGGCGCAACGCGACGCGGGGCAGGCGCTCGACGCCGTCCGCGGACAACTCCGGGTGGTGCTCGACGATGTCGGCGTCGAGGGGTTCCGCGGCGCCGTGATCGCGTATGAGCCCATCTGGGCCATCGGCACCGGCCGCACGGCCACACCGGCCCAGGCGCAGGAGATGCACGCCATGCTGCGCCAGTGCCTGCGTGAGCGCGAGCAGGATCTCGCGGACGCGACGCGGGTGGTCTATGGCGGCAGCGTCAAGGCCGCGAATGCCGATGAGCTGTTCGGCCAAGCCGACATCGATGGTGCACTGGTCGGCGGCGCTTCGCTGGACGCCGACGAATTCTTGAACATATGCCGCGCTGCCACGAGGGCGGCCGGCGAATAGGGCCCGCACGACGATGCAGGCGTTTTTTTTGACAATTCATGTAGTGCTCGCCCTGACTGTTGTCGGTCTCGTGCTGTTGCAGCAGGGCAAGGGCGCCGATGCGGGCGCCGCGTTCGGCAGCGGCGCATCGTCGACGGTCTTCGGTGCGCCGGGATCGGGCTCGTTTCTGACGCGCATGACGACGCTGTGCGCCGCGCTGTTCTTCGCCACGAGTTTGACGCTCGCCATGATCGCGGCCAATCGCTCGGATGACGCGGGCAGCGTGGTCGATCAGGCGCCGGCGGGTGAGCAGCAGCAACAACAGCAGCAGCAGAATCAGCCCGCCCCGGGCGAAGCGGGGCCGGACGACATGCCCGCGGAAGGCACGGGCGGCGGCGCGGGGGATATGCCGCCGATCGAAGGGCAGTAGCAGAACATTGCGCCAGCCGTTTGCGGCTGCGCGACAGTCCCCCTGCCGACGTGGCGGAATTGGTAGACGCGCTATCTTGAGGGGGTAGTGGCCACTGGCCGTCCCGGTTCGAGTCCGGGCGTCGGCACCAAGTCTCGCGGATGGCCCAGGACGGGCCGCCCCGATTAGCGGATGGACACCCAAGCGGACGGCCTGCCTATCGAGCAGGCCGGGGCGCCCGCGCGGTCGTGTGCGGGCGCATCGAATGAGGGGTGCAGCATGCTCGAGAATTATTTGCCGATCCTGATCTTCATTGGGATCGGACTACTGATCGGCTGTATCACGCTCGGCCTCGGTCGGGTGCTCGGGCCGTATCGCCCCGATAGCGAGAAGACGTCGGCTTACGAGTGCGGCTTCGAGGCGTTCGAAGACTCGCGCATGAAGTTCGACGTGCGCTACTATCTCGTCGCCATCCTGTTCATCATCTTCGATCTCGAAA
>CAZVBX010000145.1:0-5254 GCA_964625925.1 uncultured Ectothiorhodospiraceae bacterium | reverse complement strand
TTCCCGTCGTCGTCGGCGACTTGGCCCCACCGGAGAGCGATATCGTCACTATCGCCGGGCGTGCCGTCCGGGCGTCCGGCCATGAAGTCGAGGCATTCCTGTTCCCGGCAGATGCGCCGCGTCTGCGTCTTCCTTCCGGCGAACAGGTTCTCGATGGACCGGGCGTGCATCAGGATCGGACGCGCCTTCATGACGCCGATTCCTCGGTGTGGTCGTTGTCGCCTTCGCCCGCGGCCTCGACCAAATACGCCACCGGATAGCGCGCATCGATTGCACACTGGTGGCAGACGGTGAGGGTGACGGTATCGCCGACTGGGTTAGCCATGGCCTCGTCCGGGCCCATGACCGCGGCGAGCGCGGCCTCGCCGCCGAGCTGCATCGTCAGGCCTTGCTGTCGCTGCAGCGCGTTGAGGTCGAGGCCGAATGTGTCGATCTGCAGGCGGTAGAAGATCGGCACGCCGGCCTCGCCGATGCGGCGATTGCACAGGCTGCAGACGGCGTGCTCGCGCAGTTCGCGTTCTCTCATCGGGGTGGCTTTCACGACACACCTCCATGCCCGATGCGCTCCATGGCGGCCGCGCATTGCCGCCAGAGAGCGATCGCGCCGCGGGCGTTGCGGAGCTGGTTCGAGTCTTCTCCGGCGGGCACGAAGGGGTAGACCCCCCACAGCCGGCAGAGCGCCTGCGCGGCCTGTTCGGTGACCGGGTCCACGTGCTCCGCCAAGTAGGGTTGGTGGACTGACGTCAGCCCCGTGGCCTGGATATCGGTACCGTCGTTCGGCCGGATGCCGGTGCCACCGCAGGGCACACAAGTCATCCACTCGGGCGCCTGGCGCACGTGTTCGAACCACCGGCCGCCAGCGCCGCCGCAGTTCGCGCAGGGATTCGCGATCGACTCGACGTCCTTGCGGATCTGGTGGGCCTCATCCAGGCGGGCGGCCGAGCGCAGGGCGTCCGGGCTGGGAGATTCACGGTATGTAGCGCACGCGGCGTGGCATCGGGATTTCAGGTCTTCGAGCCCGGTCACGCGCGCGATGTCGTGGTCGCTCGGGAACTCGGCCGAGCGTCGGGTGTCCTCGGCCATCGTGGCGATCTCGTCGCAGCATTCCTGGAGTAGGTCGCACAGGATCCGGCCGCGCTCTTTCTCGCTCTCGTAGAGTGACTGCCAGCATTCGATGCTCTGCAGGGCCATTTCGCGCAGCGGTACCTCTCCGTTGTTGAGCTGTTTGGTGCCCGCGGCGGCCGCGAGCGCGGCGTCATCCTCGGTGGTCCAGTCGTCCGTTCCCGGGCGATAGCCGGCGTGATATTTCCCCAGGGCGATCAGTGCCTGGTCGATGCTCACGGGGCGGTCGTATGCGCTGGCCGCGGTCGACTCACTCTCCTCGCGGGGGTGATCGGTCAGGCGAGCCAATCGCGCGCGCAGTCTGGAGACGGTGTTGATAATGGCCTCGCGCGTCGCGCCGTCGGCGTCCGACGAAGCAATGCCCTCCAACCATTCCAGGTCGTCATCGGGGCTCGAAAGATCGAGCGGGTCGCTATCGCGCTCATGCTCGATCGCCTGGTCGGCCGGCATGTCGCGCCAGTCCGGCCATCCACGCTGCTCGTTCTTGGTCTGCTTCCCGGTGAGGGTCTCGATGATCTGGTCCGAGGTGGCTCCGGTGCGCCAGGCGCCGTCTAGGGCGAGGATGACGACGTCGATCCATTCCTCGAGGTCTTCGGGGTTCTCGGCGATCTCGCGCAGTTCCTTGCGGATGTGGTCGATGACGCCATGGGGGCGCGCGCCCGGGCCGAAGGTGTGTTCGGACCATGCGCGCTGGCGCTCAAGGTGGGCGCGGAGGTCGAAGGCCTGCGCGAGTTCCTGGACGCGGTTGACGATGTGCGTCGCATCGGGGGTGACCGCGAGGCTCGTGCAGCCGGCGGCGCGCTCGACGTCTTGCAGCAGGAACTTCCAGCGCGCCCGTTCCATGTTCGTCTGGTCGGCGGTTTCTACGATCGTTTCGACCGGGGTTTCCGGCAGCAGAGCCAACGCATAGGCCATGCGCCGATACTGATGGTTGCAGTGCGAAAGGCTGGATTTGAGGTTCTCTTTGTCCTCGGCGAGGACGTTGACAAGCTCCCGGTTATTCGCACTGATCCGAGACGCCTCTTCCCATGCGCGCAGGGCGATTCGGGCCTGTTCCCGGTCTTTCTCAAGCAGCGGATCACGGCGGTTCGCCAGCTCGTCGAGCCACTCGAACGCCTGTAACGCCTGTTTCGTCTGCACTTCGGTCAGTTGTTCGGTGGGTTCCGTCATCAGTCGCATCCCCGGCCGGTCTGGCCGCTGTCGTTCGGGTCGGTGAAGATCCTCCAGTGGCGCCAGCCGTGCTTGCACCAGAAGCCCCACCACTTGGGGTCGCGCTCGCCGCGCTGGTTGCACCGCAGGCGGAAGCCGAACGCGAAGAGGGTGATGCAGCGGGGTTCGTCGCTCGGCATTTCGATGCGGTGGGGCGCGTGCGCACGGCGGAAGACGATGTGGCCGCGGCAACGCAAGTGCGCGACGGTCGGGCCGGCGGGGTTGTCGCGGTCCGCCGGGACGTGTTCCCAGTAGCGGCCGACGAGCACGAGGGTCATCGAGGCCGCGGGGTGGTCGTGCAGCGCGCGGTCGTCGTCGGAGCCGGTGAAGGTGTGGACGTAGAGCACGGGCGCGCTGCGCACCAGGCGCTGCCAACGCGTGGGCTCCTCGACGTGCTTGTATTGGCCGGCCCAGGGCGTGACGTACCAGCGGCTGAGGTAGTGGTCGCCGATGACGAAGTCCGGCCGGCGGTGCATGCGGATGCGGTCCGTCCACCGGATGAGCGGTTTCGTGAGGCAGTGCGGCAATCTCATGTCGTGATGCTCCGGCTGTGGCTGGGGAGCGCGTCGCGCACGCGCTCGTGGCACTGGATGGCCGCGGCCGCGGGCGTCGGGAGGTCGAAGTCGGAGCGGATCCGGAACTCGGTGCCGAGCGCCGGCGTGCGCAGCTTGATGCAGCAGTGCCAGCCGCGGTCGAGCCGGCTCACGCTCGGTTGGCCGTAGGCCTCGAGCTGCTCGAGGACGTGCTCCAACGACTCCGCGCGCTGCTCGCGGTGGGCGATCTCCTGGCTCATGAGCGCACCTCGTGCTCGGTGAGGCGGTAGCGCGCCGGGCGTTCGCCGTCGAAGGCGAGGCGCCGGCGGTGGACCATGACGACGATCTCCCATGTGACGTCGCGCAGCGGGGCGTCGAGCTGCTCGGCGATCTCGCGCGAGGTGAGCAGCGGCTGCAGCTCGAGCAGGCGCTCGATTCGGTGCTGTAGGTCGGGGTCGGTGCGCAGGGCATTCATCGGGCGAGCTCCCAGAGCTTGAGCGCCTGGCCGTAGCGGCGGCCGTTGTCGAGCCGGCTGACCTGGCGCAGCGGTACGCCGTCGGATCGGACCTGGTTGATCAGCCGAGCGGCCCGGGCGCGCGTGTGCGCGTCCGCGGCGCCGTAGACCGCGCGCGCGACGTCTTCGCTGGTGGCGGGGCCGGCCTCGAGCAGGGCGATGCAGCGTCGCTTGTAGGTCATGCCTCTCCCCTTTCCGGCAGTCGGAACACGGGTTTCCAGCCTCGGTAGTCGGCGCGGCCCGGCTGGTCGCCGGCATAGAAGTGGCGATCCTCGATGACGCGGCCCTCGTCGATGAGGTCCCGTATCGCGCGCCGGAGCGTGAACCAGTCCACCCGGCCGGGCTGGTACATGTCGTTGAGCACGACCTCCAGGAATCGGTGGTCGCGCACGGCGGGCCACAGCGAGAGCCAGATCTTGCCCTCGTCGTCTTCCAGGTGATCCGGCAGCTGCTCGATTTGCAGCGCCGAGACGATGTCTCTCTTGAGCGCCTCGGTTACCGGCGGATGTCGGCGCTCGACGGGCGTGGCCGGTTCCTTCCGCGACGCCTCGGGCAGTGCGAGTGCAAGCTGGCTCATACCGCCACCACCTCCCGCTGGTCCCAGGCGGCGCGTGCCGCGTCTGCGTCCCGCTCGGCCGGGCCCATGGCGCCGCAGTTGCCGCATCGGACCCGGTACCAATGGCCGTCGAAGTGCAGCCCGTCGGCGCGCGGCGGTTCTTTGCAGAAGGGGCAGGCCGTCATGGCTGACCGATCTCCCACAGCTTCATCCGACGCTGCCCGCACGGACCATCTACGCGCCCCGCCTCTCGCACCGGCACGCCGTCTCTGCGGATCTGCCACAAGTGCGATGCGATCGAGTGCAGCGAGCGAGCCGAGTCGTCGCCGTAGACCTCAATCGCGATATCGGCTGTCGTTGCCGGCCCTTCCTCGAGCAGTTCCAGGCAGCGCGTTTTGATCGTCCTCATGCCGTTTCTCCGAACAGTTCCTCTTGTCCCTGCCGGCGCTTGCTGGCGCCCGCCTCAGTCGGATCGGGCGTGCGGCCCCGGGATGCCCCACCCCGGCCCACTCCAGCCACAGGCGACGCCGATCGACCGGCCCCATGCCGGCCCGCCGTCTCTCCCGTCACCGCAGCCTCCGCACGACCGCACGCCGGATCCGGCTGGCGATCGCCGGCCAGCGCCCGGGCCCGCTCGCGCAGGCCCGGGCGGCTGCCCTGGTATTGGCTCCAGTCCCGCGGCATTACCGCTGGTGCGTCTGCGCCGAGCCGACGAACACGCGCTGGCCGTTGAGTCGGCTGGTGATGTCGAGTTCGATCTCTTCGGCGATCTCGTAGGTGAGCGCGGTCTCGCCGACGATGCGCATCATCAGCACGGGCTCGTCGCTGGTCGTGCGGATCGACAGCCGCACGTCGATGGTGCGCACCTGGCACTCGGGGTAGGGCTTGCAGACGAACCGGAAGCCGGCCGGCGGCTGGTCGCCGCCGCTCACGGCCTCGACGCTCGCGAGGGTGGACTTGCGGGCGCTCCAGTCGCGGTCCTCGTGCCCGGTGTCGAGCAGCTTTTTCACGTCGATCTTGCGGATGCGCGCCAGCGCGGTGCCCATGGCGAGGTCGCTGGCGTTGTCCGGGTCGTCCTCGTTCATGGCGTAGGGCTGGATGAACGGGCGCCAGTCCTCGAGGAACTCGACCAGCGAGCGCTGGTCGTGCTTCTTCCGCGCGGCGTCGAGCAGGGCCTTGAACTCGGGCGTGTGCTGCATGCCGAGCTTCGCGCAATGCTCGGCCCAGTCCGGACTGACTGTGGTGCCGTAATCGAGGATTGCGCGCGCGCCGCCGCCGCGCGGGTCGACGAACACGACGGGGTTCTCGTGGCCCTCGGCC
>CAZVBX010000144.1:0-5405 GCA_964625925.1 uncultured Ectothiorhodospiraceae bacterium | reverse complement strand
GTGAGATAGTTCGAGCGCACGATGGCGGTGTTGCGCGCCGTGTTGCCGCCGGCGAGATAACCCTTGTCGAGGACGGCGACATTCGTGACGCCGTGATCCTTGGCCAGGTGGTAGGCCGCGGCGAGACCGTGTCCGCCCGCGCCGATGATGACCACGTCGTAGCTCGACTTGAGTTCGGGGCGCTTCGGCAGGATCGGCTGGGCCTGGTAGTCGCCGCGCAGTCCGCGTTTGAGAAGACCGAGAGCCATCGGCATTGGCACCTTGTGATGGATGCCGGTGACGATGCGCGATGGGCGCAGACGGCCTCAAACGATATAATTTCCGCTGCGGATGAACGGAATTCATCTGCGCGAGGGCTGAGCGCCGGAGGGCGCGCCGGTTCGAGCCTGTAAGCCATTGCGAACCGCGCAGCGGACCGCGCGTTCCGGTCCGCCCGGGATCACCGCGGCCTGAACGAACCACTCGGGAGAATGCCGGCCGATGCACCGCCGCTTGCCGCCGATGGCCGCGCTACGCGCGTTCGATGCCGCGGCCCAGCTACTGAGCTTCAAGGACGCAGCGGCGCAGCTCTACCGCACGCCCTCGGCGGTGAGCCATCAGATCCGCCGGCTCGAGGAAGACCTTGGCGCGGCGCTGTTCCACCGCAAGCCCGAAGGCCTGCAGCTCACGGACGTTGGCCGCGAGTACCACCGCAGCGTCGGTGAGGCGCTCGAGCGGTTGGGCGAGGCCACCGCGCGGCTGCGGCGCGAGCATGGCGAGCGCCCGGTCACAATCAGCCTGTTTCCGAGCCTGGCGGTGCGGTGGCTGATTCCGCGTCTGCCGGATTTTCGCCGTGAGTACCCGGACGTCGAGATCGAGCTGGTCAGCTCCGTGCGGCACGCCGATTTCGAGAGCGGCGCTATCGACGCCGCCATCCGTTTCGGCAAGGGGGGCTGGAGCGGACTGCGCTGCGATCCGCTGATGGTCGAGGAGCGCCTGCCGGTGTGCAGCCCGGCGCTGGCCGCGGGCCCGCCCCCGTTGCAGGCCGTGGCCGACCTGGCGCATTGCGTGCTGTTGCACAACGGAGCCCATCCCGGCGAGTGGGCGCAATGGTTCGCCGATGCCGGGGTCGAGGGTATGGCGGCCGATCGCGGGCCGGTCCTCGACGCCTCCAACGAGGTGCTCGCCGCCGCCGTGAACGGTCTCGGCGTGGCTCTGGGCCGGCGGCCGCTGGTGGAGGCCGATCTCGAGGCCGGCCGGCTGATTGCCCCCTTCGATATCTCGGCCCGCAGCGAGGGGCGCTACTGGCTGGTCGCGCCCGAGGCGACGGCGGAGCAGCCGGCGCTGGCGGCGTTTCGCGCCTGGCTGCGCGCGCAGTGCGATGCTGCCAGCGGCTCCGGCTGACGGCGCTTGCCGCGATCGCGACGTTGCCCCTATGCGTCGATCGGCTTAGCGTGTCGCAGGACGGTCGCTGCAACCAGGAGGGCGCCATGGTCGTCGTGGTGTTCGAAGTGACGATGAAGGAAGGGCGGACGCAGGAATATTTCGATATCGCGGCTCGCCTCAAGCCCGAGCTCGAGCAGATCGATGGATTCCTCAGCGTGGAGCGGTTCGAGAGCCTGGCGACGCCCGGGAAGTACGTATCGATCTCGTTCTGGCGCGACGAGGAGGCGGTGAAGGCGTGGCGCGAGCATGCCGAGCATCGCTTCGCGCAGGAGTATGGCAAGCACGAGGTGTTCGCCGACTTCCGGATCTCGGTCGCGCCGGTCGCACGCCAATACAGCTTGGCCGATCGTGTCGAGTAGGCCGAGCGCCTCGCTAGTGTCCTTTAACGTACAACGTCGAGCTTTTCGGCGAGGCATCGTGGTGGCTGGCAAGGCGCGCCGACGAGCCATAGCGCGCCCTATGGTGAGGAGGCGCAACGCCGCCAGCCGCCGCGAGGGCCGGCGAAAATCCGGCGTTGTGCGTTAAAGGACACTAGGGAAGGTCTGAAAAAAGCATGTCTTTGCGAGGAACGAAGTGACGAAGCAATCCATAACGCGCCGATTTGGCTCAATTTCTGGATTGCTTCGCTACGCTCGCAATGACGAGAGTGGAGATTAATCAAACGCTCCCTAGGGCCTGTTAACCCTTCCCGCGATCGCCCCGAAGGGTTGTGGCCCGCAGTCCGGGGCGCGCTGCGTTGTTCGTCACTCGTGGAGTGGCGCTACACTCGCTCCTCGCGCCCGGATTGGGGTCACAACGCGACGACCGCGGGAACGGTTAACAGGCCCTAGTAGAATCGCCCTGATCGCGTGATTTCAGGGATTGCCGGAGGATCGATGGCTGACAAGGGACGCGGCGATGCCGAGGCGCTGGGGCTGATACCGGACACGACCGCCGGCGCTGCGCCGCGCGACCTGGAAAAGTACATCGGTCTCGAGATCCGCAAGCAGCGCCAGCGTGCGGATCTGACCCTGCAGCAGCTGGCCAAGCAGGCCGGCTTGTCGCAGGGCATGATGTCCAAGATCGAGAACGGCAATACGTCGCCGTCGCTGACCACCCTGGCGGCCCTGGCCGATGCCCTGGCTCTTCCGCTGTCCGCCTTGTTCACCCCGCTCGAGGAAAGCCGTGACGTCTCCTACGTGCCCGCGGACCAGGGCCTGGAGATCGACCGGCGCGGTACCCGCGCGGGCCACATCTACGAGCTGCTCGGCCATGGCGTGCGCGGTGCGGTCGGCGTCGAGCCGTATCTGATTACGCTCACCGAGGGCTCCGAGACGTTTGGCGAGTTTCAGCACGAGGGCGCCGAGTTCCTCTATATGCTGGAAGGCGAAGTGGTCTACCGCCACGGCAATCGCCAGTTCCACCTGCGGCCGGGCGACTCGTTGTTCTTCGATTCCATTGCCCCGCATGGCCCCGTCGAGCTGGTGGCGGTCCCCGCTCGATTCCTCTCCATCATCAGTTACGCGCGCTCGAGCGAGTAGGGAGGCACCCCCATTCTCGGCAAGCGCGATGCGCCGAGCATGGAAGAACCCACAGCCCGCCTTCGTCGATCCCGTTCGATCGAGGCTCCATGATTCGTGAGCCGTGCGGTTGGCGTGCAGGCGCGGCTGCGTGCGCGCTCGGCAGCGGCGTCCAATCTCAGCGCTGGCCGCGTAGCCACGCGATCGGGCCACCTGCCCGGTCCGCCGGACTCATCGGTGGCTACCCGTCGACGCGCAAGCACGCCGTGACGCGGCTTGCGAAAACCCCTTGCTCAATTCCTACAGGGAAAATAGTATGTATTTCAGTAAACCGGCTGGGCGGGTCCGGCCCGTTTCCGGCCTTCGCCGAGGGAGACGCTCGAACCATGTGCGGAATCGTGGGCATCTACATCAAGAACGCCGAGCTGCGGGGCCAGCTCGGTCAGCTGTTCTGTCCCATGCTGACGGAGATGACCGACCGCGGTCCCGACAGCGCGGGTCTGGCCGTCTACAGCGAGCAGGGCGAGGCGGCGAGCAAGATCAGCCTGTACCACCCGGACCAGACCTTCGACTGGGAGACGCTGGTGCAGGCGGCCCAGCGCGATCTCGGGGTCGAGCTCACGCTGCGCCGGATCTCGACGCACGCGATCGTCAGCACGGTCGCCGAGCCGGCGGATCTGCGCGGCTGGGTCGAGCGCCACCACCCCGAGCTGCGGGTCATGAGCTCCGGGCGCATGCTGGAGATCTACAAAGAGGTCGGCTTGCCGGCGAGCGTGCTCGAGCGCTTCGACGTGGCGCACATGAGCGGCAGCCACGCGGTCGGCCATACGCGCATGGCGACCGAGAGCGCGGTGTCGACCGAAGGGGCGCATCCGTTCAACACCGGCGACGACCTGTGCCTGGTGCACAACGGCTCGCTGTCGAACCACCACCGGCTGCGCCGCTGGCTGCGGCGCCACGCCGACTTCGACTTCCAGACCGACAACGACAGCGAGGTGGCGGCGGCCTATCTGACTTGGCGCCTGCGCGAGGGCGACTCGCTGAACGAGGCGCTCGAGGCCGGGTTCCGGGATCTGGACGGCTTCTACACCTTCGCCGTCGGCACGCGTGACGGCTTCTCCGTGGTGCGCGACCCGATTGCGTGCAAGCACGCCATCATGGCCGAGACCGATGACTGGGTGGGCATGGCCACCGAGTACCGCGCCCTGGCGCGCCTGCCCGGGGTGGAGCACGCCACCGTGTGGGAGCCCAAGCCGGCGACGGTGTATAGCTGGGGTCATTGATCATGCAGACCCTGGACTTGGACGAGATCGGCGTGCGCGCCGCCAATCGCATCCTGCAAGGGCGTGAGAAGGAGAGCACCGCGACCGAGTACGAGGTCTTGCACCCGCGCGGCTACCACTGCATCGCGGCGGGCCTCGACCGGCCCGTCGAGGCCGTGATCCGCGGCCACGCGGGCTACTACTGCGCCGGCATGAACCAAAAGGCCGAGGTGACGATCGAGGGCAATGCCGGCGTCGGCGTGGGCGAGAACATCATGTCCGGCACTGTGCGCGTGACCGGCTACGCCAGCCAGTCCGCGGCCGCCACCGGTCACGGCGGTACCGTCATCATCGAGGGCGACGCCAGCGCGCGCTGCGGCATATCCATGAAAGGCGTCGACATCGTCGTCGGCGGCTCCGTGGGCCATATGTCGGCCTTCATGGCGCAGGCGGGGCGCATGGTCGTGTGCGGCGACGCCGGGGCCCACTTCGGCGACTCGCTCTACGAGGCCGTGCTGTACGTGCGCGGCTCCGTGGAGAGCCTGGGCGCCGACTGCGTCGAGAAGGAGATGACCCCGGAGCACTTCGACGCGGTCAGCGCGCTGCTGGCGCGGGCGGGCATCGACGCCGACCCGGCCGAGTTCCGCCGCTACGGCTCCGCGCGCAAGCTCTACAACTTCACCATCGACGACGCCTCGGACTTCTGACGGGAGGCTCCAATGGACGACCGCACCATTCGCGAATCCGCGACCTTCCCGCCGCACGTGATCGCCGAGATCCAGCGGGCGGCCTCCGAGGGCATCTACTCCATCCGTGGCTCGGGCGCCCGGCGCCCGGTGCCCACCTTCGACGACCTCGTGTTCCTCGGCGCCTCGGTCTCGCGCTATCCGCTCGAGGGCTACCGCGAGCAATGCGCCACCAACGTCGTCATCGGCGAGCGCTTCGCCAAGAACCCGATCGAGCTCGACATCCCCATCACTATCGCGGGCATGAGCTTCGGCGCGCTCGGCGCCAATGCCAAGCGCGCGCTGGGCCAGGGCGCCAGCGCGATGGGCACGAGCACGACCACCGGCGACGGCGGCATGACCGACGAGGAGCGCGCGGCGTCGAGCAAGCTCGTCTACCAGTACCTGCCGTCGCGCTACGGCATGGAGCCCGATCAATTGCGCCGCGCCGACGCCATCGAGGTGGTGGTCGGGCAGGGCGCCAAGCCCGGCGG
>CAZVBX010000143.1:0-5478 GCA_964625925.1 uncultured Ectothiorhodospiraceae bacterium | reverse complement strand
CGCCGTCGATGACGCGGTGGTCGTAGGACAGCGATAGCGGCAGCATCAGGCGCGGCGCGAATTGCTCGCCGTCCCAGACCGGCTCGGTCAACGCCTTGGACGCGCCCAGGATGGCGACCTCGGGGGCGTTGACGATGGGCGTGAACGCCGTGCCGCCGACGCCGCCCAGGCTCGAGATGGAGATGCAGCCGCCCTCCATGCGCTCGCGCGAGAGTTTCTTGTCGCGCGCGGCCTGGCTCACCTCGACCAGTTCGCGCGCGAGCTCGGTCAGGCTCTTGCGGTCGACGTCGCGGATCACCGGCACCACCAAGCCGACCTGGGTATCGACCGCCACGCCGATGTGGAAATACTTTTTGAGGATCAGCTTCTCGCCCGACGGATCGAGTGAGCTGTTGAAGCGCGGGAATTCACGCAGTCCGGACACCAGCGCCTTCATCAGGAAGGAGACCAGGGTGATCTTGGTGTCGCCGTCGTGCTCCGCGTTGAGTTCCTTGCGGAAACGCTCCAGGTCCGTGATGTCCGCCTTGTCGAACTGCGTGACGTGCGGGATGGTGACCCAGTTGCGATGCAGGTGTTGACCCGTGAGTTTGTTGATCCGGCTGAGTTCGACCGTATCGGTCTCGCCGTAGGCGCTGAAGTCGATCTGTGGCATCGGCGCCACGCCCAAGCCGCCGCTGCCGCCGGCCGCGGCCGGCTGGCTCATGGCCCGCTTGACGTAGGCCTTGACGTCGTCATGCTGGATACGGCCCTTGCGTCCAGAGCCGGTGACGTCGCCCAGATCGACCCCGAGCTCACGCGCGAGCCGGCGCACCGCGGGCGACGCGTGCGCTTTCTTGTGGCGTTCGTGGTCGATGTGGGCCGTGGGCGAGGGGCGCGGTCCCGGCGTCGGCGGGGCCGCCGCCCCCTGTTCCGGGGGCTGCGCCGGCTCGGGATCGACGGGGGCGCGGCCCGTCTCCGCCGCATCGCGCTGCCCGGTGCCGGCCTCGCCGCGCTGTTCCGTTTCGCGGCCGGTTTCCTCGGTCGGCGCCTCCGCGCTGGCGGGCGCGCTCTCCGACTCGGTGGCCGCCGCCTCGGTGGCCTCGACGGTGCAGATGACATCGCCCTCGGCGACCTTGCCGCCGACCTCGACGCGGACTTCCTTCACCGTGCCGCCGAACGGCGCCGGGATCTCCATGCTGGCCTTGTCGGACTCGAGCGTGATCAACGAGTCCTCGGCGGCAATGGTGTCGCCCGGCGAGACCAGGACCTCGATGACCTCCACCTGGTCGAAATCGCCGATGTCCGGTACGGGGATGTCCTTGGTCTCGCTCATTGATCGATTCCCGATGCCAGGCGTTCAGCCGGGTTTGGCTTTTAGGAACCACGAATGGACACGAATAAACACGAATGATCAAAAAGGGCGCGCTCGCGTGTCCGCCGCTAGCGCGGATTACGGCTCGGCCCGGAAAGGTGCCTACTTATTCGTGTGCATTCGTGTCCATTCGTGGTTCATTGAATCCATGTCCGTTCGAGCCGCCGTATCCCTGGCGGCTCGTCGTTCGTTACTGCGTGATCGGGTTTGGCTTTTCCGGGTCGATGCCGTATTTCTTGATGGCCTCGCCGACGCGCTTGTACTCGATCGTGCCCTCGTCGGCCAGCGCCGTCAGCGCGGCCACGACGACCCAATAGCGGTCGACCTCGAAGAAGTCGCGCAGGGCCTCGCGCGTATCGCTCCGGCCGTAGCCGTCGGTGCCGAGCACACGGTAGCGCTGGCGCAGGAACGGCCGGATCTGATCGGCCACCGTCTTCATGTAGTCGGTCGAGGCGATCACCGGCGCGTCGGAGCCCCCCAGGCACTGCTCGACCCAGCTCGTGCGGCGCTTGCGCGTCGGGTGCAGCATGTTCCAGCGGTCGCAGTCGAGCCCGTCGCGGCGCAGCTCGGAAAAGCTCGGTGCGCTCCAGACCGTGCTGGCCACACCCCAATCATCGCGCAGCAGGTCGGCCGCGGCGCGCACCTCGTGGAAGATGGTGCCGTTGCCGAGCAGATGGATCTCCGGCGTGCTCTTGGTCGCCTTTGCCGGCTCGATCGCGTCGAACTTGTACAGGCCCTTGCGGATGCCCTCTTCGGCGCCTTCCGGCATCGCGGGGTGATGATAGTTCTCGTTCATCACCGTGATGTAATAGAAGACGCTCTCCTGCTCCTGGACCATGCGGCGCAGGCCGTCATGGATGATCACGGCGAGTTCGTAGTTGAACGTCGGGTCGTAGCTGATGCAGTTGGGCATTGTGGTCATCGTCAGATGACTGTGCCCGTCCTCGTGCTGCAGCCCCTCGCCGTTGAGCGTGGTCCGGCCCGCCGTGCCGCCGATCAGGAAGCCGCGGGCCTGGCTGTCGCCGCCGGCCCACATGAAATCGCCGATGCGCTGGTAGCCGAACATCGAGTAGTAGATGTAAAACGGGATCATGTTGACCCCGTGGGTCGAGTACGACGTCGCCGCGGCCAGCCAGTCGCAGTAGGCGCCGGCCTCGCAGATGCCCTCCTCGAGGATCTGCCCCTTCTCCGACTCGCGGTAATACATCACGGCGTCGGCATCGACCGGCGTGTAGAGCTGGCCCGACGGCGAGTAGATGCCGAGCTGGCGGAACATGCCGTCGATGCCGAAGGTGCGCGCCTCGTCCGGGACGATCGGGACGATGTTCTGGCCGATCTTCTTGTCGCGCGTGAGCAGCGTCAGACCGCGCACGAAGCCCATCGTGGTCGACATCTCGCGGTCGCCGCTGGAGTCCAGCAGCGGCTTGAAAACGTCGAGCGTGGGCACGTTCAGCGGCGCCGCCAGCGTCTTGCGCTGCGGCAGATAGCCGCCCAGCGCGCGGCGGCGCTCGTGCAGATACTGGATCTCCTCGCTGTCCTCGCCGGGGTGGTAGTACTCGGCGTTGCGCGCGGCGTCGTCGTCCAGCGGGATGCAGAAGCGATCGCGCAGCTTGACCAGCTCGTCGCCGTCCATCTTCTTCTGCTGGTGGGCGATCATCTGGCCTTCGCCGGCCGCGCCCATGCCGTAGCCCTTGACCGTCTTGGCCAGGATCACCGTGGGCTGGCCCTTGTGCTTGCTTGCCGCCGCGTACGCGGCGTAGATCTTGTGCGGGTCGTGGCCGCCGCGGTTGAGGCGCCAGATGTCCTCGTCGGACATGTTCGAGACCATGGACTTGAGCTGGTCGTAGGCGCCGAAGAAGTGCTCGCGGACGAAGGCGCCATCGCGCGCCTTGTAGGTCTGGTACTCGCCGTCGACGGCCTCGTCCATGCGCTGCCGCAGTAGCCCATCGGTGTCGCGCGCCAGCAGCGGGTCCCAATAGGACCCCCAGACGAGTTTGATGACGTTCCAGCCCGCGCCGCGGAAAATCGCCTCCAGCTCCTGGATGATCTTGCCGTTGCCGCGCACCGGGCCATCGAGGCGCTGCAGGTTGCAGTTGACGACGTACACCAGGTTGTCGAGCTTCTCGCGACCGGCGAGCGAGAGCGCGCCGAGGGACTCGGGCTCGTCGACCTCGCCGTCGCCCATGAACACCCAGACCTTGCGGTCCCGGGCGGACGCCAGCTCACGATGGTTCATGTACTTCATGAAGCGGGCCTGGTAGAGGCCCATCATGGGCGACAGGCCCATCGATACCGTGGGGAATTGCCAGAAGTCCGGCATCAGCCAGGGGTGCGGGTAAGACGAAAGTCCTTCTCCCTCGACCTCCTGGCGGAACCCGTCGAGCCGCTCGGTCGACAGCCGGCCCTCCAGATGGGCGCGGGCATAGATGCCGGGCGCGGAATGCCCCTGAATAAAGACCAGATCGCCGCCATGCTCATGCGAGGGCGCGCGGAAGAAATGGTTGAAGCCGACGTCGTACAGCGTCGCCGCCGAGGCGAAGCTGGCGATGTGGCCGCCCAGGCTCGGGTTGCGCTTGTTCGCGCGCACCACCATCGCCGTGGAGTTCCAGCGGATATAGGAGCGCAGCTTCCATTCCAGGTCGTGATTACCCGGGCTGCGCTCTTCCTGGTGCGGCGGAATCGTGTTGATGTATCCCGTCTCGGGGGAGAACGGGATATTGATGCCCGAACGCCGCGACTCGTCGATCAGCCGCTCGATCAGATAATGGGCGCGCGTCGGGCCATCGGCCTCGAGGACGGTGTCCAGCGAGTCCAGCCACTCCTGGGTTTCCTGCGCGTCGATCTCGTGTTCGTCAGCCATGACGTACCTCGTCGAGGTGGTGCCGGGAGACGGCCCCGGACATCAGGTCGTTGGGTGCGCGCCGCGCTGGCGACCGGCCGGGGCAGTCCGCAGGTGCAAGGGGAGACACCCCGTGCCCGGCATTGCCGCGGCCGACGTGGCGCGCGCACCAGGCCCATGATTGAATTCGGACGGCCTCCGAGGCAGGTCGGCGTGGCCGGTCGCGGAGAGGTTCCCGAGCGCACCGACCACTTCGGTCGCGGTCAAACGGCGCGATTGTGCCACGGAGGCTGCGGCATGCGCCACTTGGCTCACTTCGCGCCGCGAGACCTGCTCCGTCGCGAGCCCGGGGTGCGTGTGCAGCGGGTGACGGCTTGCCTGGACAGGCTCCCAGGCGCACGTTGCTGTAGAATGGCGCGTTTGCGGTACACCGATGGCGGGAGACGCGTAATGGCACAGATCCGCAAAGCCGTGCTGGCCTACTCCGGCGGCCTCGACACCTCCGTGATTCTCAAGTGGCTGCAGGAGACCTACGGCTGCGAGGTCATCACCTACACCGCTGATCTGGGGCAGGGCGAGGAGGTCGAGCCGGCGCGCGAGAAGGCACGCGCGCTCGGGGTCAAGCAGATCCATGTGGAGGATGTGCGCGAGGAATTCGCGCGTGATTTCGTGTTCCCCATGTTCCGCGCCAACGCGATCTACGAGGGCGAATACCTCCTGGGAACCTCCATCGCGCGGCCGCTGATCGCCAAGCGCCTGGTCGAGATCGCCCGCGAGTCCGGAGCCGACGCGATCTCGCACGGGGCGACCGGCAAGGGCAACGACCAGGTGCGCTTCGAGCTCGGGGCCTATGCGCTCGCGCCGGACATCCGTGTGATCGCGCCCTGGCGGGAGTGGGACCTGAACTCGCGCGAGAGTCTACTCGCGTACGCCGAGTCGCACGGCATCGCGATCGAGAAGAAGGCCGATGGCGGCTCGCCCTATTCGACCGACGCCAATCTGCTGCATATCTCGTACGAGGGCGGGGTGCTCGAGGACCCGGCGGCCGAGCCGGAAGAGGCCATGTGGGAGTGGTCGGTCGCGCCCGAGCGTGCGCCCGACGAGCCGCTCTACATCGATCTCACCTTCGAGGGCGGCGATCCCGTGGCCTTGGACGACGAGCGCCTGTCGCCGGCGCAGATGCTGTCCAAGCTCAATGAGCTCGGCGGTGCCCACGGCATCGGCCGCCTCGACATCGTCGAGAATCGCTACGTCGGCATGAAGTCGCGCGGCTGCTACGAGACCCCGG
>CAZVBX010000142.1:0-5494 GCA_964625925.1 uncultured Ectothiorhodospiraceae bacterium | reverse complement strand
AAGTCGCCCTGGGGGCTGGTCACGCCCTCGGGCGTCGGCGACCAGTCGGTGCCGCTGCCGTCGAGCGCGGCGTTGTCCTCGCCCCAGGCGCTGACGGGCGTGGCGCCGGCCGTGTCTTCTGTGGCCGCATCGCCGTCCGGCTGGGCGCCGCTGCCGGTTTCGGGACCGGAATCCCCGCCGGTGGAGTCGTCCTGACGGCTGGTCACGCCCTCGGGAACGGACCAGTCGGTGCCTGCGCCATCGAGGGCTTCGTTGCGATCGCCCCAGTTGTCGGCAGGGCTGGTCGCGCCGTCCGTACGCGTATCGGAGACGATGTCTCCATTGTCCCCACTTCCCTGATCGGACTCCGCAAGAACTTCGTCGAGGGTTGGCTTTTCACTCCCGTCGCCGTCCGTTGCGTCGGAATCTTCCGCGGCTCCCTCATCTACGCCGACGTTCTCGATCGGATTCGTGGTGAAACGGCCGTTGTGCAGGTAATCCCGCGCCTGATCGATCGAAACACCATACTCCTCGGCCACGGCCGCGGCACGCTGACCCGAGTCGAGAAGCGCAGATTCAGCATCCGGGATGTCGGTGCGCTCGGTCGCGATTTCCGTTGAGAAGCCCATGTGGGCGCCATCCAGGAAACCATCCTGCGCACCACCGGTTGCATCGCGACGACCGCCGGTACCGCGAACCCCAAGGCCGCCGGCAGTCTGCAATGCCACCTGACCTTCATCATTGACCCCGAGGATGCCGGCCGCCTGCGCCTCCATTGGCCCGAGACGCCCGCCCGCACCGGAGCCGACCCCCAGGATGAAGTCGCTCGGATCATCCAGATTGATGCGGCCGGCCGCCCCGGCCATGCCCGTCAGGTGCAGATCACCCGATGGCCCCCGATCCAGCGACAGCCCCACTGGCCCGAGATGAGCGCCGATACCCCCGAAATGCGGACTCCCACCGCTGTCGCTCTCTGCGGTACTCGGCTGCGGCGTTGTCGCTTCGGCTCCGCCGTCCGCGTCGGCGCCATTCCCAGTCTTCGGGACTTGCCCGGCATCCCCGGTCGAGCCGCCCGAAGCGACGCCGTCCACCGGCATCGCTGCCGGGTTGCGTGCGTCGACGCCATCGCGGTCGATTTCTCCCGAGGCGGTGGCCGCTGCTTGCAGGTCCTCGGCCGACGGCACCACGAGACCAGCAGCGCTCGCGGGGAACGCCGAGCCACCAAGCGCTTCGTCGGCGAGCGCCGCCCCCGTGGCCTCCCCCGTCGGCGTCACCGACACGCCGGCGCCCGGTGCACCGGCCGGCGCACCCCCGACACCGGCCTGTGCCAGCGTCTCGGCGCTCGGCAAGACGACCTCCGTGCCCACGGCCAGCTCGGTGGGATCCTCGATGCCGTTGACCGCCTGCAACACTTCGCTCGACACGCCGGTGCGGGCCGCGACATGGCTCAGCGTCTCGCCGGCGCTCAGCGTGGCGGTCGTCGCACCGCCTGCGCCGTTCCCCGCACTGCCGAAGTACTCGCCGTAGATCTCGCCCATTCCGCTGTTGCCGTCGAACTCTTCGACCGCCGCCGGGCCCGGATCCGGATCGAACGAATGCTGGGTGCCGTGGGCCGCCTCGCCGGCTGGGTGTTTGCCGAGGAGGGGGTTCAGCCAGTCAGAACTGCCGTTTTTCTCCGAGAAGTCATCTTGGAATTCACCACCGATCCCGGATTCCCCATCATCCGGCACCTCGATCTCGCCCACTGCGGCCGGGCGCATGAGCAGATTGCGAGCGCCGGGCAGGTCATCGCTTACCGCACGTTGTATGCGCGTCCCGTCATCGACATACAGCGTCTCGTAGCCATCGACCGTGCTTGCCTGGTCACGTGCCTCGGCAAAGCTTTGCTGCATGCCCGGGCTGTCGCTCGCGCGACTGCGAACCAGAACGTACTGCTCACCGTCCTCGAGCGTGACAGTCGTGAGCTGGGCCGTGGCCTGGTCGGCCGGACCGCCGAGCAGGGCCGCAGCGTCATCGAGCAGCCTTCCTTTGTCTACAAGGTCAAAGTTGGCTCCAGCTTCGGTCTCGACATCGAAGAGACGATCCAGACCATTGGCGAAATGGCTCGCCCCGTCGGCATCCGGCTCCCACTCGATCCGTTGTCCATCTTCGGTTCGATACTGCAGTGGCTTCGCGCCACTGGCCGCTACCGAAACCTCCTTCCCATCGACGGATGTACGCCCGATCGTTATGTCGCGGGCCTCGAGCGTATACGTATGCTCATCGGTCTTGATCGTCCCGGCGTTGAGGTCATTTTCGGCGTCGTAGGCCTGATATCGGTAGTCGCCGGAATTCGCCTCGACCGAAACACCTTTGTTCAGCCCCAGATACATACCGACCTTGGAGCCCGCCAAGCCGATCTCGACGCCGATCTCACCTTCAGGGTTCTTACCAAGGAATGGAACGGGTTTGACTATATTGATGCCTGGAACTTTACCGCCCATGGCCGCTACCCCTATTCAAGGACGTCAATGTCATCGGTGTGCCGCCGACCATTCGGCGGCCAACTCAGCCGCACGCCGCTTCTGCTCCGGACTGAGAAACCAGCGCTCGGCCGCCTCCCACATATTCTCGCCACCGGGATACCCCTGATCCGAAGCAAGTTTGCACCACTTGAAGGCTTTGACCAGCGCGTCCGAACCCTGACCGTAGACCTCGGTCATGTTCGAACAATACAGATACTGCGCATGCGCATGATCCTGGCGAGCCGCACGATGCAGCAGCTCGAGCGCATGCCCGCGATCGCGAGACACCTTGCCCTGCCCCATCCACGTCAGTTGCCCCAGATGCGTGAGCGCGACCGGATCATCCTGCTCCGCTGCACGCCGAAACCAGCGCGCGGCCTTCGTGGCGTTGTACTCAACGCCTTCACCTTCTTCGTACATCAAACCAAGATTGCGTTGGGCGACAGGGTCGCCGGCCTTGGCGGCCTTGCGGTAGAGTTCGGCGGCCTCTTTGTTGTCCCCCTCTACACCGAGGCCATGGGAGTAGAGGTTCCCCAATTCACGGGCAGCCTCGACGTAGCCATTATCCAGGGATCGGCGCAGCCACAGCCGCGCCTTCTGTAAGTCCTTGTCAACCTGGCGACCTTGCCAATACATGCCGCCGAGATAATACTGCGCCTTCGCATCGCCTCCCTCTGCCGCTGGGCGAAGCTCGGCCAACGCCCTCTCGTAATCGCCGTTCTTGAACGCCGTCACGCCTTCCTCGGTGCCAGCGCTGGCTTCCGTTGCAAGGCTGCAAAGCACGAACACGGCGCAGAGCGCGCGGAGCGGGCCACCGCTAGTTCGTTGGTGATATTCGGCGGTGTTCATTGCTCTCCTCCAGGAGACGATGGCCCGTTCATCCCTGCGGAGACCACTCCGCCTTGCACGGCGCGCACCCGAAATCGTGCCCAACACGCCGCGCCCCGACAATCAGCGCAGCCAGACAATGTCTGTCAGTCAACGCCGATCTGTTTTGTAGGCCATGTCCTACAACTGACAATAGAAGACAGCATCCCGCGAGCCCGGTTGCATCACTGAGACGGGGCGAGCTCTCCGGTCGCGCGAGACGGGGGTGCTTCCGACATCGTTGCGCTCGACGGCCATCTCGCCGCCCCGTGATGTCGCCATACCGGGCCTCGGCTGGCGCGAGTGTCAACACAGACCACGCCATGATTAGTACTCGCAAAGCGCGCCACCGAGATCGGCGCACCAATCCGTGCGTGCGTCGACGTAGGTCAGCGCCTCCTTTCTGCTCCGCACGAAGGAGTCCGCCCGACGCTGCTGTTGCGCGTCGAGGGTGGCCGCCAGCTTCGAGTGCAGATCGGACGCCCAGGATCGAGTCGATGCGGAGATCGAGTCGCTGTGGTGCTCGAGCACGAAATGCACCCACGCGGCCGCCTTCGCCTTGTTGACCGGACCACCGCCGCCGCGCACGAGCAGCTCGGCGAGCACGGTCTGCGCGCGCGGCAGGTTCCAGCGGGCGGCGCGTCGGAGCCGCTGGCGCGCCGCGCCATCGTCGCGCGCGACGCCATCACCGTCGTAGTACATCAGCCCCAGCATGGCGCGAGCGGCCGGGAACCCCAGAGACGCGGCCCGCTCGAGCCACGAGACGGCGGCGTCGAGGTCCCGCTCGACGCCGCGAGCGCGGCGGTAGGCGTCGCCGAGGTAGTAGGCAGCGACCGCCACCTGCCGGTTCGCCGCCTCGCGCAGCAGCGCCGCTCCCTTATCGGGTCGTGCCTCGATCGGGCCTGCGCCGTGGAGAAGCAGCGCGCCGGCGCGGGCCGCCGCGGGCGCAAAGTTGTGCTTCTGTGCTCGGCGGTACCAGTCGAGCGCCTGCTCGCGATCGCGCTGTATCCGGTGGCCCGTAGCGAGCAGCTCACCCAAGTACGTCGCCGCCAGGACGCTGTCCTGTTCGGCGGCACGCGACATCATTCGGATCGATGCCTTCCAGTCACGCGCGAGCGGGGGTGCGTGGCCCGTCTCCAACAGGCGCGCGATGAGGTAGGTGGCATCCGTCGACGGCTCCTCCGAGCGCACAGCGGCGACCCATCTGCCCAGCAATTCTGTGGCCAGAACGGGCGGATCGGGCCGGGCAAGCCGATCGCGGACGGAGTCAACGGTCCGATATCGACGCTTCTCGATCGCCGTCGCGCGCTCGATCCATCGCGTACGGCATTCGTGCTCATCGCACAGCGATATCAGGGACAACGCGGCGTAGAAATGGTCTCGTCCGGCCGCGCGTCGGAAATAGGTCTTGGCCTTGTCCGGCGTCGATTCGTCATCCGCGGAGGCGTTGCGCCAGTGGTGGACGCCCAAGGCATAGATCGCCTGCGCGTGACCATTGTCAGCGTAGCGTCGCACCACCCCCAGGTCGGGACGACACTCGCCTGTATCCATGCAAACCACTTCCCTCGCCAGGGGCGCGAGGTCGATGGATGCGGCGTTGGCGGCCCCCGACATCAGCAACAGCGCAACCGCAACCAACCGCCAGAGGCCTCGGAGCCCGCACGGCACAACGACGATCGACTCGGTCGCACTCGCCCCGGTCGCGGCGCGCGCGACAAGTGACGAATCTGGCGCTGCCACTGAAAACAGGGCATGCACCGAACGATTACATCGCTTGCCCTCACCCACACGCCGACGCGCACGCGAACACGCGTGGAAACCGCGCCCGTAGGTTGGCGATGGGCCGCTGCGCTGCTGTCGGTTCCGCTTGCCGGGCATATCCGACAATCCATCCCGTGTTGAAGGGCGTGCCCCGTATCATTGAGGCAGTTCCGATTTGCGGTCGGGGCGATACGCCCGCCCGTGACCTCGCTCACCACCGGCCGTGCCGCACATTCGCAGCCGCGACGCCACGGCTGCGCCACACAGCGCGCACTCCGAATTCTCTACGAGCGGCAACCTCCCAGACAATCAGCGCAGCCGGACAATGTCTGTCAGTCAACGCCGATCTGTTTTGTAGGCCATGTCCTACAACTGACAATAGA
>CAZVBX010000141.1:0-5564 GCA_964625925.1 uncultured Ectothiorhodospiraceae bacterium | reverse complement strand
ACGCGAATCAGGCACTTGCAGTGCCTGATTCGCGGCGGGACATCCCTGTCCCGCGTTAGCAGGCTGTTTTTCACCAGCCTGCTAAACCCGCATGGGAACCGCCATGCTCGTGTGACGACGGCACGAAATCGCCGGGGGCGGTTACGCGACAGGCGGGCGGGCAATCCGCTCGCGGTGTCGCACCCCGCTACGGCCGCTCCCCAATAGGCAAGCGCGCAAGTTGCTCGGACAGGCTCCTAGCGAACCGGTGCCCGTGGCGCCATGATGGCCCTATGGGGAACACCCCTGTTGCAGATGAGCGGTCCGCAGGTGCGTCGATCGCGGCCGCGCCCGAGCGAGCCCTGTCGATGCGGGTTCGGGAGCGCAAAGCGGGCGGCAAGAGCGACACGGCCGCCAGTGGAGAAGCGCGGACCGGGGGCTACTGGATCCGCTGGTCGATGGTGATCTCGACGGGGTCGCGTGCGTCGGTCGGGATGGGTGAGCTCTGCCCCTGCAGGTCGCCGCTGCTGGTCGTGACGTCGCCGCTGCGCGAGATCCGGGCCGTCACGACGACGCGTTCGGCACTGGACAGGGTCCGGTCCGGCGTCATTGCTTGCGCATCCGCCAGCTCGATCTCGGTCGGCAGGGCTGCGACGGACGTGCGACTGACCGCCAGCGGGGGGCCGCCTCCGGCATCGGCCGGGCGGGCGAACACGAACACCGTATCGCCGCTCTGCGCCTGGCTGCGCAGCGCTTCGCTCAGCCGCAGGCGCACGTGGACCGAGGCGCCGGTGTCCCCCTCCTGGCCCACCGGCGTCGAACTGCCGTCCGCTGCGCCCGGCGGCGGCTCGCCCTCGGCGCGGGCGATGAGCGCGTCGACCAATTGCCGGCGGCGATCGTTTTCGGGGATCTGCTCGGCCAAGCGCTGCCAGTAGTCCGCGGCCTGGCCGGCGTCGCCCCGCGTGAGGGCCGCATGGCCGGCGAGCATGAGGCCCAGCGGATTGCGCGGATCGGCCCGCAGCGAGGCGTCGATGAGCGTTTGCACGTCCTCGGTGAAGCGGCGCTGGTTGGCCAGCAGCAAGGCCTCGGCCCGGCGCGCGATCAGGCGCGCGTCCGTGGTTTCGCCCGCCTGGATCGCGCGTCCGAACGCGTCGGCGGCCGCCTGATATTGCTCCTGGCTGCGATACGCGCCCGCAAGCAGGCTCCAGGCCCGCGGGGCCGCCGGATGCTCATCGAGGTACGCCTCCAGGCGTCGGATGCGCTCCTGTGCGCCCATCTCGGTGTAGCGGGAGACCTGATCGGCGCTCAGGCGGTCCGCCCCGTCGGACGCGAGCAGGTCCGGGCGGCCGCTGGCAGCGTACACGGCCAGCGCGAGGGCCGGCACGGCGAACGCCGTCACCACCGCGACCCAGCGCGCCGCCGCGTTGTGCCTTCCGGGCACCTGCTCCTGGGGCACGTACTGCAGCAGCTCGCGCTTGGCCTCGGCCTGCGCCGCTGCGTAATCGGGCTCGCTGAGATGACCGCGCTCGTATTCGCGCTCGAGATCGGCTAGACGCTCGCGGTAGACGCTCACCGTGGCGGCCGTTTCCTCCGACGTCGCCCGGGGCGCGTCCTGGGAGCCGGACCGCTGCAGCACCGGCGGCAGAATGACCGCCAGGGCCACAAGCAGCATCGCCGCGGCGATCAACCCGAACGTGATCATTGCGTGTCCTCGTCGTTGCCCGCGAGCAAGCGCTCGGCACGGGTCTGCTCGTCCGCCGACAGCGGCGGATCGTCGCTATTGCAGCGGCGCTGGCGGATGATGGCGCCGAGCACCAGGGCGCCGATCCCGAGCATCAGCACCGGTCCGAACCACAGCAGCCATGTCTTGGGCCCCACCGGGGGCCGGTAGAGCACGAAGTCGCCGTAGCGGTCCGTGAGATAGTCGATCGCGGCATCCTGCGAGCGGCCCTCGGTGACCACGAGGCGGTACACCTCGTCGCGCATGTCCTGCGCCAGGTCGGCGCTGGAGCTCGCCAGGGATTCGTTCTGGCATACCAGACAGCGCAGCTGCTCGAGCAGCGCATAGTAGTGTTCGCGCTGCTCGGCGGTCTCGAATTCGCGTACCGGTTCGGCGGCGCTGACGGGGGCAGCGAATGCGCCGGTCAGCGCACACACGCAAATGAGCACGAGCCAGCGCGTCACGACGGCCGTAGCTCCCGCACCAGCGGCAAGATCGTCTCGCGCAGCTCGGACGGCGATAGTGGCCCGATGTGCTTGTGGCGAATGACTCCTTGCGCATCGACCACGTAGGTCTCGGGCGCACCGTAGACGCCCAGGTCGAGGCCGACCTTGCCCTCGGGGTCGTAAGCCGATGCCACGTAGGGGTCGCCGAGCCGCTCGAGCCAGTCGATTGCGGCCGCGCGTTCGTCCTTGTAATTCAAGCCCACGATGGTGAGATCGTGCTCGCGGGCGGCCTCGAGCAGTACGTCGTGTTCCTCGCGGCAACCGACACACCAGGTCCCCCAGACGTTGAGCAGCCAAACCCGGCCCTCCTGGTCCGACGGGCTCACCTGCGCTTGCGGATCGCGCAGGCCCGGCCGTTCGAACGCGGGCACGGGCTCGCCGATCAACGGCGACGGCACCTCGTGGGCATCCAAGGTCAGCCCGACGCCGAGCAGGGCGGCGATCGCCACGAAGATGGCGAGTGGAATAAGTGAGCGATAGCGCATGAGGCTCAAACGGATCGTGCCGTCGCCTCCGACGGGGCCGACCGGGTTTGTCGGACGCTACGATAGCGCCGGTCGGTAATGGCGAGCAGTCCGCCGATCGACATCAGTAGCGCACCACCCCAGATCCACCGCACGAGCGGCTTGTAATGCAGGCGTACGCTCCAGGCGTTGCCGCTTTCGCCGATCGGGCTGCCGAGGGAGACGTACAGGTCGCGGGTCAAGCCGGCCGCGATGCCCGCCTCGGTCATCGGCTGGCCGCCGGACTGGTAGTAACGCTTCTCCGGGGTCACGGTCGCCACCGTATCGCCGCCACGGCTAACGGAGAAGGTGGCGCTCGACGCCTGGTAGTTCGGGCCGGCGCGCTCCTCGAAGCGCTCGAACCGGAAGGTCCGGCCCGCCACCACGGCCGTGTCACCGGGCTCCATGCGCACGCGCGATTCGGCCTCATAGGCCGAGGACACGGTGGCGCCGGCGACCGTCACGGCCAGGCCCAGGTGCGCCAGCGCCATGCCGTAGACCCCGGCCGGCAGGCGGAGCAGGGCACCGCCCAGGCGGCGCTGACCGGACAGCTGGGTGCGCACGGTCTGGATCGTGCCCAGCGCGACCCATAGCGCCAGCGCCAGCCCCAGGGCCACGCCCAGATGCGTGGCCAGGCCGCCGCCGAGCATGACGGCGACCCCGGCGCCGAGCACGACGCTGGCGACGAGGGCGTAGCGCAAGTGGGTCCAGACGCGGCGCAGCTCATCCCGCCGCCAGCGCATTAACTGACCGCCGCCGAGTAGCGCCAGCAACAACGTCATCAGCGGCAGGAACACCGAATTGAAGTAGGGCGGGCCCACCGAGAGCTTACCCATGCCGAACGCGTCCACGGCCAGCGGGTACAGCGTGCCCAGCAGGACCGTGCCGGCG
The DNA here is from genome assembly GCA_964625925.1 of uncultured Ectothiorhodospiraceae bacterium. GTDB lineage: Bacteria > Pseudomonadota > Gammaproteobacteria > XJ16 > Halofilaceae > Halofilum. The sequence goes on along the minus strand of CAZVBX010000141.1, from coordinate 1,965 downwards.
GCCACGATCAGCACCACGTTGTTCGCCAGCAGCATGGTCTCGCGCGAGGCCCACTCGAAGCGGTGGCTGCCGGCCGCAAGCGGGCCCCGGATCGCGTAGAGCAGCAGGCTCCCGCCGATAACGACGCCCAGAAACGCGAGGATGTAGATGCCGCGCGCCGGGTCGGTGGCGAAGGCGTGAACCGAGGTCAGCACGCCCGAGCGCACCAGGAAGGTGCCCAGCAGCGACAGTGAGAATGCGGTGATCGCCAGCAGCACCGTCCAGCTCTTGAAGGCGCCGCGCTTCTCGGTCACGGCCAATGAATGGATCAGCGCGGTGGCGACCAGCCAGGGCATGAACGACGCATTCTCGACCGGATCCCAGAACCACCAGCCGCCCCAGCCGAGCTCGTAGTAGGCCCACCAGCTTCCGAGCGCGACGCCGGCCGTCAGGAACACCCAGGCGGTGGTCACCCAGGGTCGCGCCCAGCGCGCCCAGCCGGCGTCCAGGCGTCCGCCGAGCAGGGCGGCAATGGCAAAGCCGAAGGCCACGGCCATGCCCACATAGCCCATGTACAGCATCGGCGGATGGATGATCATGCCGATGTCCTGCAGCAAGGGATTGAGGTCGGCGCCGTCCATCGGGGCGGGATCGAGCCGCGCGAACGGGTTCGAGGTCAGCAGCATGAACAGCAGGAAGCCAACGCTGATCAAGCCCAGGATCGCGATCACCCGCGCTACCAGAATGAGCGGCAGACTGCGCGAGCACAGCGCCACCGCGAGCGTCCAGCCGGCGAGCACCAGCGCCCACAGCAGCATCGAGCCTTCATGACCGCCCCAGACCGCTGTCAGCCGGTAGTACCAGGGCAGGGCGCGGTTCGAATTCTCGGTCACGTAGGCCACCGAGAAATCACTGGTGTAGAACGCGACCGATAGCGCGACGAACGCCAGTGCGACGAAGGCGAACTGGGCCAGCGCCGCCGGGCGCGCCGCCGCCATCCAGGGCGTGCGCCCCTGGGCCGCGCCGGCCAGCGGGACGATCGCCTGGAACGTCGCGATCGCCAGCGCCAGCGCCAGCGCGAGGTTGCCGATCTCCGGGTTCATCGTGCGGGCATCCCCTGGCCGTCGGGACGCGTGGTCTCGGCCGTGCGCTCGAGCGCCTCGGCGGCCTCCGGCGGCATGTAGTTCTCGTCATGCTTGGCCAGAACGCGGTCGGCGACGAAAGTCCCGTCCCCATTCAAGCGGCCATCGGCGACAATGCCCTGGCCCTCGCGGAACAAATCCGGCAGGACGCCCTTATAGACCACCGGCACCGCGTGCGTGTTGTCGGTCACGGCAAAGCGTACCTGCAGCGAATCGCTGGCCTGATCGACACTGTCGTCGGCCACCAGCCCGCCGATGCGGAACTTGCGCGCGGCCGGGGCCTCGCCCCCGGCCACCTCGCTGGGCGAATAGAAGTACACCAGGTTCTCGCTGAAGGCGTTGAGCACCAGCGCCGTAGCGCCGCCCACGCCGAGCACGAGCACGCCGGCGAACGCCAGCCGCCGCTTGCGCCGCGGGGTCATGCGTCCCCCTGTACGCGGTCGCCGGCCGCCTGCAGGCGCTGCAGCAGGCGCCGCTCACGCCAGTGCGGGATTACTGCATTGGCCGCCAGCAGAGCCGCCGCCAGCGCGTACGAGGGCCAGACATAGACCGCATAGCCGCCCATGGCGAAAAACGCCTGCCAGTCCATTCGTTCACACGTCTCCGCGGGGCGCATCCGCCCCGATTTGTCGCACCCACGCGCTCCGGGCCTCGGCCTCGAGGATCTCGCAGCGCGCCCGCTTGAGCACGGCGGTGGCGAAGTAGGTCATGAAGGCGAGCGCCATCACCAGTAGCGGCAGCAGCATGCCCAGGCTGATCGACGGCGCGTCGAACTTGGTGACCGTGGGTCCCTGGTGCAGCGTGTTCCACCACTCGACCGAGTAATGGATGATCGGGATGTTGA
>CAZVBX010000140.1:0-5578 GCA_964625925.1 uncultured Ectothiorhodospiraceae bacterium | reverse complement strand
TCTTCGTCGACGTCGACAAGACCGAGAGCGGCCGCTTCGTGCTCATCGAGAGCCATGACCACGTCACGACCGAGATGCGCGTCATCCCCGCTGACGCCCCCGAGACGCCCCCGCGCCTGCTGCTGCCCCGCGAGACGGGCGTGGAATACGAGGTCAGCGACCAGGACGACCACTGGCTGGTGCTGACCAACCGCGAGGCCGAGGACTTTCGCGTCGTGCGTGCGCCGCTGACCGACGTCGATCCCGCCGGCTGGGCCGATGTCGTGCCCCATCGGCCCGGCGAGCTGATCCAGTCGATGCTGGTCTTCAGCGACTACCTCGCGCGGCTGGTGATCGCCGACGCGCTGCCGGCCATCGTGATTCACCACATCGCCACGGGCGCCGAGCACCGGATCATCTTCGAGGAGGCTTGCTACGATCTCGGCCTGGTGGCCGGCTACGAGTTCGATACGACCACGCTGCGACTGACCTATAGCTCCCTCGCCACGCCGCAACGCGTCTACGACTACGACATGGCCACGGGCGAGCGCGTATTGCGCAAGGAGCAAGAGGTTCCGAGCGGCCACGATCCGGACGACTACATCGTGCGCCGCCTGGCCGCCGAGGCGCCCGACGGTGAGGCCGTACCGATCTCGCTGTTCCACCACCGCGAGACCGTTCCGGATGCGGCCACGCCGTTGCTGTTGTCGGCCTACGGCGCCTACGGGCTGATCGACTTGCCCGGTTTCTCGCCGCTGCGGCTGAGCCTGGTCGACCGCGGCTTCGTCCACGCGATCGCGCACGTGCGCGGCGGTAAGGACCGTGGCTACGGCTGGTACCGCGACGGCAAACTCGAGCGCAAGCCGAACACCTTCCGCGACACCATCGCCGGCGCCGAGGCGCTGATCGCGCAGGGCTACACGGGGGCGGGGCGGATCACGCTGCACGGTGGCAGCGCGGGCGGCATGCTCGTCGGCGCCGTGCTCAACCAGCGCCCCGGGCTGTTCCACGCTGCCGTCGCCGACGTCCCCTTCGTCGACGTGCTGGGCACGATGCTGGATCCCTCACTGCCGCTGACGCCTCCGGAGTGGCCCGAGTGGGGGAACCCGATCGAGGACGAGCAGGCCTACCGGACGATCCTGTCCTACGCGCCCTACGAGAACGTCGTGGCACAGGACTACCCGCACATCCTGGTCACGGCGGGCGTGTCCGATCCGCGCGTCACCTACTGGGAACCGGCCAAGTGGGTCGCACGCCTGCGCCCCCGTAAGACCGACGACAACCTGCTGGTGCTGCATACGAACATGAGCGCCGGACACGGTGGCCCCGGCGGCCGGTTCGACTTCTTCGAAGAGGTCGCCTATCGCTACGCCTTCATTCTGATGGTGTACGGCTATCCGGAGGCGACAGCCGAGGGCGCCGGGGCCGCCTGACGGGGCCACCCGCCGCGCTCGGTGGCCCTCGATACTCGGGTATTGAGTTCCGTGGCTGGATGAAGCGCCAGCGTAATCCAGGTTTTGGCGCTCGGATTCCGCTTTTCGGCTCCATCCGGCGTACAAGCGGCGGCCGATTCAGGGCTGGCTGCGCAGAAGCCACAGGCTCCATTACGCGGAGTGGGTTGGCTGTATGTCGGCATACGGCATAAACTGGGATACATGATCCGCAGCTTGCTGATCGGGACGCCGAGCGCCTGTGGGGGCGCGAGCGGGCCCAGCGACTCGAATCCGTCGAGCGCTCAGCGCGAAAGGCGCTGCGTCGACTCAATGCGGCGGTTCAACTCGATGACCTGCGGAATCCGCCCGGAGATCAGCTCGAAGCACTGCGGGGGAGCCGGAAAGGTCAGTAGAGCATCCGGATCAATGATCAATGGCGTGTGTGCTTCGTCCGGCAAGACGGGCACGCCTACGACGTCGAGATCGTCGACTATCATCGATGAGGCATGACCATGAGCGACAAGCTCGAGCCGATCCATCCCGGTGAAATCCTTCGGACCGAGTACATGGAGCCGGCCGGATTATCCGCCAATGCACTGGCGCGGGCACTGGATGTCACACCAGGGCGGATCAACGACATCGTACGCGGCCGCCGCGGCATTACGGCCGATACGGCGCTGCGCCTGGCGCGTTATTTCGGCACGAGCGCGCAGTTCTGGTTGAACCTCCAGAATGATTACGAGTTGGAGGTCGCCGAGGACCGCGCCGGCTACGAGATTCAGAGGCGCGTAGCGCCGCGGTACGTAGCCTAGGAGCCTGTCCGAGAAACCCGGCACCTCGCGCGCATGCCCCAGCGGGCGCTTGGACCGATCCCTCAACTCGCATGGGGACCACCATGCTCGTTTTACGACCGGCCCACAAAATCGCCGGGAGCGATTTTGCGCGCCAGCCGCGAAGCGGCCGGGCGCAGGGATGCGCCCGGCAATCGCCTCGCTGTCCCACGCGCTCGCTACGGCGCAGGTTTCTCGGACAGCCTCCTAGCGCCTGCGTGCGACTGGCCGCACTCAGGCAGTCACCTTGTCAGCGGACGTGGGGCGATGCGGCGTTGCGCCTCACTCACACAGCGTCGCTACGCTCGCTCGGTGCCCTTTGTCTTGCGCCAGGCAGGCGCCCGCTGGCGCGATCGCGGGAGGCGTTAACAGGCCCCAGGTTGCACTTGAGCCCTCAGTCGTTCGAGCGCCTCCCCCGCTCCCTCGGCCAGATGATGAAAAGCCTGGGTCACGCACCGAGAAGCCGCTACACGCGCCCAGTAGTCGGCTGCCGCGGCCGCTGCACTCGGCCACAGGTCGATCGCGTCGGCGCCGGGTGGCATAGGCGCGAACGAGGCCGGCCGCGTGCGCCCCTCGGCCGGCGCGAACGTCATCGGCAGCATGTCATAGGCTGGCGCCAGTTCGAGGCCGCCGGCTTCCGGATTCGCCGGGGACGGTGTGTAGAACGAGATATTGCCGAGGTGGCGATCGCTGTTGCCGATCAGCGAGCCGAACAGGTCGAGCCACCGGATTCGAGCGGCATCGTTTCGGTCGAGGAAACGCTGCTGGACCAGCTTGTGCGCGACCTCAGACCAGTCGCGGCCGAATCCGACGTATTGGGCGTCCAAGGCGGCCATCGAGAGGACGCCGATGCGTCCGTATGCGCCGACCCGGTCGTATCGCTCCACCTCGAGAAAGCGGCGGCCGCCTTGATCGAACAATCGGTGGGACGGGACGTCGACGCCATAGTGGGCGAGCGTCGCCAGGGCGATCGTCTCCGCGGCCAGCAAATCGCGCCAGCGTCGCTCGCCCTCGTCGCCCGCGCCGCTGGTGAACTTGACCAGCACGTGGGCCTGGCGGGCCTCACTGAAGACGAGAAATTTGGGCGCCTCGCCGCCGACCGAGGAGCCGGCCAAGTGATCCGCCGCAAGTCGGGCGCAGTTGGCGTAGTCTCTGTCCGGCACCGGTTCGATCCCGGCGTGGCGCTGCTGCCAGAGCCGCTCAAGGGATTCATGCCCGAGGACGAGATTGCCGATCATGTCTTCGCCGCGCCGGGCGAGCGCGATCAGGCGATGATTATCGTTCCAGTCCTGCAGCCGCGTGGGCAGCGGCAGATCGGGATGCCAGTGAGCGAACGCGGCGCCGAGATAGCCCTGCGGCTGCATATCCGCAACGAAAGGAGGGGTGCCCTCGTACAGCACGCCGCGGCCAGCCTCGTCCTCGAACCAGTGGCCGCCCTCCTCGAGGGGGCTGAGATCGCCTTCGCCGGCGATCGACCCGTCCGAGCCCACCCGCATAACGGGAATGCGATACGGCAGGTCGGGCACGGAGCGTCGCAGCGCGTATGTCGCGCCGCGGCGGCGCCCCATGCGGCACACGCGCGGGCCGGCGGCCTGCACCGTGCGCGAGAGCGTGGCCGGGCTAATGTCGAGCAGACGAACGAGATCCCCACCGCTGGCTGCGCCGAGGCGGCGCAGAACCCGTTCGAGGTCTTCGACTCGTGCCACCGGGAGGTCCGTGCAATTTAGTGTGAAAAAATGTTGAAGAATAAACTTCGCACTTATTTACCTGTGCGTCAATGACTTATACATGATCCGCTGCGGATGCTGCAAAATGCGAGTGGCCGCGGCGCGTCGTCCGAGCGCCGCGGGTCTCTGAAGGGCGATCCGCGACCCGGGAAGCGCGCTAGTGTCCTTTAACGTACAACGTCGAGGTTTTCGGCGAGGCATCGTGGTGGCTGGCAAGGCGCGCCGACGAGCCATAGCGCGCCCTATGGTAAGGAGGCGCAACGCCGCCAGCCGCCGCGAGGGCCGGCGAAAATCCGATGTTGTGCGTTAAAGGGCACTAGAGCCAGTCCCGCAGTCGGTAGTAGAGCAGGCCGCCGTATTCGTGCCAGGCCTTGTTGCTGCGATTGAAGGCGTCGGCGTCGGGGAGCCAGTACCAGACCCGGTCGGACTGCGCCTCGGCCGAGATGTAATCGGTGGGCACCGGCGTGGGGTCGATGCCCACCGCCTCGAAAGTCGCATGGGCGCGGCGCATGTGGTAGGCGGAGGTCACCAGCAGGATGGAATCGATATCCCTTCGCTGCATGACGGCGGTGATAGTGAGCACATCCTCGCGCGTGCTGGTGCTTCGTCCGGGTGCGGTGATCGCGTCGCGCGGGACGCCGAGTTCCACCAGCAGGTCTGCCGCCGCCTCTGCGGCACTGGGGCCGATGTCTCGGTAGGGGCGGCTGCCAGTGGTCATCACGACGGGCGCCTTGCCGGCCTGGTACAACTGGGCGCCGGTGCGGATCCGGTCGACGGAGTCTTGCAGGTTGGCCCGCTGTTGCGGCGGCGCCGGCGGCATGATGCCGCCGCCGAGGACGACGATGGCATCGGCTCGCGGGTAGCTGTCGAGCGGTTCGGGCTCGTAGCCGCGTTCCAGCGAGGCCATCAGCCAGCCGGCCACTGCGGGCGTCGCCAGCAGGTACAGACCGGCCGCGGCGATCCCCAGGCACAGCAAGGCCAGTGTGCGGCGGCGGAACCAGCACAGGATCATTCCCAGGACGATCAGTGCCAGTGCAATCGAAAGCGGCTGGCCGAGCTGTTGCAGCAACTCGTCTCCCTCGTGAGTTCTTGTCTTGGCGGGTTCAGCTTACCTGCACTTAGCTCCCACGCCAGCGCGACGCAAGCCCAAGCCCGCGGTCGGGGGACTTAAACAGCGAGAATTGCCGGATACATGAGTGGCGCTCACGTAACCGCGCGCGGAATGAAGCGATCCAGTGGTTGCCTGTGGGAGGCAAAGGGGCGGCATCGGGCTCGACGGTGGATTGCTTCGTCGCTTCGCTCCTCGCAATGACGAACGAGGTCTGGGCGTGAAGCAACGCTCAGGCACGAGGCCCAAGAGTAGGCATTGAGATCCTCGGAAATTCGATGCTCGATCGATGTCATCGCGAGCGAAGCGATCCAGCGCACCCCGTGGAGGGCGCAGGTGCCGACACTGGGCTCGACTGTGGGATGCCTCGTCGCTTCTCTCCTCGCAATGACGAACGAGGTCTGCGCGTCAAGCAACGCGTAGGCACACGGACCTCGGACCGATGTCATCGCGAACGAGGAAGCGATCCATTCATTTCGCATGGAAGGCGCAGGTGCCGGC
>CAZVBX010000139.1:3180-5634 GCA_964625925.1 uncultured Ectothiorhodospiraceae bacterium | reverse complement strand
GACCGCGCCGGTGCTATTGATATCGTTGGCTACGAACGGGTCATAGCTCCCAAAGTCCACGCCGTTCGTGGTCCTGAGCACACAGTCAATTTGGGGCTTGCCGTAGACCGTGGTGGAGCAAAGCGCAAGCGCACAGACTAACGCACATGGACGGACGTTGATCATGGATCAACCTTCCTGCAAAGCAGCGGGCCGATGTGCTGCATCGGTTCCGGGTTGGCGGGCATCTTCGCCTCGAAGTGGCAGGGCTGGTCGCCCCAGCGCGCCTCGAAACGGTTCTTCGGCTCGAGACCGGTCACCCAGACCTCGCCGCGGCGGCCCACCGGGAAGCGCTGGTCGCCGCCGACGCGGCTCACGGTCGCTCCGGCCGGCACCGGCTCGCCGTTGGCGCGGTGGATGGTCAGCAGCGCGCCGTTCGGTGAATCGACCGCAAACTCGACCAGAACGCCTCGGCGGTAACCGGGTACCACGGTCGCATCGCGGCCCTCGAGGCGCGCGTCGAGCGGCAGGTCGGCCTGCTCGAAGCTGAGCCGATTGTCCTCGAAGGATCGGATGTCCGGAACCAGGGCAGCGCCGCTGGCGTTCGTTCGGGCCACAGACTGGTTGTCGTTATACACCCGCACACCTTCGTAATCGCCGACCTCGACCACGGCGAAGCTGTCGTCGACCTGGCGCGCCAGGAACGCGTTGCCACCGAGAAAGGCAGTACCGCCGGCAGCACCCACGCGCCAGGCCGTATCGCCGCGGAAGCGCGCCGCCTCGGCGTGGTAACTGCCGTAGTCCGTGCGTGCGGTAATCCGGGCTTGGCCCCGGCTGGGCACATCGGGACCGTCCTCGGCCGCCACCCGGTAGCCGATGCCGCTGCCGCGCGGGGGATTTCGCTGGAGCTGAATACTGTTGCCGGAACCCCCCTCATCGCGCGTGTGGCTGGTGCTGGCGCTGGTGTGCGCGCCGAGCGCGACGCTCAGGGTCAGACCGACGGACGTGTTGTGACGGTCGAGTTCCTGTGAGGCAAAGAGATTGAGCGCCGCGCCGCGCCCCAGCGCCATGCTGTAACTGGCGTTGGCGATGCGCGTATCAACCTCGTCACGGCGCTCGATGCCGGCGTAACTGATGCCGATCGAGCCGGCACTGCCCAGTCGGGTGCCGAAACTGGCACTCGTGATCTCTTTCGGCGCCGCCTCGTCCTCGCGCAGGCCGAGCTGACGGAAATCCTCTGATGTACGGGTGGTGTTCGCCTGAAAGCTGAAACGCCGGTCCCGGCGTTGGATGCCGACGTTCACGAACCCGCCACCACCGCCTACACTGGTGCTGGCGGCGACGGCACCGGACACGACGCCCCACCCGGGACCCGCGAGCCAGCTGCCACCGACGCCGGCCGTCTGCTGGTCGGCCAGCACCTCGAGCCGCATCTCACCCGTGACATCCTCCGTCAGGCCGAGGCGATGGGTCGCGGCGGCAAAGCCGCGACCGTAGTCGTTGCTGCGGCGCGTGAAGTTCTCGCGAATGACGCCGGCCTCGTAGGTGTAATCGTGCAAGCCATCGCGCAGCAGTTGCGGGCTGGCGTAGAAAGAGCGCTCGATAACCCGCTCGCGGCCCAGCACGTCACGGACCACCAGCCGCACGTCATTGGTTCCGGTCACGACCGGAATATTCTGCACCGAGAACGGCCCGGCACCCACTTGGGCATCGCCGCGCCGGCGTTCGTTGGCGTAGATCTCGATCGACGTCGGGACGGTCGTTTCGCCGGTCACGTCCGGCAGTGGCACGGTCGTGAAATCGGGCTGAGTGCCGAAGATGGTGCCCCACTGAATCCCGCCATACTGCACCGTGCGCCCCCAGGCCCCGGACCGCGAGAAGGTGTCGCCCAGGGTGAGCGTACGCATCTCGGCCGGCTCGTCGTGGCGCAGGGTGGTGTTCAGGCGTACGACGCCGTCATCCCGGCGCCGGTCGCGCGCGAGCAGCGTCGTCGTGGCGACGCCCCACTGGTTGAACGCGCCGAACTCGAACGTGCCGCTGGTGGTGTCCTCGACACCGTCGCGCGATTCATGGATGACGTCGTAATTGAGGAAGCCGCCGACCGCGTCGGCCCGGGGCGTCCTCAACTGCGCCCGGCCGAGGTCGATGCTCGAGCCGCCGAACTGCTGCGCGCCAGCGTTCACGACCAGGGTCTGGCTGGCTTCATCGATCGAGTAATCGAGCCGATCGAAGCGGCGCAGCGGGTAAAGCACCGTACCGTCGCGCTTGATCGGTTCAATGGTGTCCGGGACCGCCAGGCCCCAGCGTTCCAGGGACTCGCGGGACACCAGCAGTCCGTGCCCGGTGGTCTGCAACATGCGCGTCGCCCGGTCGAATCGCTGGCCGTTGACCCGGGCACTCAGCAGGCGGTAGAGCACATCGCTCGTGTCGGGTGCTTCGCTCGCATTTGCATCGTCTCTCGTGGCGGGCGTGGCT
>CAZVBX010000139.1:2019-3170 GCA_964625925.1 uncultured Ectothiorhodospiraceae bacterium | reverse complement strand
GCGCCGGTCTCATGAGCCCGCGACTCGATCCGCAGGCGCTGCCCGGGCTGGATCAGGTCAGGATCGGCAATCTTCTCCCGGTTGTCGCAATAAATCCGAGGCCACTGGAACGGGTCGTTGTAACCGGCGGGGGTTCCGGAGATGTTCCACAGCGTATCGCCGCGAGAGACCGTGTAGTTGCGATACAGTTCCCGCGCCGGCCGATCGCCTTGCACGGGCGCCGGCTCGGCCCACTGCTGCTGCAGGCGTCGCTCGTAGGCCTCGATCATCTCCGGGGTCACGGTCTCTCCGTCATGGGCGGCGGCCAGCACATCGCGGATGTTGCAGTCCCCGGCCAACAGGCCCCCACCGGATGCCGCGCGCGCTGCGCCGACACGCGTCATGCCGCCCATGAGCAACAGCACGAGGATTCCGGCGAAGGCGCACCTAGCGGCTGTTCGCCGGGACCGTTTCGTGCAGCTCACCGTCTCTCGTCCAGGCCTTGATCGTGTAGGGCGCAGCGGTGTCTGCCGGCGGATCGAGCAGCCAGTGGCGGCGACTGTCGGGCAGGATGTAGCGTGACTCATCGCTTTCGGCCAGGGGCGCATCGTCGCCGCCGAGCAGGGCAACGCGCATGACCTTCGCGTGCACGTTGCCCCGGTTGGTAGCCGCCACACGCATGCGACCGTCGGCGAGCCGCTCGACCCGCCACGCGAGTTCGCGCCTTGCCGACCCGGCCGGTTCCACAAATACGGGGATACCGAGGCGCAGCATCACCTGGACGCCCTGCGGGCTCTGTGCGGCCGAGTCACCCTCGCTGCGGTCATTGCCGCCGGGCGTGGCCGGCGCCTGCTCCAGGAACACACGGAACGCCTGCTCGGTGCCGCTGGGCCGCGTATCGCGCAGGCCCACCCGCACGATCTGGCTCGCCCCCGGCGCGACCGAGAACACCGGCGGGGTCACGATGAGTTCATCTGTCCCCTGGTAGCGCTCATCGTTGTCGCGGATCGACCAGTCCTTGACCGCCGCCTGCATGACGACCTCACGCTGGTCGCGGTTGGTCACGGTCAGGGCCGCGATCGAGTTGCTGTCGTCGAGCGTGATCCGCACCGGGTTGACCGCCAGGCTGGCGGCGTGCGCGGCCGTTGCGACCAGCCCGAGCGCGAGGCCGA
>CAZVBX010000139.1:0-2009 GCA_964625925.1 uncultured Ectothiorhodospiraceae bacterium | reverse complement strand
TCAGCCGGCCTCGCTCGAGGGGAGGGGTGGGAGATGTCATGCCCCGAGCGCTCAGAACGTGATGGTCACGTTGATCGTGTCGGAGTAAGTTCCCGCGGCGACGTACTGACCGCCCGGGATGCGGCCGTAGACGGTCTCGTCGTTGCCGCCGGCGGATGCACTCGGGTTGTTGATGGTGTCGGTGCCGACGGTATTGCCCCATTCGGTGCTCCGCGCGGAGTCCGTGTACAGCTCGTAGTCGAGGTACTTGCCGGAACCGTCGGACATCGCTCGCGTCGTGCTGCCGGCGCTACCGCCGTTGGTGCCGGTATCCAGGCCGATGTCGTACTCGGTGCCCACCGTGCAGGTCGCGGTGACGGTCGTGGTTGCGTCCATGTCGCCCGCGTTCGGATCGTAGGTGCCGAAGGTCAGATCGGATGCGCTGATCGCGCACGTGTCGTTGACCGTGGCGGTGACCTGGAAGGTGGTGGTATCGGTGGCCGCCAGGGTCGGCAAGGCGAAGGCCAGGCCGGCCGCGACGAGGGCGGTGTGCACAATCGATCGGTTTCTCATGGTTGAATCTCCGATGCAGTCCTGGGTTGTTATGCTCAATTCGGTCACGCTGTCGGTAGCGCGCCGGGGCGGCTAAAGCAATTGGCGTGCCAGCAAGTAAGAATGGCGCGCTATTCCGAATGGCACGGGGGCGGCTCGGCAGGCGCTGCGCGCCGGTGGGACGCGATAAGTTGCCGATATCACGCAGCCCCAGGTGGATACTCGCCCCCAATGGAGCTGCCGGATATCGTCCTCTACCGGCCCCGGATCCGCCCGGCACCGACAACATCGTCCGTCTGTGCGCCAACACCGGCGCCGAGTTCTCGTCGATCACGTGCCCGAATATCCCCGGATCCCCGCGCCAGGCGGTAGGCATGCCGGCATGCAAGAGCCCATACTCCACGTGTTCCCCGGCGTTGGGCCGGCCTGGTTCTACTCCGGTGCGAGACCATGCGGCAGCACTACCTGCGCCAGCTGTTCGCCCCCGACGGTGTGGCGGTATTCGGCGCCAACGACGAGGAGGACTCGGTCGGCGGGCGCGTGCTGCGCAACTTGCGCGAAGCCGGCTACCCGGGTGGCCTGTACCCGGTCAATCCGCGTCACGAGACGGTCCAGGGGTTGGCGTGCCATGCGCGCATCCGCGATGTCGGCATGCCGGTGGAACTGGCGATCGTCGCCACGCCCGCCGACGCCGTGCCCGGTGTTTTGCGCGACTGCGGCGAGCACGGGGTGGCCGTTGCCATCGTCATGTCGGCCGGCTTCGGCGAGGCCGGTGAGTCGGGCCGGCGTCGCGAGCAGCAGCTTGTCGAGACCGCGCAGCAGTACGGGCTGCGGCTGGTAGGTCCGAACTGCCTGGGCTTGATCCGGCCGTCGACCGGGTTCAACGCGACCTTCAGCCTCAGCGCGGCACGACCGGGGCGGCTTGCCCTGGTGTCGCAGTCCGGCGCCCTGTGCACGGCGATTCTGGACTGGGCTGCCCCGCGCCATCTCGGTTTCTCGGCCGTCGTCTCGCTCGGCGATGCGGCCGATGTCCACTTCGGCGACGTGCTCGACTACCTGGCCCAGGACTACGAAACCAGCAGCATTCTGCTGTACATCGAGGGCGTCGACCGGCCCCGGCGTTTCCTGAGCGCGCTGCGCAGCGTCGCCCGGATCAAGCCGGTGATCGTGATCAAGGCCGGCCGCCACGCGGCGGGCTCGCGCGCGGCCATGTCGCACACCGGCGCGCTGGTGGGTGACGACGACGCCTTCAATGCCGCCCTCAGCCGCGCCGGTGCGGTGCGCGTGCAGACGATCAGTCAGCTGTTCAGCGCGGCGCAGATCCTGGCGGAGTATCCCGGTGACGTTCGCGAGCGCCTCGCGGTAATCACCAACGCCGGCGGCCCCGGGGTGCTGGCGGCCGATCGCGCGGCCGACCTCGATATCGAGCTGCCCGACCCTGACGCGCGCACGCTCGCGCGCCTGGAAGTGGCGATGCC
>CAZVBX010000138.1:4023-5694 GCA_964625925.1 uncultured Ectothiorhodospiraceae bacterium | reverse complement strand
GCGCGTCAAGCAACGCGTAGGCACACGGACCTCGGACCGATGTCATCGCGAACGAAGTGACGCGATCCATTCAATTCGCATGGAAGGTGCAGGTGCCGGCGTTGGGCTCGACGGTGGATTGCTTCGCCGCTTCGCTCCTCGCAATGACGAACGAGGTCTGGGCGTGAAGCAACGCTCAGGCACGAGGCCCAAGAGTAGGCATTGAGATCCTCGGAAATTCGATGCTCGATCGATGTCATCGCGAGCGAAGCGAAGCGATCCAGCGCACCCCGTGGAGGGCGCAGGTGCCGGCACTGGGCTTGACTGTGGGTTGTCTCGTCGCTTCGCTCCGCGCAACGACGGGGTCGTTGGCAAGGTGATCTCGGGGAAAACGCAAGTCGCGGTAAATCGCCGTTTCTGGCTCGTGTCGGCGGGATGCTCCGGGCGCGCGCGCCGGGTATACTCGCCGGCAAGCCGCACGAAGGGTGCGGTGTCTCCGAGAACAACAACAACGGGGACGGCCATGCCCAAGAATCTCGTCGTGTGCTGTGACGGCACGGGAAGCACGCCCACCCAAGGCAAGACCAACGTCGCTCGTCTATACGAGGCCGTTGAGCAGGACGGCGCCGAGCAGGTCGGATTTTATGGCGCCGGTGTGGGCACGTTCGGACCGTTCGGCTGGCGGCTGGCGAAGCCGATCGGCAAGCTGATGGGTGCGGCTTTTGGCTACGGCGTCAAGCAGAATGTTGAGCAGGCGTACCGCTTTCTGCTGGAGCAGTTCGAGCCCGGCGATCGGGTGTTCCTGTTCGGCTTCAGCCGCGGGGCCTTCACGGTCCGCTCGCTCGCCGGGATGCTGCACAAGTGCGGTCTGCTGTATGCGAGCAACGAGCATTTGCTGTCGCGGGCGAGCGACACGTACTTCGAGCGCGACAATGACGCCACGGCCGCACGGTTCAAGCGCGCGTATTGCCGCGAGTGCAAGCCGCGGTTCCTGGGCGTGTGGGACACCGTGGCCTCGCTCGGTTGGCTTCTGAGCCTGCGCACCTTCCACGACACCCGGCTCAACCCGGACGTGGCGCACGGCTATCACGCCGTCGCCATCGACGAGCGGCGCCCCAAGTTCGCCCCGAGCCTATGGGACGAAAGCGCGCTCCAGCCGCACCAGGACGTGCGACAAGTCTGGTTCGCCGGCGTGCATTCCGACGTGGGCGGCGGCTACCCAGAGCGCGGGCTGGGCGACGTCACGCTCGCCTGGATACTGGACGCGGCGGCCGAGCAGGGCCTGCGCATGAACCGGGAGGCCCGCGCGGCGCTCGAGCCCGACCCGCTGGGGATGATGCACGAGTCGTATCGCGGCTTGTGGAGGCTGCTCGGGCGGGAGCCTCGGGCCATTCCGGGCGATGCCCGCATCCACGAAAGCGTGTTCGTGCGGCTCGAGGGTGATACCGGCTACGCCCCGGCCAACCTGCCGCGGCTCAACGATGTGACCACCGACGACGCCACGCCCATGTCAGGGCGAGACGGTATCGCTTGACCTTTTCACGGCACGTCGGCGCGGCCTGTAGGAGCGGGCACTGCCCGCGAACCGTCGGTGTTTCGCGTGGTTGCCCGGTTCGTTCGCGGCCGGTGGCCGCTCCTACGTGGCGGTGTGGACGCGCCCTCGCTGTAGGAGCGGGCACTGCCCGCGAACCG
>CAZVBX010000138.1:0-3923 GCA_964625925.1 uncultured Ectothiorhodospiraceae bacterium | reverse complement strand
GAGGTTTCACGTGATTGCCCGGTTCGTTCGCGGCCGGTGGCCGCTCCTACGTGGCTGCGGGGACGCGCCCTCGCTGTAGGAGCGGGCACTGCGCGCGAACCCACCGGGCGCGCGCGGCCTCTGCCGGTTGCGCGGCATTCCACGGCGCCGTAGGGTAGCTGCAAACACAGATCGATAACGCGGACCTCCGTCGAGGGGTCCCAGGGGCACGCCGCAGGACGGCGAGCCTGCGGTGGGAGGGGATGGCGGTGTTCTGGCCCCGACTTCCACAGCTTGATCGACATGGCCTCCGGGTTGGTTCGGATCCCGAGCAGGGGGACGAGCCGTCCCGGCGGCTGCATGATGGTTTTGTCACCGATGGCCGGCCTGTGCGCCGCCCCGGTGGGCATCCCGCCCGAAGCGCCATCCGCCCACGCCGAGCATTACCGCGGGGCCCCATTCCTGGTTCGACGTGGGTCGGCCGGTCTCACCGTCATCGAAAGCCCGCTCCACGAGCACCTGATGCGCCCGGGCGCGCACTACGAGAGCGGCCTAGCGCCTCCGGTCCGCATGCAGTCACGAGTCGCAGCCGGCTCCGCTACGACTCCGCCCAAGACCGGCGCTTACGATCCGTAAGAGCCGCATGGGCGCTCGCTGTCCGGCAGGACGCCGCTGGCGTGTGATGGCTGACCGGATCGACCAGTCCGATCTCGACGTCCTGATCCAGCGCATCTACGACGCCGCGGTGGATCCCGACGGATGGAGCGAGGTCGCCGGCCTCTTCAGAGACGTTTTCGAGAGCCCCGGGGGCGGGCTGTTCGTGCAGGACTGTTGCACCCAGGCGTTCCGGCCCGTTTCCATGTTCGGCCTGCCAGAACGGGATCTTGCGTGGTACGAGGAATACTACTGCGAGACGAACGCCTGGGCGCTGGCCGGGCTGCAACGCCCGGGCTGGACCATCACGGACCAGTCCGTCGATCGCGTCTACCACCAGCGGGGGGCGTTCGCCGAATCGGAATTCTGCAACGACTGGCTGAAGCCGTTGGGTTACCGCTACGGCATGGGCGGCACGGTCAAGGCGTTCGGCACCGAATACTTCCACTACACCATCCTGCGGCCGCCCGGTGCTCACCCCTTCGGTTTTGTGGAGGTCGAGGCCTTCAACATCCTCAAGTCTCATCTCGGCCGGGCGGTGGAATTGTCCTCGCGGCTGCGAACGTTGCGCAAACGCCTCGATGGCCATTCCGCCGTGCTCGACTGGCTGCCCATCGGCGTGGCGCTGCTCGATGACGCCGCGCGGGTACACCATGCCAACGCGAAGGCCGGTGATCTGATGGAGCCGGGCGCTCCCCTGCGGCTCCGGCAGGGGAACCTACGATGCCATTCCCGCACGGCCGATGGGCGGCTGCAACGAATCCTCTCCGATGCGCAGGCGTTCCGCGATGGCGGTGCGAGCGCAGGGGCGTACGCGACGACGGTGGCACTGCCGGACGGCACGCGGCCCGTCTCGGTGGTCGCCGTTCCCCTATCGCGGACGAAGCCGCTGTTCAGCGATCCGTCGCTCGCATTGGCCGTCTTCCTGGGCGAGCCCGGCGACCCACTGCCGCTGGACTGCGACCGGCTGCAGCAGGCCTATGGGCTCACACGCAGCGAGGCCCGCCTCGTGGCGCAACTGGCTCGTGAACAGGACCTCATAGCAGCGGCCCACCGCGTCGGGGTGTCCCCAGCGACGGCGCGAACGTACCTCAAGAGCGTATTCCGCAAGACCGGGACCGGGGGGCAAACGGAACTGATCGGCCGCCTGTTATCCGATGCAGCGTTGGTGGTGGCGGGCCCAGCCGAGCGATAGCGCTCGGGCGGAGAGGGAACTCATGCGCGCTGACGCACTCCGCGCCGACTGCATGACGGCCGCCGGTGGGCGATCGATCCGCTGGTGCGAGTACGGTGATTCGGAGGGTATTGGCGTCCTTCGCGTGGCCCTAACCGTCTCGGTAACCCGTGCGCCGAATGGCGAGCGCGATTGCCCCCAGACGGGGGTGGTCGGGAGCATCACGGCTGCCGAGAATTCCGGCCAGTTCCGGCCGGTGAATGGACGATGGATACACGGCGATATGCCGAGCGAATCGACACGGACGAACTGCGTAGTCGGCTGGCCATCACTCACGCCGAAGTCGCCGTTCTTCTGCGGCTGATGGAAGGCGAATCGCTCCGCGCGATCGCCACCGAACGGGAGCTTGCGCTCGAGACCGTTCGTTCTTACGTCAAATCCGTCCTTCGCAAGACGGACTGCCACAGCCAGGTGCAACTGGTCGCGCGCGCCTGGCGGATCGTCGCAGCGGCGCCCGATGCCGACGCGGGCTCAAAGAGCAGCGGGCGCTAGAAACGCTCGCTCCAATCCGCTCCTACACGGGAACGCCCACGCGTGGTCTGTAGGAGCGGGCACTGCCCGCGAACCGACGGTGTTTCGCGTGGTTGCCGGGTTCGTTCGCGGCGGATCGCCGCTCCTACGACGCCTTTGGCGCGCCTTCCGCGTGGAACGGTAGGAGCGGGCACTGCCCGCGAACCCGACGACGTTTGGCGAGGCTGCCAAGGGTGCAGGGTAGGACCACCTCGTCTGCTATCATCGCGCCCCTCGCCAACGGTACCGAGTGCGTGGTCATGGCAACGAAAGTCTACGTCCAGACCCAGGGCTGTCAGATGAACGAGTACGACTCGGCGAAGATGTTCGATGTCCTCGCCGCGTCGGAAGGCGCCGAGCAGGTCGGCGACCCGGCCTCGGCGGATCTGCTGCTGCTCAATACCTGCTCCATTCGCGAGAAGGCCCAGGAGAAGGTGTTCTCCGAGCTGGGCCGCTGGCGCCAGTTCAAGAACGACAATCCGAGCGTCATGATCGGCGTCGGCGGTTGCGTCGCCAGCCAGGAGAGCGAGGCGCTCGCCAAGCGCGCGCCGTTCGTGGACCTGGTGTTCGGGCCGCAGACGCTGCACCGGTTGCCCGAGATGATCCGCACGGCGCGCGAGCGCGGCGGCCCGGTCATCGACACCAGCTTCCCCGAGATCGAGAAGTTCGATCGCCTGCCCGAGCCGCGCGCCGAGGGGCCGAGCGCGTTCGTGTCGATCATGGAGGGCTGCTCCAAGTACTGCGCCTTCTGCGTCGTGCCCTACACCCGCGGCGAGGAGATCAGCCGGCCGTTCGACGACGTGATCGCCGAGGTGGTCGACCTGGCCGAGCAGGGCGTGCGCGAGATCAACTTCCTGGGGCAGAACGTCAACGCCTACCGCGGCCCTATGCACGACGGCACCGTCGCCGATCTGGCGCTCCTGATCCGCTACGCGGCCGTGGTGGACGGCATCGACCGCATCCGCTTCACCACCTCCCACCCCAACGAGTTCTCCGACGAGCTGATCGAGGCCTACCGTGACGTGCCGGAGCTCGCCAGCTTCCTGCACCTGCCCGTGCAGGCGGGCTCGGACCGCATCCTCGCGGCCATGAAGCGGGGCCACACCCGGCTCGAGTACAAGTCGCGCATCCGCAAGCTGCGCGAGGCGCGGCCGGGGATCTCGATCTCGTCGGATTTCATTATCGGCTTCCCGGGCGAGACCGACCGCGATTTCGAGGACACGATGAAGTTGATCGACGAGGTCGGCTTCGACCAGTCGTTCTCGTTCATCTACTCGCGCCGCCCGGGCACCCCGGCCTCCAACCTGCCCGACGACACGCCGCACGAGACCAAGAAGGCGCGCCTCGACCGCCTGCAGGAGATCATCGAGGCCAACGCCCGCGTCATCAGCGACCAAATGGTCGGCACCACGCAGCGCATCCTGGTCGAAGGCCCGGCCAAGCGCGGCAGCGGCGATCTCGCCGGCCGCACCGAGAACAATCGTGTGGTCAATTTCCCTGGCAACGAGCGTCTGATCGGCACCTTCGTCGACGTGCGCATCACCGA
>CAZVBX010000137.1:0-5695 GCA_964625925.1 uncultured Ectothiorhodospiraceae bacterium | reverse complement strand
CCTGTGTGGCGCAATGCGGCGTTGCGCCACACAGGCTCCCGCCGCGGCGATCGCGCGAAGGGTTAACAGGCCCTAACGTACGCCGAACTCCTCAGGCGCTTCCTCGCCCGAGCGCGTTTCCTCCTCGACCTCGTCGACGGTGGCGTCCGGCGGTCCGGCCCGCAGCCATTGGCGGAACTGGTCCAGCGGCTCCCGCTCGCCGCAGGCGAGCACCTCCACGCGGCCGTCCGGCAGATTGCGCGCCCAGCCGGTGAGTCCCAGGCGCTGCGCCTCCTGCCGAGCCGACGCCCGAAAGAACACCCCCTGCACACGGCCGCTCACCAAACATCGGATGCATCCGGTCATCGAACCTCCCGCGCGAGCATGACACGGCTAGTATAGCCTCGGGGTTGGGCGGGCCACCAAGCGTGGCCCCGATCGCCGCCGCGTGCGCCCCAACGAAAAAGGCCCCGCAGAGCGGGGCCTTTTTCCTGATCGATGGAAGAACCGAGCGATCAGCGCGGGCTTTCCAGGTATTGCTGGTCCGACTCCTCGGTCCGACCGACAGCCCACTCGCCGCGGGTCCTAGCGTGCTCGACCGCAGCCTCGACCTCCATATCGCTGGGATACGCCTCGATCTGCAGATCCTGCCCCGGATAGATCAGGTCCGGATCGTCGATCTGGTCTGCGTTCTCCCGGTAGATCAGCGGCCACTGATAGGGATCCTCGTAGCCGACCGAGCTGGCCGAGATGCCCCACAGCGTGTCACCGCGGGAGACGGTGTAGCTCCGGTCCGACTCGCGCTCCGAGTCCATCGGCTGGGTCTCCGCCTCCTGCTGCTGCTCGCGGTAGTCGGCAATCGCCTCCTCCGCGACACCGGTCGCCTCGTGCGCGATGCCCAACGCCGTGCCGACGTCGCACTCCTCACGCGCCGCCTCGGCCTCGCGAATCATGTTTTGCGCTTCGCGCCACTCGGCACCCATCTCGCGCGCCTCTTGGTTGCGCGACTTGGCCGTATCAATGGCGGCGTTCACCTCGGCAATCAGATCCTCGGGACAGGCCTCGGATTCCGGCTCGGCCTCCGGCTGCTGGGTGGTGGCGCAGCCGACGGCCATGCCGAGCGCGAGCGCGGCGACGCCCAAGTGTTTGTATAGTACGGCCATTTTCATGGTGCGTTGCCTCCAGGCAGGGATGTCTCGTTCTTGTTGCAAGGCGATGCGGCGCCTTGATGCAAGGGTGACCGCAAGCTACCACCCGCCCCATAGGGGGTCAAGTTGCAGAGATCACAGTTTACATGCACTTAGCAGGCTGCCGGGAAAGCAGTCGGCTAGCGCGCGTCCCGTTCGGCGCTCTCGCGGGCTTCGATCGCCAATGCCTTGGCCTCGCCGGCGAGTCGCCTTGCGTCGCCGTGCTCGCGCTCGCTCAGGTGGCCGCGCGCACGCTCCAGTAGCGTTTCGGCGCGACGAACCTTCGAGCGCGGTCCAGGCATCTGGCCGACCGCCTGCTGGGCTGACTCGAGCGCCTGGCGTGCGTCGCTCATCTCCTGATAGGGCGCGCTGCTACAAGCGGCCAGCCCTGCGAACGCAAGAGCCGCGGCAAGAAGGATGCGAGGAAGTCTCTTCCGCCCCTCGGACGACCGCATTCGCGGCGACTCGTCTTTTCGGGGGCGCGGGCGTTCGATTATGCTCATGGCTTAGGCGGGCCCGGTGATGCGAGCAAGCTAGCACCACGCCCCCATAGCGTCAACTTGGCCTCTTGCCTGCGGCAGCTTCCATGTCCGATATCCTCGTTCTCTATTACAGCGCGACCGGCGCGGTCGCCAGCATGGCAGACCAAGTGGCGCGCGGCGTCGAATCGGTCGACGGCATGGATGCACGCGTGCGTACCGTGCCGGCCGTATCGCCCGAAACCCAGGCCGTGGCCGACGAGATCCCGGCGACGGGCGCACCGTATGCCAGCGGTCAGGATTTGTTCGAGTGCGCCGGGCTGGCGCTCGGCTCGCCGACCCATTTCGGCAACATGGCCGCGCCACTGAAGCATTTCTGGGACCACTCGACCAGCGCCTGGTTCTCGGGCGAACTGGCCGGCAAGCCTGCGGGGGTGTTCACGGCCACCGCCAGTCCCCACGGCGGACAGGAGAGCACCTTGCTGTCGATGATGTTGCCGCTGATGCATCACGGCATGCTGGTCCTGGGGCTGCCCTACTCGCAGGTGGAGCTGATGGAGACGGAGGGCGGCGGGACGCCCTATGGGCCCAGCCGGATCACCGGTTTCGAAGGGGCTCGGCCGTTCGCGGGGTCCGAGCAGGCGCTGTGCCGGGCACTGGGTGCACGCGTGGCGACGGTCGCGCGCGCAGTGGCCCCGTCCTGAATATGGCCCGCCCCGCGCATATCTGCCGGGTGCTCGCACTCGCCGGCCACTTGCTCCTGCTCACGCTCCTGCTGAACTGGCTGACCTGGCTGGCGCCCGCGGCGCGGGTGCCGGTGCCGGTCATGCTGCTGGTCGTCACGGTGCCCTTGTTACTGCCCCTGCGCGGATTGCTGCACGGGCGCATCTACACCCACGCCTGGACCAGCTTCCTGGCGCTGCCCTACTTCGCCTTCGGGGTCGACGCCCTCGCGGCCGGCATCGAACCCATCTGGCTGGGCTGGGCGGCCGTGCTGACGAGCCTCGCGCTGTTCGGCGGGGCCATCGGGTACACCCGCCTGCGGGAGCGCGAGCTGCGCGCCGCGAGGGACGCGGACCGGGAGCCAGGGTAGTCGTCATCCCCGTGTGGCCACTTACTCCGCTCCGACGCGGACGGTCACTCGGTGTCTCCGTAATTCAGCTCCGCCAGCATATCGCCCAGCGTCTCGCGCAGCGGCCCGATCCAGGGATCGTAATCGCGCCAGCGCCCGATGGAGGAGGCGTAGACCTCGCGCGTGACCTGCTGATAGCTGGGCGTGGTGACGAACCCGGTGCGCGCCGCGAACTCCTCGATGGCCGGGTCCCACTCGCAGCCCATGGCCGCCAGCACGCGCCCGACCTCGCGGCGATAATCCGCCACCAGGTCTTCGTAGTGCACCCGCAGGGCGCGCCCGGGGAAGCTGCGTTCGTACTGCCGGATGAGCGTCAGCAGCTGGCGGCTGAGCAGGCCGGTCGCCTCGAGATCGAGGAAGCGCAGGCTGGCTGGATTGGGGCCGAAATCCTGCATGAAACAGCTCAGCGCGGCATCGTAGGGATGGCGCATGAGCACGACGACCGGCGCATCCGGGAACACCCGGGCGAGCACATCCAGGTGCACCGTATGCAACGGGTTCTTGTCCACCACCACCGGCCGCTGATCGACCGCGAGGCCACCGATGTGCGCCCAATAGGCGGCCCGCGCCTGCGCCGGCGAGCCGGTGCTCTCGAGGACCTCCTCGGTCCACTGCAGCGAGACCGGCTCCTCGACGACCTGGATCTGCGGATGCGCGGCGATCATGCGGTCGAGCAACGTGGTCCCCGAGCGCGGCAGGCCGAGCAGGAACACGGGCGCATCCCGCTGCTCCCCGCGCGCCGAGTCGCCCCCCGGCGCGAGACCGGCTTCGATCTTGCGCGCGAGCGCGCCGGTCAGGTCGTCGCCGGCCAGACGCCGGAAGCGCCACTCGCGAGCGCGTTCGGCGTTGGCCCGGCCAAACGCGCGCAGCGCGATCGCGGGGCGTCCGGCATCGTGCAACAACGCGCCTTCCTGATACGAGAGCCAATTCGCCCCCGTGGCCCGGCGCGTCGCCGTAAGCAGTTCCAACGCCGCCCGGCTGTCTCCCCGGCGCGTGAGCAGGCGCGCGCGCAGCGCCTGGGCTCGCGCCCATAGGGATGCGCTCGCCGGCCGTCCCACTTCGTTCAGCTGCGCTTCAGCGGCGTCGGAACGATGCCCGCGCTCCAGGAACTCGGCGAACTCCACCCGCAGCGCGCTATCGCCAGGCCAGCGCCGAAGCAAATCAATGTAGGCCTCGTGCGCAGCCTCGGGGCGCCGCAGGCGCGCCAGCAGACGGGGGCGACTGCGCAGGGCATCGGCGAAGTCGGGCGCGATCCGGAGCGCCCGATCATGGCACTCCAGCGCCTCGCGATAGAGGCCTTGCTCGTGGTAGGCCGCGCCCAGGTCGTTGAGCGCCGGGGCATGGCGCGGCTCGCGCGCCAGCGCCTCGCGCAAGGCCACGGCCGCCTCGCCGTGCTGGCCCAGGGTGCGCCGGACCCCGGCCAGGGCGAGCCAGCGCCCGATCTGCTCGGGCGCGCTCACGGCCGCGGCGGCGAGCAGCTCGGCGGCGGCGTCCCAGCATTCGGCCTGGGCCTCGATCAGTCCGGCCAGATAAAGCGTTTCGCCATCGACGGGAACCTGCGACCGCAGCGGCGCGAGCGCCTCGCGCGCCACGTCCGGCTGACCCCGCTGATAGGCACGCAAGGCCCACTCCCACCCTTGGGCGAGCGCTACGCTGCCCGACTGAACGGACTCGCTCCCATCCATCGCGCGCATCCTCCGGGTTGGGGGAACGCCTAATCCGATCGGACGCTCCCGCGGCACATGGATGTGCCGGCATGGTCAGCGGACTCGGTCGGGCACGCCCGCGTGCCCGCCTGGCTCTACTCGCCGACGCGGTCCGAGCAAGCGACGCGACCGCGCACTCGCGCTGTGACATCGCGTCTTGGGAGTTCGTGCCTGACCCGGCCCCGCACAGGGGATCGAGCACCGCTTGTGCCCCCTCAAGCTGCTTGTCGATCCCGTACCGCTTGCATCGGACCGAGATCGTTGGCTGAATACCGCGCTTGGCGCTCAGGCGCCTGACCGCTCCGTCCTGTATCTGTTCGTCGTCGCAGCGCTATGGATTTAGTGGATATCGGCGCCAACCTCACGCACGAGGCCTTCCACTCGGATCGTGCCGAGGTCCTGGCTCGGGCCCGGGAGGCGGGCGTGGAGCGCCTGGTCATTACGGGCGCCGACGAGGCCAGCAGCCGCGCCGCCCTGGCACTGGCGCAGGAATATCCCGAGTGCTTGCGCGCGACCGCGGGCGTGCATCCGCACGCCGCCGAGGACGCTAGCGAGGCGGTGATCGAGGACCTGCGCACGCTGGCGGCGCACCCGCTGGTGTCCGCAGTCGGCGAAACCGGACTCGATTTCAACCGCGATTTCTCCCCGCGCGCACTGCAGGAGGGCTTGTTCGAGCAGCAGCTCGCGCTCGCGGCCGAGTGCGGTCTGCCGGTCTTCGCCCACCAGCGCGACGCCCACGAGCGCTTCATGGCCATCCTGCGGCCCTGGCGCGATCGCATCAGCACGATCGTGGTGCATTGCTTTACCGGCACCGAGGCCGAGCTCGAGGATTACCTCGCGCTCGACTGCCACATCGGGATGACCGGCTGGATCTGCGACGAGCGCCGGGGCCACCACCTGCGCGAGTTCATCGGCCGGGTGCCGCTCGAGCGGCTCATGCTCGAGTCGGACGCGCCCTACCTGCTGCCGCGCGATCTGAAGCCGCGCCCGAAGAGCCGGCGCAACGAACCTGCCTACCTGCCCCATATCGCCGAGGCGATCGCCGCCGCGCGCGGCGAATCCATCGAGACCCTCGCCGCCGGCACGACCGCGACCGCCGCCCGCTTTTTCGGCTCCTAGGGCCTGTTAACCCTTCCCGCGGCCGTCGCGTTGTGGCCCCAATCCGGGGCCCCGCAAGGCGCGAGGAGCGAGTGTAGCGGCCCTACACGAGTG
>CAZVBX010000136.1:0-5705 GCA_964625925.1 uncultured Ectothiorhodospiraceae bacterium | reverse complement strand
GCAATCCATCGTCGAGGCCGAACCGCGCACGACCGGTGGATCGCTTCGCTACGCTCGCGATGACGAGCGCGCGGGCGCCGCCGCCGTCGGTCGTCAGCCGCGTTTTTCCTGCCCTGCGGCGTCGGCGACGCGGTCGCCCAGGATCCCCCGCAGATAGCGGCCTGTGTGCGAGGCCTCGACGGTGGCGACCTCCTCGGGCGTGCCGGCGGCGACGATCTCGCCGCCGCCGTCGCCGCCCTCGGGGCCGAGATCGACCACCCAGTCCGCCGTCTTCACGACGTCGAGGTCGTGCTCGATGACCACGATGGTATTGCCGTGGTCGCGCAGGCGGTGCAGCACGCGCAGCAACTGGTCCACGTCGTGGAAGTGCAGGCCGGTCGTCGGCTCGTCGAGGATGTACAGGGTACGGCCCGTGTCGCGCTTGGACAGCTCGCGGGCAAGCTTCACGCGCTGGGCCTCGCCGCCGGAGAGCGTGGTAGCGTTTTGGCCCAGCTTCACATAGGACAGACCCACATCCATCAGCGTGTCGAGCTTGCGCTTGATGACCGGTACCGGGGCGAAGAACTCGCTGGCCTCCTCGATCGTCATCTCCAGCACCTCGGAGATGTTCTTGCCCTTGTACTCGATGTCGAGCGTCTCGCGGTTGTAGCGCGCGCCCTTGCAGACGTCGCAGGTGACGTACATGTCCGGCAGGAAGTGCATTTCCACCTTGATCACGCCGTCGCCCTGGCAGGCCTCGCAGCGGCCGCCCTTCACGTTGAAGCTGAAGCGCCCCGGCTTGTAGCCGCGCGAGCGCGCCTCCGGCGTGTTGCCGAACAGCTCGCGCACGGGCGTGAACACGCCGGTGTAGGTCGCCGGGTTCGAGCGCGGCGTGCGCCCGATCGGGCTCTGGTCGATGTCGACCACCTTGTCGAAGTGCTCCAGGCCGTCGAGCGCCTCCAGCGGCGCCATCTCCATGACCGAGCCATAGAGATGGCGCGCCATGTGCGGGTAGAGCGTGTTGTTGATCAGGGTCGACTTGCCCGAGCCGGACACGCCCGTGACGCAGGTGAGCAGGCCGGCCGGGATCTCGGCGGTGACGTTCTGCAGGTTGTTGCCCGTGGCACCGCGCAGCACCAGCGCGTGCTCGCCGCGCGGCGTGCGCTGGGTCGGGATCTCGATCCGGCGATGGCCGGACAGGTACTGGCCCGTGAGCGAGGCCGGGTTGCGCTCGACCTCGGCCGGCGTGCCCTCGGCCACCACGTAGCCGCCGTGCACGCCCGCGCCCGGGCCCATGTCGACCACGTGATCGGCCGTGCGGATGGCCTCCTCGTCGTGCTCGACCACGATGACCGTGTTGCCCAGATCGCGCAGGTTCGACAGCGTCCCCAGCAGGCGGTCGTTGTCGCGCTGGTGCAGGCCGATCGACGGCTCGTCCAGCACGTACATCACGCCCACCAGGCCGGCGCCGATCTGGCTCGCCAGGCGGATGCGCTGGGCCTCGCCGCCGGACAGGCTCTCGGCGCTGCGCTCGATGGTCAGGTACTCGAGGCCGACGTTCACCAGGAACTCCAGCCGCTGCCGGATCTCCTTCATGATCTTGGCGGCGATCTCGCCGCGATGACCGGGCAGGGCGAGCTCGGCGAACCAGGTGTGGGCGTCCCCGATGGGCAGGCGCACGACCTCGGGGATCGAGCGCTCGCCCACGAACACGTAGCGCGCCTGCTCGTTCAGCCGCGAGCCGCCGCAGTCGGGACAGACCTGCTGGCTGATGTAGCGCGACAGCTCCTCGCGCACCGCGAACGACTCGGTCTCGCGATAGCGCCGCTCCATGTTGGGCAGGATGCCCTCGAACGGCTCCCGGCGGGTAACCGTGCGCCCGCTCTCGTTGACGTAGCGGAACGCGATCTCGCGCTCGCCGCTGCCGTAGAGGATCAGCTGCCGGGCGGGCTCGGGCAGCTCCTCGAACGGTGTCTCCAGGTCGAATTCGGCGTCGCGCGCCAGCGACTGGATCATCTGGAAATAATAGGCGTTACGCCGATCCCAGCCGCGCACGGCGCCGCCGGCCAGGCTCAGGCTGGGATGGGCCACCACGCGCTCGGGGTCGAAGAACTGCCGCGTACCCAGCCCGTCGCAGCCGGGGCAGGCGCCGATCGGATTGTTGAACGAGAACAGCCGCGGCTCCATCTCGGGCACGGCATAGCCGCATTCGGGGCAGGAGAACTTCGAGGAGAAGTTCAGGTCGGCGCTGCCGTCCTCGTCCATCGAGGTCAGCCGCGCCAGGCCGTCGGAGAGATTGAGCGTCGTCTCCAGCGATTCCGCCAGGCGCAGGCGCTGATCCTCGCGCACCTTGAAGCGGTCCACCACGATCTCGATGGTGTGCTTGCGCCGCAGGTCGAGCTTGGGCGGTTGATCCAGCTCGTAGATCTCGCCGTCGATGCGCGCGCGGATGAAGCCCTGGGTGCGGAACTTGCCGAGCAGCGCCTGGTGCTCGCCCTTGCGGTTCTCGACCACCGGCGCCAGCAGCATCAGCCGGCTGCCCTCGGGCAGATTCAGGATCTGATCGGTCATCTGGCTGACCGTCTGCGCCTCGAGCGTGGTGCCGTGCTAGGGACACTCGGGTGTCCCGGCGCGCGCGTAGAGCAAGCGCAGGTAGTCGTAGATCTCGGTGATCGTGCCGACGGTCGAGCGCGGGTTGTGCGAGGTCGCCTTCTGCTCGATCGAGATCGCCGGCGACAGGCCTTCGATGCCGTCGACGTCGGGCTTCTCCATCACCGACAGGAACTGGCGCGCGTAGGCCGACAGCGATTCGACATAGCGCCGCTGGCCCTCGGCGAACACCGTGTCGAAGGCGAGCGAGGACTTGCCGGAGCCGGACAGACCGGTGATGACGATCAGCCGGTCGCGCGGCAGATCGACGTCAACGCCCTTGAGATTGTGCGTGCGTGCACCGCGTACGGAAATACCGCTCATGCTTGCCCATCGGGCCGGGGAAAAGGGGAAAGGACGCCCGCTTGCCGGTGCGTCAGACCAAGCTGCTAATATACGCCGTTCCCACGGCGCCGAGCAAAAGCCCACACGCATTTCGAATGGGCCCCGCCCCTTGTGTCCGGAGGTATCCTGAGTAGCGGCGCGTGTTGCGCTCGCGGCCGTGGACGCCGCCGCCCGGACGCAGCGGGTTCCGGAGCCACGCCAACGGGCCGATCGACAGGCTGGGCCGACACCGCGACGTTTGCGCCACGACCGGGCGCTGCGACATTGATGACCCGAGACCCGTACACCCATCGCCCGAGTCAGCGCGCCTGCCGCAAGGAGGCGTCGGGATGCGCATGATCGGCGCGGAACGGCGCGCGGCCGGCGCGCTCGCGGGCATCTACGCGCTGCGCATGCTGGGGCTGTTCCTGGTGCTGCCGGTGCTGGCGCTCGCGGCGCGCGACATCCCCGGCGCGACCCCGCTGCTCATCGGGCTGGCCGTCGGGATCTACGGGCTCACCCAGGCGGCGCTGCAGATCCCCTTTGGCCTGGCCTCCGACCGCTTCGGGCGCAAGTGGGTGATCGCCGCCGGCTTGGTCGTGTTCGCCCTCGGCAGCGCCCTCGCGGCGCTGGCCGATTCCATGCTGTGGCTGATCCTCGGCCGCGCCCTGCAGGGCGCCGGCGCGATCGCCGCCGCGCTGATGGCCTTGGCCACCGATCTCACGCGCGACGAAGTGCGCGGTCGCACGATGGCGATCATCGGCGTGGCCATCGGCGCCTCGTTCTCCGTCGCGCTCATGCTGGGCCCAGTGCTGCACGCCGGACTCGATCTGGCCGCGCTGTTCTGGCTCGCCGCCGGTCTGGCGGGCCTCGCGCTGATATTGCTCGTCGCCGTGGTGCCGACGCCCCGGGTCGCCGGCCCGAGCGCGAGCACGACGCGGGCCGACCTCGGTGCCGCGCTCACGGATCCGGATCTGCTGCGCCTGGACGGCGGGATCTTCATATTGCATCTCGCCATGACCGGCACCTTTGTCGCCGTGCCCCTGGCGCTCGCCGGAGCCGGCTTCGGCGAGGCGAACCAGTGGCAGGTGTACCTGCCGGTGTTCCTCGGCTCGGTGGCGCTCATGGCGCCGCTGCTGATGGCGGGCGAGCGCTACCGCCGCACGCGCCTGACGTTTCTCGCGTCGATCGTGCTGGTCGCCCTGGGTCAGAGCCTGCTGGGCGCCGCCGGCGGCGCCGGGGGTGCGCTCGCGCTCGGGCTGCTCGTGTTCTTCGTGGGATTCAATCTGCTCGAGGCCACGTTGCCGGCGCTGATCTCGCGCACGGCGCCGTCCGAGCGCAAGGGTGCGGCCATGGGGGCGTACTCCGCGGCCCAGTTTCTCGGCGCGTTCACGGGCGGCGTGCTCGCGGGCGCGCTCGACGGCCTCGGCGGGCCGCCGCTGGTATTCGCTGCCATCGCGGCGCTCGCCGCGTTGTGGCTGCTGAGCGCCCTGTCGATGCGGATTCCCGAGGCCGCGGTGAGCTATGTCGTCTCGCTCGGCGGCGCCCGCGGCGCCGACGATGCCGCCCGCGATCTGTCCGACTTGCCGGGCGTGGAGGAAGCCGTGGTCGTCGAGGAAGAGGGCGTCGCTTACCTGCGCGTGGATCAGCGGCACTTCCGCAAGGCGGATCTGGAGCGGGCCGGCTACGACGCCGCCGACGAGGCCACGCCGGCCGGCGGTGTGCGATAATCGCGCTTCTGTCGGTCTCCGCCTACAAGCCCATGTTCGCCGCACGGGTCAGCGTGTAGGCTTGCTACGGATACCGCCCTGTCACGGCCATGCAGGAGCGGGCACTGCCCGCGAACCGACGCGATCGCGCGGGGATGTCCGGCCATTCGCGGCCGATGTCCCGCTCCGTGTGTCTTGCCGTGGCGGTCGCCACCGCTTGCCGCGGATCTGCGTGGCCCGAGCGAGCGCAGCGAAATCCGGGCCCCGGCCGCAGCGTCCCTGTCCCTCCTGGAGAGGGCTGGGGGCCGAGCGCCAGCGAGGACGCGGCGGCACTCAGCTTCCGCGCTTGCCTCGCCCGTGTGCTCGCGCGGATAACGACAGGCCTCGCGATCGCACCGAGGCGGCCGATGGGGGCGGCAGCTCCGACAACGACAGGAGAAGGAACATGGCCCGAGGCATAAACAAAGTCATCCTCGTCGGTAATCTCGGCGCGGACCCCGAAACGCGGTACACACCCAGCGGCACCGCCGTGGCCAACATCCGGCTGGCGACCACCAAGCAGTGGAAGGACCGCAACAGCGGTGAGCAGCAGGAACGCACCGAGTGGCACCGTGTCGTCATGTTCAATCGCCTCGGCGAGGTCGCGGGCGAGTACCTCAAGAAGGGCTCGCAGATTTACGTCGAGGGCGAGCTGCGCACGAACAAGTGGCAGGACCAGCAGGGCAACGACCGCTACACCACCGAGATCGTCGCCAACGACATGCAGATGCTCGGCGGCCGCGGAGGCGGCGGCGGTGATGCCGGTTTCGGCGGCGGTGGCGGTGGCCAGCGTTCCTCCGGTCAGGGTGGTGGTGGCGGCGACCGCCAGGACCCGCCGCCGAGCGACGACTTCGACGACGACATTCCGTTTTAGCGGAGTCAGCGCCGGGTTCGTTCGTGGCGGATGGCCGCTCCTACATCGCCGCTGGGAACGCCTTCCGCGTGGACCCGTAGGAGCGGGCACTGCCCGCGAACCGACGACGTTTCGCGTGGTTGCCCGGTTCG
>CAZVBX010000135.1:0-5751 GCA_964625925.1 uncultured Ectothiorhodospiraceae bacterium | reverse complement strand
ATCACAAGGGCTTCAACGTGCCCGACATCGTCCTGCCGCTGTCGCCGCTGACCGAGAAGGATCACCAGGACCTCGAGTTCGCCCTCGAGCAAGGAGTCGACTGGATCGCCCTGTCGTTCGTCCAGCGGCCCGAGGATGTCGACGAGGCGCGTGAGATCATCGGCGAGCGCGCCGATATCATGCTCAAGCTGGAGAAGCCGGCGGCGATCACGCACCTCGATGCGCTGATCGAGCGCTCCGATTCGATTATGGTCGCGCGCGGCGACCTCGGCGTCGAGATGTCCATCGAGGACGTGCCCAGTCTGCAGAAGACCATCGTGCGCAAGTCACGCATGGCCGGTCGTCCGGTGATCGTCGCCACCCAGATGCTCGAGTCGATGATCAGCGCGCCGGCGCCGACCCGTGCGGAGGTCTCGGACGTCGCGACGGCCGTGTACGACGGTAGCGATGCCGTGATGCTGTCGGCGGAGACGGCCGCCGGGGCTCACCCGGTGGAAGCGGTGGGATTCATGGACCGCGTCGTGCGGCGCTGCGAGACCGACCCGGACTATCGCCTTCTCATGGAGAGCCAGCGACCGGTGGCCGAGGGCACGGCCGCCGACGCCATCACGCGTGCCGCCCACGAGACGGCGAAGACGATCGACGCGGTCGCCATCGTAACCTACACGGCGTCCGGCACGACCACCTTGCGGGCCGCGCGCGAGCGCTCGGCGGCGCCGATCCTCGCCATCGCGAGCCGCAGCCCCATCGCGCGGCGCCTGGCGCTATCCTATGGCGTGCATGCCGTATTCGCGCCGGAGGACATCCAGAACTTCCGCGACGTGGTCGTGAAGGCGGAGCACATCGCCGTCGAACATGGCATCGCGACGAAGGGCGACCGCCTCGTGATCACGGCGGGTGTCCCGTTCGGGCAAAGCGGCAGCACCAATATCCTGCGGATCTTCGAGGTGGGCTCGGAAAGCGGCTGGGTCAGCGGCGGCTGACCGGAAGGCTGCGCGCCGCAAGGGCGCGCGCGACGGGGCTGCCGTGCGGCCGCGCGTCAGTCCAGGAAATCGCAGTGCTTCTCGATGTGCTCGGCGAGCCCGAGCGTGTGATCGCGCACCCGCTGCTCGGCGAGATCGGGATTGCGATTCTCCAGCGCCTCGATAATCCCCATGTGTTCCTCGATCGAGCGTTGGGCGCTGTCGTCGCGTGCGATCGTGACCTTGCGGATCGCGCGCATGTGGATCAACAGGTTGTCGGTCATCTCGACAATGAGATCGCACCCGCCCAGGCGCAGGATCTGCTTGTGAAAGGCGATGTTCGCCTCCGAGTATTCGCTCATGTGCTCGGGCAGGGTCTCGCGCTCGAAGTTCTCGAATAGCTTGCGTAGCGACGCGATGTCCACGTCCGCGGCGTGTTGCGCTGCCATGCGCGCGGCCATGCTCTCGAGCGCCGCCCACACGATGACCATGTCCAGGATCTCGCGCTTGGTCTTGCGGACCACGAAGACCCCGCGCCGCGGCGACGAGCGCACGAAGCCCTCCTGCTCCAGCAAGCTCATGGCCTCGCGGATCGGGGTCCGGCTCACGCCCAGCGTTTCACTCAGGTGACGCTCGTCGAGGCGGATCTCTTCGCGGTGATCGTAGATGTCCATCTCGGTGATGGCGTCCTTGAGCGCATTGTACGCCTGCCAGCGGAAGCTGACGGTGCTCATCTGCGGCTGAACGTTCAGGTTGGCGCTATCATCCATTCCCTCGAGGCCCCTCTCGTGCGATCGCCGAGGACTGTGCGGCCGTCCGGGGACCGCGAGCGGGCGGACGGTCGGCCCAGTATACCGCAAACCCCGGCCGAATCCGGTGCCACGCGAGCCGGTGCTCGGCGCCGCCAAACGGTCGCGCCCGGGGCGGTGCCCGGTCAGGCGCTCATCAGCTCGCGCACGTGGGCGGCACAGCTCTCGGCCAGGCCGGTCATGTCGTAGCCGCCCTCGAGCGCCGACACGACGCGGCCGTCGCAGCAGCGATCGGCCAGAGCCATCAGCTCGCGCGTCGCCCAGGCGAAGTCGTCGGCCGTGAACCGCAGTTGGGCTAGCGGGTCGCGCTCGTGCGCGTCGAAGCCGGCGGAGATCATGAGCAGCTGCGGGTTGAACGCCTCGACCGCCGGCAGGATGGTGTCGCCCAGCGCGGACTGGAATGCCTCGGTGCCCGCGCCCGCCGCCAGCGGGCAGTTGACGACGTTGTTGTGCTGTCCGCGCTCCTCGCGCGCGCCCGTGCCGGGGAACAGCGGCGACTGATGGGTGGAGGCGAACATCAGCCGCGGCTCGCCGCCGGCCGTGGTCTGGGTGCCATTGCCGTGGTGCACGTCGAAATCGACGATAGCGACGCGCTCGAGCCCGTGCGTGGCGAGCGCGTGGGTCGCACCTACGGCGATGTTGTTGAAGCTGCAGAAGCCCATCGCTCGCGCCGGTTCGGCATGGTGGCCGCAGGGGCGAACGGCGCAGAAGGCGTTGCGCGCCTCGCCGCCGACGATCGCGTCGACCGCTTCGCGCACGGCGCCGGCGGCGCGCAGAATGGCGGGGCGCGAGCCCGGTGACAGGGCGGTGTCCCCGTCGAGCTGGGCGTAGCCCTGCTCGGGGATGGAGCTGAGCACCGTCTCGATATAGCCGCGCTCGTGCACCCGGGCCAGCTCGTCGACTGTTGCCTCCCCGCCCTCACGCCGCTCGAGCGCCTCGAACGGTGCCTTGCCCAGGGTCTGCCAGACGGTGCGGATGCGCTCCGCGCACTCCGGATGCCCGGGCCCGTTCTCGTGCTGCTCGTAGCTCGGGTGGGTGAAAATCAGCGTGCTCATGGCGGGCTCTCTCCCTTGGTTCCGCTGGAATTCCGGTCGCGCCGCTCGGCCGGGGTGCGCGACCGCCAACGCCCGAGCGCATCCGCGCGATCTACGCGGGTGTGCTCTGGGTTGGGAGGTCGGTCACTCGTGAGCGGGGCGCCGGGCCCGAGCGATCTCGCGCCGCCCTACTGCCGCCTGGAGCCTGCCCACGCTCACCACGCGGACAGGCTCCTAGGACGTCGCCTGCGCTCCGGCCAAGTCCGTCTGCCCGTCGAGCTCACGTAGCCGCAGCTCGATGATGTCGCGGGCACTGATGAGCCCGACCAGCACATGGTCGGACAGGACGGGGATGTGGCGGATGTTGTGCTTGACCATGAGATTGAGCACATGGCGCAGGTCGTCATCGGGGCCGCAGGTGAACAGCATCTTGCTCATCAGCTGTTCCACGCGCAGTTGCAGCGCGGCGGCGCCGTGATCGACCACCGCGCGGGCGATATCCCGTTCGGAGAACATCCCGGCGACCACATTGCCCTCGGTCCGGCAGACGTCCTTGACGACGAGGGCGCTGATATTCTCCGACTTCATGAGCCGGGCCGCGACCTCGACCGGCTCACGCAGCCGCACGGTGATGATGCGCGTCTCTTTGCTTTCGAGAATGTCTCCGACCCTCATCGCACTATCCCCGCGGCGTGGTCGCGATCCTCGTACGGAGCGACCGAGGACGCCGCTACTTGGCGGTAGCATACTCCCTGGGCGCCGCCGTTTCTTGCGCCGGCGGAGCCAGGGGCTGGTAGAGTCCGGCATGATGCGCGCGCTGCTTCACCAGTGCCAAGACCGTGTCGATGGTCGGCGTGGGCACGCCGAGCTTGGCGCCCATCTCCTGAACCGACGAGACCAGGGCGTCGATCTCCATGGGGCGGCCCGCCTCCAGGTCCTGCAGCATGGAGGTCTTGTGGGCGCCGACCTTGCCCGCGCCATTGATGCGCCGCTCGACATCGACCCGGAAATTGACCCCGATGCGCTCGCCGATCTGCTGGGCCTCCAGCATCATGGCCTTGGCCACCGCCCGGGTGCCGGGGTCCTGGGCGATGTTGTCGAGCGTCTCTAGCGTCAGTGCGCTGACCGGGTTGAGCGAGACGTTGCCCCACAGCTTGAGCCAGATCTCGTCGCGGATGCGATCGAGCACGGGGGCGCGCAGGCCCGCCCGCTCCATGACCTCGCTTAGCGCCGTGGCGCGCTCGGACTGGCTACCGTCCGGCTCGCCCAGCGGAAATTTGTCACCGTATACGTGCTTGATCACGCCCGGCTCGACCACCTCAGTGGCCGGGTAGACAACGCAACCGATGGCCCGTTCCGGGCCCAATTCGTTCCACTGCTTGGCGCCGGGATCGACGGTTTCAAGCGTCGTGCCCTCGGCCTCGCTGCCATCCTGGTAGAAGTACCAGTAGGGGATCCCGTTGACCGCCGTTACCACGGCCGTATCGGGACCGAGCAGGGGTTTCATGTCCGCGACCACGGCCGGCACGGAATGGGCCTTGAGGCAGACGATCACATAGTCTTGGGGGCCGAGTTCGGCCGGATCGTCGGTGCAGCGCGGGTGAACGACGTGTTCCTCGCCATCCTTGATCAGCTTGACGCCGTTCTCTTTCATTGCGGCGAGGTGCGGCCCCCGCGCGATCAGGCTGACATCCGCGCCCGCGCGCAGGAACTCCACGCCGATGTAGCCTCCAATCGCGCCTGACCCGAAAATACAGATCTTCATTGGACTCGCTCTCCGGCTACTGATGTCCTTGCCCGGGCGTAATCGCGGCCACCCGGTCGGCCTCCGCATCCGTGCAGGTGCCGGCATGTTCGTTCTTCGGCTGGGGCTGCTCTTGGGCCTGTCAACCCTTCCCGCGAGCGCCCCGAAGGGTTGTGGCCCGCAATCCGGGGCCGCGCTGCGTTGCTCGTCACTCGTGTAGGGCCGCTACACTCGTTCCTCGCGCCTTGCGGGGCCCGGATCGGGGACCACAACGCGACGATCGCGGGACATGTTAACCGAGCCCCTGGGCCGGCTATTCTGGTGTACGGTATACATGGCGTCAATAAAGCACCGGCCCGCAGGGGACGGAAAAACCCCGGCTGCGCCCCCATTTACGCCGGACTTGGCGCCGGGGTGTATTTGGTATACAGTATTTGGATCTGCCCCGTGAAGGGGCTTGGCGGCTCTGGCGTTCTGGTATACAAAATACGAGCGCGCCGGAAGGGTGTAGGGCGCTGAGTGAATGGCGGAAGCCGATCGGCATAAATTGCAGGTCAAGCCGCTCGAGGCGACGGCCAGTCTCAAGAGCGCTGCCTACACGGCCTTGAAGCAGGCGATCGCCGAAATGGACGTGTACGGCCAGTCGCAGGAAGTCCGCCTGGACGAGAAGCAGCTCTGTCAGGCTTTGGGGGTCAGCCGAACGCCGGTCCGCGAAGCCATGGCACTGCTCGAGCAGGAGGGTTTCGTGCGTTCCCAGCCGCGGCGCGGAATTTTCGTCGCGCGCAAGACGAAGGCGGAGATCATCGAGATCATCGTCGTCTGGGCGGCCTTGGAGGGGATGGCGGCCAGGTTGGCCGCCGAACGAGCAAGTGACGACGAGCTCGAGGCCATCGAGCAGATATTCGATGGCTTCTCGACGGAGAGTCTCGAAGAGCACCTCGACGCCTACTCGGATGCGAACGTTCGCTTCCATCAGGCGATCATCGCGGCCTCGGGCTGTGATCTGATCGGGGAGTTCGTCGAGAACATCGTCGTGCATACGCGCGGCGTTCGCCGGGTTGCCATGCGCAGTCCGGGACGTGCGGAGACATCTCTCGCAGAGCACCGTGAGATCATCCAGGCGCTGAAGAACCGAAACGCTGGCCTCGCGGAACGCCTGGTCCGCGAACACAACCTAGGCCTCGCTACACACGTCGAGGAAA
>CAZVBX010000134.1:1831-5779 GCA_964625925.1 uncultured Ectothiorhodospiraceae bacterium | reverse complement strand
TACGCTGGAATCTCGCCACGCGGACCGTCTCCGGCGTCCCCAGCGCCTCACCGTCGTACTGGAAGTCAGCCCGCTGGCTCTGCAGGAGCTGCTGCATCTGGCGCGTGATCTCGAGACGCCTCGCATCGAGGCGCTCTTGCTCTTGCAGCAGCGCGGCCATCTGATCGAGAACGGATTGTTCGCTACCGGCCGTATCGCCGATTGCGCTGCTGAACAGGTCACGAATGACCGTCCGGCCGGTGGCCTGCGACCACCCCAGCAGCTCCGACAGCTTCCAGTACTGGTCCTTGTCGGGGTTGTTGTTGGCCCGGACCCGGGCCGCGGCTGAACTAGGGATCATCGGCGACCAGTAACCGTGCTCGATCATCCAGGCGCCGACTTCTTCGGAGGTATAGCCCTCGAACAACTGCTCAAGGGCTTCGTAACCGTTGCGAAAGCTCTGTGAATCCATACCGCGCTCCGCGGCTCTTTGTCGTGTGAGGGTTGTTGATGGGGGGACTGGTCAACGAAAAAGCCCGTGCTGGCAGAACACGGGCCGTTATTCATGCGAAGCGATCGGCAGAAAATCCTCGGCGGGCACGGCATTATCCACGGCCGCCCGGATCACCGGGATCTGGTCGCCGGGAATACGCCCACGCCGCATCCAATTCCATATCCGGCTCGGATACGGGTAGCCACACTTGCGGGCGAGCGCAGGCACGCCCCCGGCCAGCTCGATCGCTTTCTTCAGCCCCTCCATACGGGGCAAAGGTAATCACGAATTGTGTTATATGGTCAACACGCTTCGTTGGGGAGCGAACATAACAAAACGCGCTACACTCACAACATGTGACGGCACAACAAAAACATTTTTCCCGCAGTAGGAGTTTCACCCCCAGATGACGGACTCGGAGAGCGCTATTGGCCGCCGCCTGGCGGAGGCCCGTAAGGACCTGGGGATTTCCCAAACCGCAGCCGCGACCCGGTGCGGTTGGGAATCGCAGAGCCGCATTTCCATGTACGAACGCGGCAAGCGCGCCCCCGACTACAGTGACCTCGCACGGCTCGCCGCCGCATACGGCGTCCGGCAGGAGTGGATCCTGACCGGCGAGGAGCCGAAACGCGGCGGGTCCTTCCATGAGAAGGACCAAACCTCTTATGATCGCAACCGCGCCCTGTTGATCGGCGTGGCACACCCGCGCACTGACGGCACTTGGGCGGAACTAAAAGAACCCAAACGGGGGGCTATCGCCATTTCCGCACCAACGGACGATCCAAGCGGCTACTTGGTCCAAGTCCGGGGCTCCGTCTACTACCCCGCCATCCTCGACGGCCAAGTGCTGACGGTTGAGCCTTCCAAGCCCCTCGTCATGGGGGAGCGTGTGTACCTCAGGACGACCGACGGCTTGAGCCGCATCTGCGAGCTGCTGTTCGAGCGCGGGGACGACCTGACGTTCATCAGCCCGAATGACTCGAACGAGCGCGTGGTCCTGAACCGCAGCGAGATTGAGTTTGTCCACCTGATCGGCCCGATCCTCCCCCGCTCTTTCGCCGACGAAGCGCTCGACGAAGCCGGCTAATTCCCCTCCTCCAGCTCGCGTCACGCTTTCCGCGAACGCGAAAATCACAACTTGTGTTGACACCGGGCATCACACTACGTAATTTCCGGGGCATCAGCGGTATCACACCGCGACCACGGAGAGCCCGGGATGATCGTTTATATCCCCGACAACCTGGCCATACGCGCCGCGGCCGCCCTGGAATCCGAAGGGCTGCGATTCGTCCAGACCAGCGATGAATCGGCCACGGTCCGGCAGGATCAGGCGCCGGCCGCCGCGGAGAACGCGGAGGCTGCCGACAATGCCTGACCAGACCACCGTTGAGCCGCCGGTCGACTATCCGCCGCGGCAAATGACGCGCCGTGAACGTACGGAGCGTGCCGTCGGAAACTGCGTCTGGAGCAGCGAAGTCCCGGACCTGATCCCGGAAGCGCTACAGGAGACGACCGCAAAGCCGCCTCGGCTTGGGCCGCACTACAGCCTGCAGGCCAAGAAGAACAACCGGGATGAGCGTGCTCGGATCGCGGCGAAGCAACAGCGCCTCGCCGAGATTACGCAGCAGTACGACATCGACCAGCTCGGCGCCGACGTCCCCGCCAGCAGCCCGGCCCGGGAGTTCCTGCACCTGCTGTACCCCGAGTTCCGGCGCTACTGCGAGGGCCACGTCGACGAGATCGTGATGGAGACGCTCCGCAAGGAGGGGCTGTGAAAGACGACACCCCTGTCGGGATCGCGTACCTGATCGACGAGCTGGGCTGGCCCGTGGCCGGCGACGGCAGCGTCACGGTGCGCGTGCGCGCCTCGTCGCTCGCCGAGCTGTTCGACTGCCCGGCCCGCTGGGCGGCGAAGCACTTGGAAAAGCAGGTGCTCCCCGACTCCGGCCGTGCGCACCTGGGCACCGCCGTTCACTACGCCACTGGCCTGTTCGACCAGGCGCGCGTCGAGGGCCACGAGCTGTCGGCCAGCGATGCGGCCGATGCGTTCGTCCAGCAGTTCCGCGACGACGAGGGCGTCCACTGGTTCGACGTCAAGAAGCATGACGCCGAGCGCACGGGCGTCGGGCTCGTGTCCCTGTACTGCCAGGACTACGCGCCGCAATTCGAGTTCGAGGAGGTCGAGCTGCAATGCGACGACCTCGACGTCGACATGGGCGATGGGCTGGTGCTGCGCCTGACCGGAACGCTCGATCGGCTCTACCGCGAGCACTTCATCGCCGAAGGCGTCGAAGTCGAGCGCCGCGGCATCGCCGACCTCAAGACCGGCCGCAACGCCGTCGACAGCGTCGGCAACGTCAAGATGGACTGGCACGGCGCCCAGCTCGCCGTCTACGAGCTACTCGCCCTCCTCGGCCAGCGCACCACCGGCGACGACCTCGCCGCCCCCGGAAAGATCATTGGGCTCAAGACCGAAGGCGCGGCCGCGGCCGGCATCGGCCAGATCCCCGATGGTCGCGGCCTTCTGCTCGGCTCGGACACTGAATCCGGCCTGCTGCACTACGCAGCCGGCATCATCAAGAACGGCATGTATTTCGGGAATCCGCGGTCGATGCTCTGCCATCACCGCTTCTGCCCGGCCTATGAGCAATGCCGTTTCCGTTTCATTGAGGACACCACGGAGTAACCCATGGCTGCCAATCCACAAGAGCTGCGCCAACAGACCGGCGCCGGCGAAAAGGCGCCGGCCCGCAAGGGCATCCAGTATTTCCTGCAGAACAACAAGCAGGAGATCCAGCGCGCCCTGCCCCGCCACATGAATGCGGACCGCATGGCGCGCATCGCAACCACTGAAATGCGCCGAACCCCGGATCTGCTGAACGCGGACCCCAAGACCCTGTTCGGCGCCATCATCCAGGCGTCG
The DNA here is from genome assembly GCA_964625925.1 of uncultured Ectothiorhodospiraceae bacterium. Lineage (GTDB taxonomy): Bacteria > Pseudomonadota > Gammaproteobacteria > XJ16 > Halofilaceae > Halofilum. Next base: position 2,384 of record CAZVBX010000134.1, on the reverse strand, counting down.
CAGCTCGGACTCGAGCCCGGCGGCGCCCTGGGCCACTGCTATCTGTTGCCGTTCGTCGAGAACCGCGGCAAGTCGAATGAGCAGACCACGGTTCAGCTCATCATCGGCTACCGCGGGATGATCGACCTCGCCCGTCGCTCCGGCCAGATCACCAGCCTGCGCGCCCGCGAGGTCTACGAGGCAGACGAGTTCGATTACCAGTACGGCCTCCGAGAGGATCTGACCCATCGCCCGTACGAGGGCGAAGACGCCGGCGAGCTCACCCACGTTTACGCCGTCGCCGAGCTCAAGGACGGCGGCGTGCAGTTCGTGGTCCTGCCGGTCGCCAAGGTCGAAAAAGTCCGCCTCTCCCGCAAGGGCGCTAAGGCCAAGGCCAGTGAGGAGAGAGGGCCCTGGTCCACGCACTACGCGGAAATGGCGAAAAAGACCGCCATCCGAGCCCTATTCAAGTACCTGCCCGTCTCCGTCGAGCTGCAGCGGGCCGTAGCGCTCGACGAGCAGGGCGATGCCGGCGTCGAGAGCACCGACGACGTGCTCGACCTCGACCCGAGCG
>CAZVBX010000134.1:0-1821 GCA_964625925.1 uncultured Ectothiorhodospiraceae bacterium | reverse complement strand
TTGGGACGTCGAGCCGCCGCAGGCAGAACCGGCGGCCAACGCTGACGAGGGCGGCGACCAGAGCCAGCTCATCGACGAGATCCGCAATGCCAAGACCGTCGACGAGCTGGAGGAGCGCATCGACGCGACCCGCGGCGTGCTCGAAGGCGACGCCCTCGCTCAGGCGCAGGAGGCGTACAAGGCCCGCAGCGCCGAGCTGCGCGACGAGCAAGAAGCCCCGGAGCAGCCGAAAGCCGCCGGCCAGTCCGACATGGGCCTTGAATAGGAGACACCGTCATGCGTATCGACCGCATACAACTTGAAGGCTACCTCGGCGTGGCCGCGCTCGACCTGGAGCCGGCCACGACCGTCACCCTCATCGCTGGCCCGAACGCGGCCGGCAAGTCCAGCCTCGCCGAGGCGATCCGTCACGCCCTTCTCGGCAAGGCCACCCGCGTCACCAAGAAGACCGACTACGGCCTGCTGCTGACCCACGGGCACAAGAACGGCCAGACGCGGGTGGACTGGTCCATCGCCGACAGCAAGGGCGGCGCCGCCGCGATCAAGCTGCCGAAGGGCGATGCGGCCAAGGGCGCCAACCTGCCCCAGCTCGAAGGACTCGACATCGCGCTGGGCGCAACGCCGTTCATGGCCCTGCCCGACAAGGACCGCCGCGGCGTGCTGATGCGCGCCACCGGCATCCAGGCCAAGCCCGACGAGGTTGCCGAGCGCATGAAGAAGCGCGGCATCTACGTCGACATCATCGAGCAGCTCAAGCCGATGCTCCGCTCCGGCTTCGATGCGGCCCGCGCCAACGCCGAGCAGACCGCGAAGAATAAGGAGCAGGAGTGGCGCCAAGCCACCGGCGAGCAGTACGGCAGCCAGAAGGCCGAGGATTGGGAGGCCGAAGCGCCCGAGGCGCCGACCGAGAAGCAGATGGGCGAGGCCCGGGACGCTTTCAATACTGCGCGCGCCAACCTGCAGGACGCCATCGACGCGCAGATCGACGCCCGGGATCAGCGCATCCAGCAGGCCAGCCAGCGCCACGAGGAGCTGCGGGCCAAGCTCAACGGCGCCGACTCCGAGATCACCGCCTGCCCGTCCTGCGGCACCGAGCTCGTCGAAGACGCCGACGGTCTGCACGAGCGGGCCCACTACAGTGAGCCAGCCTCCAATCAGGCGGACATCGAGGCGTCACTCGAGACGGCAAACGAGGAATACAAAACCGCTCAGGAGGAGCGGCAGCAGCTCGCCCAGGCGCGCCAGGACACCGAGGACGATGCGCCGGTCACAGACAGCTCCTACGAGCCGCTGGTCGGTTTGGGCGTTGATGGGAACGCGGTCGCCGAGTTCCTGGATGCGCGGAAGTCCTTGAACAACCTGATGCAGCAGCAGCGCGCTTCTTCCGAGGCCGGTAATATCACGAAACGTGCTGCGCACCTGCACGCCGAGGCCAAGCAGTACCGCATCGCCGAGGCCGCGCTGAGGCCCGACGGCATCCCCACGGAGCTGATTACCGAGGCGATCCGGCCGATCAACGATCGCTTGTCGCAGTCGTGCCACTTCACGCAATGGCCGCTGGTGCAGATCGACACCGACTGCGGCGTCAGCATCGGCGGCCACCCCTACGGCCTCGCCTCGGAGTCGGAGCGCTGGCGCGCCGACGTGCTCGTGGCCGAAGCGTTGGCCTACGCCACCGGCCTGCGCTGCTTCATGTACGACCGCGTCGATGTTCTGTCGCCGCAGAACCGCAACCCGCTGGTCCTGTGGCTCGATTCGATCGCCGACGACTACGACTCGATCGTCATGCTCGGGACTTTCAAGGAGCCGCCGAACAACAAA
>CAZVBX010000133.1:0-5843 GCA_964625925.1 uncultured Ectothiorhodospiraceae bacterium | reverse complement strand
CCCGGATTGGGGGCCACAACGCGACGACCGCGGGAAGGGTTAACAGGCCCTAGGACTCGGGCGACGCTCCTGGCATCCGCTCGTGCCGCCATTACAATGCGACGCCGGGACCATGGTCCCGCACCTGGACTCCACCGAACCGATGGACGCACGCACCCTCGCTCTACGCGGGCTCGCGCAGTTCCGTGCGCTGCTCGCCCGCCCGCTGTTGCTCAACGCCGCGCTCGCCGGGGTGCTCGGGTGGCAGCTCGCCGGACTGACCTGGCAGGCCCTGCCCGCCGCGGCCGCGCTGCCGCCACCGAGCGCAGCGCCCGCCCAGCACGCGGCGGAGGACCCCGAGGCCCCACCGCCCGCTGCACGGCTGGCGCGCTTGTCGCTTTTCGGGCAACCTCCGGCCCCGGAGCCCGAGCAGCCGGCGGACGCCCCGGAAACCGAACTCGATCTCGTGCTTCGTGGAATCTACGCCGCCGGCGGCGGCGCCGGAGTAGCCGTGATCGCGGCCGGCGACGAGGCCGAGGCGGTCTACTCCGTGGGCGATCGAATCGCCGACAGTGCGCGCATTACCGCTATTTTCCCGGACCGTGTCATGCTGCGCCGCGGCGACGGGGCCGAGATCCTGCGCCTGCCGAGCAATGACGCCGAGGGGACGTCGAGCGCCGACGACGTGCCCGACCAGCGATCGCAGGCCCGTGGCTGAGCCGACGGGCCCATCGCGCTCCGACCGGACCGCGGGCGATCGTGCGAGGTCGCGACGCGGCACGGATTTGACCGGCGAAGCGGCGCGTACAAGAATCCTAGGGACACCCCCGGCGCCGCAGTGCACCGGCCGGGACGCCGATGACTACGCCACAAGAGGTAGGCGTTTGAACGCCACAATGCCCCGCGCGCGCCGCAAATTCACCGGACTCCTGGCCGTGCCGCTGCTCGCGCTGCTGCTCGCGCAGGCCGGCCATGCACAGCAGGACTCCGCGGCCGAAGGCGCCGAGTCCGAAGCCGAGTCCGGGTCCGAGTCCGAGGCCGACAACGGCTTCATGCTCAACCTGCAGGATGCCGACCTGCGCTCGCTGATCCGCACCGTCTCGGAACGCACTGGACGAAACTTCATCGTGGATCCGCGCGTCGATGCGACGGTCAACGTCGTCTCGTCGGAGCCGGTCAACGACCGCGAGCTGTACGACGTATTCCTGTCGGTGCTATCGGTGCATGGCTATTCCACGGTCGACGAGGGCGACGTCACGCGTATCGTGCCGACGGCCGCGGCCACCCGCAGCTCGGTGCCGGTGGGCGACGGCGGCAACGGTCAGCTCATCACGCGGGTCATCAGCGTCGACCACGTCAATGCCGCGCAGCTGGTGCCGATCCTTCGGCCGCTGATGCCCGAATCCGGTCATCTGGCGGCGTACGAGCCGACCGGCCGCCTGATCGTCACGGACGTGGCCGCCAACGTCCAACGCGTGGCCGGGATCATCGACCGCGTCGATCAACCGATCGAGTCCGGCATCGACGTGGTCGAGCTCGAGCATGCCTCGGCGCAGGAGATCGTGCGCATTCTGGGCACCCTGCAGGGCCAGCAAGAGGGCGCGGGCATCCGCGCGGCCGCCGATCCCCGCAGCAACCGGGTGCTGCTGTCCGGCCCGTCGGAGGAACGCCTGCGGGTACGGACCCTGATCGCGAACCTCGACACGCCGCTCGAGCGCGAAGGCAACACCCGGGTGGTCTATCTCAAGTTCGCCAACGCGGACGACTTAGTCGGGATTCTCACGGGCATCACCGAGGCGCGCCAGGAGGAGCAAAACGGCGATGGCGGGGGAAACGACGAGAACGTGGTCATCCAGGCCGACGCGAATACGAACTCGCTGGTGCTCACCGGGCCGCCGGACCGGCTCGACGGGCTCGAATCGATCGTGCGCCGGCTCGACATCCGGCGCGCCCAGGTGCTGGTGGAGGCCATCATCGCCGAGGTCTCGCAGGAGCAGGCGCGCGAACTCGGCGTGCAGTTCGCCTTCGACGGGTCGGACTCGGGCGGTCCCGCCGGCGGCACCAGCTTCAGCAGCGGCGGCAACAACATTGTCAATCTCATCCAGAACCCGGGCGCGATCTCTGGAGCCTCGGGTCTGACGCTCGGCGCGCTCGACGAGGGCGACACGGACTTCGGCGTGCTGATCCGCGCATTGGCCTCGGACGCCAACAACAACATCCTGTCCACGCCCAGCCTGGTCACGCTGGACAACGCCGAGGCCGAGATCGTCGTGGGCCAGAACGTCCCGTTCGTGACGGGCCAGTACACCGGCGGCGACGCCGACGGCGCCCAAAACCCGTTTCAGACCATTGAGCGCCGCGACGTCGGCATCACGCTCCAGGTGCAACCCCAGATCAACGAGGGCGACACCATCCAGATGGACATCAACCAGGAGGTCTCCAGCATCGCGGCGACCGCCCCCGACATCACCACGGCGGATGTGGTCACGAACACACGCTCGCTGACGACGACCGTGCTGGTCGAGGACGGCCAGACGCTGGTGCTCGGCGGCCTGATCGACGACAGCGTGCAGACCGTCGAGGAGAGCGTCCCGCTGCTCGGTGATATCCCAGTGCTCGGGCACCTGTTCAGCTACCGCAGCACGGACAAGGTCAAGCAGAACCTCATGGTGTTCCTGCACCCGCGGATCCTGCGCGATCAAGGCCTCGCCGACCATTACACCGGCGAGAAGTACAACTACATGCGCAGCGAGCAGCTCTCGCGCCGGCAGGAGAGCGAGGCGCTGGTCGACGAGCTGCCGACGCTGCCCGAACTCGACTTGCAACACGGCGGCAGCCCCACGCCGTCGGGAGCGCCGAATGAGTGAACCGGATCGGGCGAGCCCGATCGCCACAGCGATGTCCGAGTCGGCGGCGCCGGTGCCGGATCACTCGCCGCTGCGAGTGCCCTATGCCTTCGCGCGCCGCAACGGCGTGATGACCGAGACCCATGAGAACGGCCATACCGTTCTGGTGATCCGGCCCGACGCCGCGGCCGCGGCCCTACTGGAGCTACGGCGCGCCGCCGGGGGCGGCCTGCCGGTCGAGGAGGTTTCGGCCGAGGAGTTCGGCCGCCGGCTGACGCGCAACTACGAGCGCGGCGCCGGCGGCGCCCTCGACGCCGTCGATGATCTGGGCGACGAGGGCGACCTGGCCAGCGCGGCCGAGGCCCTGCCCGAGCCCGAGGATCTGATGGAGTCGGAGGATGACGCGCCCATCATCCGGCTGATCAACGCCATCCTCACCGAGGCGGTGCGCCACAACGCCTCGGACGTGCACATCGAGCCCTTCGAGCAACGCCTGTCCGTGCGCATGCGCATCGATGGAGTGATGCAGGAGACGCTCGAGCCGCCGCGCAACATCGCGCCGCTGATCATCTCGCGCATCAAGGTCATGGCGCGCCTCGACATCTCCGAGAAGCGCCTTCCGCAGGACGGGCGCATCTCGCTGAAGATCGCCGGGCGCCCGGTCGACGTGCGCGTCTCCACCCTGCCATCGGGGCACGGCGAGCGCGTCGTCCTGCGCCTTCTGGATAAGCAGGCGGGGCGTCTGGACGTGGAGCACCTGGGCATGGCCGCGCGCGACACGCGGCTGCTCAACGACCTGATCCACCGGCCCCACGGTATCCTGCTGGTCACGGGCCCCACCGGCTCCGGCAAAACGACCACGCTCTATGCCGGCGTAACGCGCCTGAACGACGCCAGCCGCACCATCCTCACGGTGGAGGACCCGATCGAGTACTACCTCGACGGCATCGGCCAGACCCAGGTGAATACCAAGGTGGACCTGACCTTCGCCCGCGGCCTGCGGGCGATCCTGCGCCAGGACCCGGACGTCGTCATGGTCGGCGAGATCCGCGATCTGGAGACCGCCGAGATCGCGGTGCAGTCGTCGCTGACCGGCCACCTGGTGCTGTCCACCCTCCACACCAATACGGCCATCGGCGCGCTGACGCGCCTGCGCGACATGGGCGTCGAGCCGTTCCTGCTGTCTTCCAGCATGGTCGGCATCCTGGCCCAACGGCTGGTGCGCCTGCTCTGCCCCTACTGCCGCGTGCCGCACCGCATGACCGAGTCAGAATGCCACGTGTTCGGCCTGGATCCGGCCGATCCGCCCCAGGTCTGGGGCCCGAACGAGGACGGCTGCGCGCAGTGCAACCACAGCGGCTATGCCGGGCGTAGCGGCATCTATGAGCTGGTCGCGATCGACGAGACCATGCGCAACCTCATCCACGAGGGCGCCGCCGAGCAGGAGCTGGAAGCGCACGCGCGCCAGCGCGGGCCCGGCATCCGTGCCGACGGCCTGCGCCGTATCCGCGCGGGGGAGACCTCGATCGAGGAGGTCCTGCGCGTCACGCCCCACGCCGACCGCGACCCCGGCGTCGAGGTCTGATGGACCGAATCACTAGCCGCCGACTGCCCCGAAAGAACCGCGAGTAACACGGATGAACACGAATATGGGGGTGACGCGCCCGCGGGCAGCGCGTGCGCAGAAAGACCAGCGAGCGCCACACTGCCGTCGGTGCGGGCGGGTCAGCGGTGGAGTTTGGCGAGGCATAGGTACGAGCGTTGGCGCGGAATGATGTCACTTCCGGCACCCCCCGATGGTACTAAGCGGAGCCGACTACCTGCTTTCATTCGTGTTTGTTCGTATTCATTGCTCGGCGCATCCCTGCGCCTCGCCCCTTCGGGGCTGGCGCGAAGTGGCTCCCGGCAAATTTTTCGTGGTTCTTAAGACATCACTGGTTCTGAGTAAGTGAGCGCATTCGAGTATACGGCCCTCGATCCGCACGGGCGCGAGCGCAGCGGGGTGCTGGAGGGCGACACCGCGCGCCAGATCCGCCAGCAGCTGCGCGATCAAGGGCTCTCGCCGCTGTCGGTCGCCGAGGCCACGCAGGGCCGGCGCGAGCAGAGTGCCGCGCCGCGCGTCGGGCTGCGGCGCAGCATCGGTGCCAGCGATCTGGCGCTGATCACGCGCCAGATCGCCACCCTGGTGCAGTCCGGCATGCCGGTGGAGGAGGCGCTGCGCGCCATCGCCCGGTACTCCGAGAAGGGGCATGTGCAGCGGCTGATCCTGGGCGTACGCGCGCGGGTGGTCGAGGGCCATAGCCTGGCCGCCGCGCTGGCCGAGTTCCCGCGCAGTTTCCCCGAGATCTACGTTGCCACCGCGCGCGCCGGCGAGCAGTCGGGCCATCTCGGACCGGTGCTCGAACGCCTGGCCGACTACGTCGAATCGCGCCAGGACACACGCAGCTCGGTCGGCGCAGCCCTCGCCTACCCGGCCATTCTCACCCTCGCCGCCATCGGTATCGTCGTCGGGCTGCTGACCTACGTGGTGCCGCAGGTCGTGGGCGTGTTCGAGAGCATGGACGCCCAGCTGCCGCTGCTCACCCGCGCCATGCTGGCGACGAGCGGCTTCCTGCGCGAGTGGGGTTTGCTGCTGCTGGTGCTGTTGATCGCGGCCGCGGTCCTCGGGCGCCTGGCGCTGCGAAGCAACGACGTGCGCTATCGCGCCGACGCCGCGCTGCTGCGCCTGCCCCTGCTCGGGCCCTTGCTGCGCGGCGCCGACACCGGGCGTTTCGCCCGGACGCTGTCCATCCTGGCCGCCAGCGGCGTGCCGGCGCTGGAGGCCCTGGGCATCGCCACCACGGTCATCGGCAACCGCCCGCTGCGAGCGGCCGTCCAGCATGCGGCCGGCCAGGTGCGCGAGGGCGGGTCGCTGAACCGCTCACTCGAGTCCAGCGGCCAGTTCCCGCCCATGTTCCTGCACCTGATCGCCATCGGCGAGGAGTCGGGCCAGCTCGACACCATGCTGCATCGCGCCGC
>CAZVBX010000132.1:0-5861 GCA_964625925.1 uncultured Ectothiorhodospiraceae bacterium | reverse complement strand
CCACTGCTCGAATTGCGTGGCCGCGTGCCGGACGAACATTTCGGTGCCGGGCACGGTGATGCAGCCGGCTTCCGCGGCCTGTTGCAGCAGGCGCGTCTGGCGGGGGTTGTAGATGGTGTCGAACACGACGGTGTTCTCGTTGCCCTCGGCCTTGACGTACCCGCAGAAGTCGGTGATGCGCTCGGTGGTGTAGGTCGCGCGCATGCGGTACGGCTCGACGGCCAGGTGCTCGAGCCCCTGCACCGACGCGCCGTCGGGGAGAATGACCGCTGGCGCGTCGCTCTCCGGCGCCGTATGCGCGGCCAGCGACAACTGCACGACCTGCTCGATCGATGTGCCGCCGGCGGTGAGGATGTTGCTTTGCTGTTCCATGAAAGATTCCCTGGTTCGAGTGGTGTGGCCGGGTTACGAGCTGGACTCGGTCTCCGACTCCCGGCTGAAGTCGAAACCGGCCTGGATCTCGGGCGACACGCTCAGGCGCCCGCGCTGGCCGACGTAGAGCGGGGTCTTGGTGGTGTCGTCCTCGCTCTGCGTCCCGCGCTTGGTCGGGTGCTTGTAGGCGAGTTTGTGCGAGGCGTTGACGACGTTGCTGTCGTTGATCTGCTTCAGCGTGATCGTCATCGATACCTCGGCCTGCCGGCCGTGCTCGGTGCACGCGAGTGCGCCGTCCTGCAGCGCGCGGGCGAGCTTCATCATGAACACGCCGCCGTCGAGCTCGTGGAGCATTTCCGCGGCGTCCCACGGTGTGTCGGGCTGCTTCTGTTCGCTTTCCATCGGGTGACCTCCGATCGGTCTTGGCTTGTGTTCTTCGGATCAGAAGAACGTGGGCTTCGCCACTGAGCGAGTGAGTGCCATCAGGCCGGTCTGCAGGTCGGTTTGCCCGATGCTCACCCAGCGTTGATCGGCGCCCTCGGTCGCGCGTAGTTTCTCGACCAGCTCGCCGAGCTCGGCGCCCTTGGTCTTGATTTCGTTCATGAGCGCGATCTCTTCCTCGCTCAGGTCACGAAACCCCTTGATGTGACGGTGCTGGTTTTCCATTGATCGTCTCCGGTGGACGTAGGCCCGGACGGCCAGCGCACGTTAGTCGCCCGGGTCTTTCTCGTTTCGCCTCCACGCTCGGCAGTGCCGTGCTGCCTCGCGCTTCGTCGGCCTCTCGCATCGGGCCCCGCGGTGCTGCGGCTTACGCCAACAAGGGAGGTCTCCCGCAGCTCTACCTCCGGCACTGCTCCCGCCCGTACTCACAGCACGGTTAGGGGCCCTCTCGGCAATTCATCGATTGCGCTTGCGCGATGCTTTCTGTTGCCGGCACTTCTTCCTGCGCTGCGCTTTGTTCCGCTTCGGTACCGGCGCCCGGTCTTCCGCTGGTGCCCAAACCCGGTGATGTCCGAAACGGATCTTCGGTCCGTCGATTGAGCCCCAGCGGCTCATGACCGCGGCGCATCCTTCTGCGGTCCGCCGGAACACAGCGGGTGCCGCGATTCCCCGTTGCCATCGATCAGGCCGAGATCGGGGCGTACGCCGGCGCTGATCTTCTCGACCTGTTGCAGGTCGACCCATTCGACCTCGGTCGCTGGTTTGTTGTCGGTGCAGCGCGGCTGGATGCAGATGCGCACGCAGCCATTGACGAAGTAACTGACCGAGATCGCGATGCCCGAAAGGCCGGTCACGACGTCGCGCACCGCGGCGCCGAGTAGGTGTTCGTGTTCGTGCTTCATCGGTCTCCCCGTTCTTTGTGGTGGTGTGAATGCGCGCCACTGCGTGGCGAGCGTGTATTCGGGGCGCTTCCGGCGGCAGTCGGCGGCGCGCAGGAATTGGCCGACCGCATAACCGACCAGGCAGAGCACGCCGATCACGCCGAGCAAGGTGGCGAGCGTTGTGAGCTGATTGATCATCGGTTGCGCTCGCAGCGGACCTCGAACGTCGCGCCATCCGTCTGGCGAAACGCGGCGATGCGTGAAGTTCGCACGATCCACGTGGCCAGCTTCCGATCGCGTCGGCCTTCGCGCCGCCCGGCCCAGTGCCCCAGGAAGAACCCGTAGCCGAAGGCCGCGCAGGCGAGCAGGGCGATGGCGACAGCATCAGCCGGCATGGTTCGCCCTCCGGAGCGTGAGCACGCAGCCGTCCGGATCCGCGGAGGGCACGTTCTCCACCACCGCAAAGCCGAGCGCCTCGATGATTTGCCGGAGGGCGGCCACGTCGCCGACGCCCCATTCGCTGATCGGGACGTGGATCACGCGCGAGGCGTCGTGATCGACCACGCGCACCGGCAACCGGCGCGCCTTGATGCGTTCCAGCGGGTCGTGCGGTGGCACGGGCCGGCCGACATCGAGCAGGTGCTGTACGCCGCTTTTCATGCCGAGGCCCTCCGGTCGCGCGATCGGGCCACCTGGTCGTGCGCCTCGGCCGCTTCATGGCACTCCCGCGCCGCGCCGTGATCGCCCGACTGGCTGAACAACGTGCTCGCCTCGCGGTAGAACCGGGCGGCGATCGCGGGGTGGCGGTTGCCGACGTGGCCCGCGCGCCGGGCTATGCGTTTGGCGTCTGCGCGGGTCATGCGTAGAGCAGCGGTTCGTCGGGCTCGAGTTCGATGACCTCGCCCGGTTGGAAGGTTTGGGTGGTGGTCGTGACGTTCCCCACGCGCAGCGTCTCGGCCGAGACGCGGCCGCGGTCGACCAGCCAGTCCAGCGCGCGATCGCGGGCGCTCAGGAAGTCACCTTGGCGCCCCTGCTGCACGACCACGCGCAGGCGTTTCCCGGGCGCGGTAACGGTCACCAGGAACCGCGTGGCTTCCTCTGCCTGCAGACTGGCGTTGAGGGCCTCGCGGGCCTGGCGGATGTGCCGCGCAGCCGCATCGCGCGCCGGTCCCTCGGGCAGGCGCTCCACGGCTGTCAGGCAATCCGCCGCCGCGGACTGCGCGATCTCCACGCGCATCCGGTCCACCATGTGCGTCGTCAGGTCCGTCATCCTCGTGAACCTCTCGTCGTCGAGTCCGCCGCGGCGTCCTGACCGATCGGGATCTCTAACAGCCCCGACGTCAGCGCCGTCGCCGTGTCCAGGTGCGCCCGCGCCGGGTGGCCCGCCGGGAGCCGGCGCAACGCCTGCTCCGCCGCCGCGGCCCCGGCCCCGGCCAGCGCATCGACCAGCCGGAAGTCGTTATCGGAGAGCCGCGGCGCCTCGGTGGCCGGCGCGGCCTGGTCTCGCTCATCCGCCATCGCTCCCCCTGCAGTGCGTTGCGATGGGGTGAATATACAAACGGTTTTGTATTCCGTCAACAAGGTGGTTTGTAGGAGGGAGCAGAGGTGCGGCTCGGCGCTACAGGGTGCCGTCGAGTCCCGGGCAGTGAGGTGACGCTGGCGCGCGCGGCGCGCCGACGCTATGGACTACGTGTGGGTATTCTGCAGGTCGGCTGCCCGCGGGCTGTCGGGGGGGATGACGTCGTGCGAGCCGCATGTCCGACAGCTTCGGTTCTTGCGGCCGAATGCTCGGCTGAGCGTATAAATCAGTGCCAGCAGCAGGGTGAGGCCAAGGGTCGGGGCCGCGAACACGACGGCCAATAGCCAGACGAGCGCTTCCAGGACAAAACTGCCCCTGGCTTCCCGCTTCGGCGTGCCGGTCGTGCCGCACCGGAGGCAGTACAGCGGCCCCCATGGAGAACGAGGCATCGGTAGGCTCGTGCCCGCAGGCCACAGGCGGTAGCTGGCATAGGCCAGGGCGGCGGACAGCCCGCCGAGCACGGCGATGCGCACAGGTAGGGGTAAGAGATCGGGATCTGGCGAGTGGAAATCCATCATCAGCAGCAGGAAAAAGAACCCCGCCAGCAGGGCGAGGCAGATCGCGCCGATGGTACGGGATGTTCCTGCGCGCGCAGGATCCGCGGCGGCGTTCACGGAATCCGACTGCTGTCCGACCGACGTGGGGCTATCCGTCCTGCTCCCGCCGGGCTCGCTCGAATGGTCCGGCTTGCCGGCGGCACCGGCCGCCGATGGCGCGCGGTCACCGCCATCTACCGCCTGCATCTGTACTGTGTGTCCGCACTTCGGACAGGTCATCGGCTGTTGCAGGTGGTGTTCTGTGCCGGCGCCCACCGCGTGGCATTCCGGGCAGCGGATTCGGATCTTGCCGTGCGTCACGTCGTGCTCCTGCAGATATCCACTCGGCTAGGCGAGGCCACGGTCTCGAAACGCCAGCCGCTTCACAGCGCGGCTGTCCAGTGTTCTTCTTCGATGATCATCAGGTCAACGCCGGCGTCGCGCTTTTCCCTCGCGGCCTCGATCTTGCGGCCGTGGCTTGTGTGTGCCCAGTCGCGGCTGGCGAGACCCCCGATGACCAGGTAGTCGAGGTCATTCGTGACGTTCTGTGCCGGTTTACCGCCGCGTTCCTGCACCATCTTCTCGAGCTTCTTCCGTGGCCCGTACACGAACTTGCCGGTGAAGCAGAACACGCGGCCATCGAAATCGATTCGCCGCGGAGCGGTGTCCGCGGCAGCCGTGTTCGCGAGCCCGGACACGATGCCATGGTCAAGGTCCATGCCCGTGATCTCGCCGAGGGTCTCGAGCAGATCGTCTGTCTCTTCCTGCGTGACGACGCCGTCCGCCAGCACCTCCGTCACCCGTTCTGCGATGACGCTGCCGGGCCAGCTCTGGGCGACATGGGCGTTGTCCTTCAACCACGTGTCGAGGAATACTAGCTCTTCGGTGTTGATCTGCCGATCGGCTGCGATGCCCCGGCAGATCCCGAGCAGTGACTCGGTGGCTTTCTTCAGGTTCGCAGCCTGGTGGAACGACGGGTGCGGTTGTCCGTCCTGATCGAGTTTCGTCATGGTGGGGCTCCTTGGCGGCCGGTTATCTCAGCATGCGCCGCCGGTGCTCTACTACCGGGCCGATGATCCGGCCGGGGTTGGATGCGTCCATCGTGATCGAGGGGTAATCCTCGTTCAGCGGTTTGAGCTCGACCACGGGGTGCGTGTCGTGGTCGATCCCGCGGTCTCGGTATTTCTTGAGCGTCGCGGTTTCGTCCCGGTCGAGCTTGGCCACGACGATTGCTCCCGGTCGCAACGGTGCGTCCGGATCCACCACGACGGTATCTCCTTCTCGAAACTCGTCGGCCATCGAGTCGCCGACGACCTCCAGGGCAAAAGTGTACGGGCCGACCTCCAGCGCGATGGCCCCTTCCAGCGTCACCGTGCGGAATCCATCCCCGGCCACGTACGAGTCGACCACAGTTCTCGGATCGCCGGCCTGAATGTAAGCGATCACGGGTCCTGTGCGGGTGTTGTATTCCGGCGACGTTTCCCGAACGATCGAAGGCTCATCGCTCGTCGACGACATGCGTCCGCGGCCTGTGGCCAGCCAGGTAGCGCTGATCCCGAGGGCCGCTGCGATCTCGCTGGTGTACCGGGATCGCTGTGCCGCTCCGGCGCACAGGTATTGAATGGCCTGGGGCTTGACCCCGAGCCACCGCGCGAGCTGGGACTGTGAAACATCCCGTTGCTCCAAGGCGTACCGCAAGCGATCGCTGAATCCGGTCATACAAATATGGTTACAACATTTCTTGTCGGTGTCCCGACAAGACGGCTTGTTGACGGACATACAAGACGGTTTGTAAGCTTGCGCCATGCAGAGCGCGATCCGGAAAGCGGTGGCCCTGGCGAATGACAGCCAGACGGAGCTCGCGAGGCGCATCGGCGCCCCCGTGCGACAGGGCCACGTGTGGGAGTGGCTGCGGCGTGGCTATCCGCCGGCCGAGCAGGTGCTGCCGATCGTGCGCGCGCTCGACGGGGCGATCACCCCGCACGAACTCCGCCCGGACATCTACCCGGACCCGGAGTGGCTGCCCCCGGACGTGCGCGGCGTGGCGGTTCC
>CAZVBX010000131.1:0-6365 GCA_964625925.1 uncultured Ectothiorhodospiraceae bacterium | reverse complement strand
CAGCGGGCAGCTCGCCGTCTGGGTCTTGGGGAAGGCCATGACGTCGCGGATCGAGGCGGCGCCGGCCATCAGCATCACCAGGCGGTCGAGCCCGAACGCGATACCGGCGTGCGGCGGCGCCCCGTATTCGAGTGCATCCAGCAGGAAACCGAATTTCTGCCGCGCCGACTCGGCGTCGATCCCGAGCACCTCCAGCGCCGCCTCCTGCAGGTCGCGATCGTGGATACGCACGGAACCGCCGCCGAGCTCGGTACCGTTGAGCACCATGTCATAGGCGCGCGAGAGCGCATGGCGGGGATGCCTGCGCAGCTCGTCCGGGCTATCGACGGCCGGCGAGGTGAACGGGTGGTGCAGCGGCGTCCAGGCGCTCTCGCGCTCGTCCCACTCGAACATGGGGAAATCGACCACCCACAACGGCGCCCAACCGTGCTGCACGAGCCCACGGTCGTGGCCGATGCGCACCCGCAGCGCGCCGAGGGCATCGTTGACGACGCGCGCCTTGTCCGCGCCAAAAAAGATCAAATCGCCGTTGTGCGCCGAAGTATGTTCGATCAGCGCCGAAATGACGTGATCGGGGAGAAATTTGAGGATCGGCGATTGCAGCCCTTCACGCCCCAGGCTGGTGTCGTTGACCTTGATGTAGGCCAGCCCCCTGGCGCCATAGCGGCCGACGAATTCCGTGTAGTCGTCGATCTCCTTGCGCGTCAGGCTCCCGCCGCCGGGCACGGTCAGCGCAGCGACGCGGCCATCGGTATCGTTGGCGGCCTCGGCGAAGACCTTGAAGTCGACCTCTTCCATCAACCCCGCGACCTCGACCAGCTCCAGCGGGATGCGCAGGTCGGGCTTGTCCGAGCCGAAGCGGTACATGGCCTCCTTGTAGCTCATGCGCGGGAACGGATCGGTCAGCGGCTCCCCGAGCACGTGCGTGAACAGGTCGCGCACGAGCGCCTCGGACACCTGCATGACGGCGTCCTCGTCGGCGAAGGCCAGCTCGACGTCGAGCTGCGTGAATTCGGGCTGGCGGTCGGCGCGCAGGTCCTCGTCGCGGAAGCAGCGTACGATCTGGTAGTAGCGATCCATGCCGCCGACCATCAGCATCTGCTTGAACAACTGCGGCGATTGCGGCAGGGCGAAGAACTCGCCCGGATGGGTGCGGCTGGGCACGAGATAGTCGCGCGCGCCCTCGGGGGTGGCGCGCGTGAGCATGGGTGTCTCGAGATCGAGGAATTGGCGCTCCTCGAGAAAACGGCGTATGCGCGCGGTGATCTGCGCACGCAGGCGCATGCGCGTCTGCATCTCGGGCCGGCGCAGATCGACGTAGCGATAGCGCAGGCGCAGCTCCTCGCCGACGTCCCACTCATCTAGCTGGAACGGCGGCGTCTTGGCGCGGTTCAGGACCTCGAGCTCTTCGGCCAGCACCTCGATATCGCCGGTGGGCAGATCGGGGTTCTCCGTCCCTTCTGGCCGGCGCCGCACGCGGCCGCGGATGCGCAGCACGTATTCGGCGCGGATCTGCTCGGCCGAGTGGAAGATCTCGGGATGGTCAGGGTCGAACACGACCTGCACGCGACCGTCGTGATCGCGCAGGTCCACGAAGATGACGCCGCCGTGATCGCGCCGACGATTGACCCAGCCGGCGAGGTCCACAGTCGCGTCGATGTCGCTGGCGTCGAGGGCACCGCAGAGATGGCTGCGCATGGCGGAAAGCGCCTAGTCCGAGGGCTGGAAAGAAAACGCGGCAGGGTACCGCCTCGACCGGGTCAGCGCAATTCGCGCCATCCGCGTACGGCCGTGCTCCAGCCGCGGCCGAGTCCACCCTGCGCCGACTCCGCGAGCGTAGCCGATGGCCTGCGCCCGGTCAGGCCGGCCGTCACGCTCGCGGCGATGCCAGGGTCCGCTAGCGCGCGGCCAAGCCTCGTCGAGCCTGCAGCTCCCGGACGCGGGCGTCCGCGGCCGCCGGATCGATCCGTTCCAGCCGGCCGTCGGCGCTTACGTGGATGCCCCCCTCGGTGACGATGAAGTCGAACGGGATATCGTGCGGCTGTGGATGGATCGTCTTCAGTCGGGCGATCTCGTAGCCCAGGCCGAGACAGACGGGTTTGCGCGTCAATGCGGCCAGCGTCCGGTCGAAGAAGCCGCCGCCGTAGCCGAGGCGATAAGCGCCGACGTCAAAGCCGTTGACCGGGACCAGTGCCGCCTCGGGCTCGAGGCGCTCCGTGCCGACCGGATAGGGGATGTCGTAGACGCCTTTCTCGGTCGGGGCGCCCGGCCACCACTCGCGGAATTCCAGCGGCGTGCGCGGCGCAAGCACGACGGGCAAGGCGGCGCGGCTGCCCTGCTCGCGCCAGCGCCGTACGGCGAATCGCGGCTCCGGCTCGGCCGAGATGGGCCAGCAGAAGCCGATCGTGCTGCCGGCAAGGGCGCCGAACCCGGTGCTCAGCAGCTCGTCGATGGCGCGGTTTCGAGCGCGCCGGTCGCCTTCATCCAACCCTTCGCGCGCGGCGATCAGGCGGCGCCGCTCCTCGCGGCGCCACGCCTGCCAGTCGAATGTCTCGTGCGTCATCATGGTCCCGTCTGGTGAAGTGCCAATCCGTTCCTCGTCCCGCGCGTGCGGTGTGCGGCCAAGCGCGGCGGCGAGCCGTGGCGTGCGCTCCCCCAGCGGGGCATCGCGCCCCGGGGCCGTGACACGCTACGAAAATTCCGTGCGGCGGGATGGCCGGCGCCTCGCCTTACGCCCAAGTCACGCGCGCACCCACGGACAGCCCGTAGGCGGCCGCGGCGTCCCCCTGGTTCACCGCCACCTCGACCAGGGCGAGCGAGTTCACCAGCCACAACCCCTCGCCGGCCGCGACCTCGGCGAAGGTGCGTCCACCAGCGAGGGTATGCTCGCCGACGCGCAAGGAGGCATCAGCGGATGACGGCGCCCGCAACCCGGTCATCGCGTTGCCGTAGTGGTCGATGTACACGACCTCGGCCAAGTCGCTCCCGGCGTCGGGCCCATGCGGCAGGTCGATCGCATCCCCAGGGACCGACTCGCCGCGCGCCAGCGCCGCGGCCACGGGCGCGAACAGATCGCGGCCGTGGAACGTGGCCGACTGGCGCTCGGGCTCGCGCGTGATACGCCACCAGCGCGGCTCGGTCGCGCGCGCAGAAACCACGTCGAACAAGCCGTTGCCCGGCCCCACGAACCAATAGCCGTCGGCCTCGACGATGACGGGCATCCGCTCGCTGCCGACGCCGGGATCCACCACGCCTACGAATACGGTGCCCGGGGGGAACTCGGCGGCCAGCGCTGCGAGCAGGTGCGCCCCCGCCCGCGATGCGAACGCGGGCGCATCGTGCATCAGGTCGATCACCGGCGGCGCGCTCTCGTTGCGTGCCAGGACTGCGCGCATCTGGCCGACGTAAGGCCCCGCCCAACCGAAGTCGGTAAACAGCGCGATCATGAACGTCCTCCCGGCCGTACGCCGCTTTGCCGGGGCGCGTCCGCAGGGACGACGCCCCGTGTCCCATACCCTCAGGGTACTAACCCCGGCCCTGGTAAAGCCACACTCGGCAGCCCTGCCGGAGCGGCGCAAGACGCGTTCGCCGGGATGCGGCGGCCCCCGGCTTCGCCCACGCGCACGAGCACGGCTGAACCTGCGGCTGCGCCTGCCCGGAGCCCGCGCCCCCTGCGACCGCGGCCGCCACACCGCCCCCGCGGATTGCGACGTACACGATCGGGTCGTGTTCCGGCGCTTCATTTGTCACGGGCCCAGCGCCTGCTATTGTCAAGAATGCGCACGTGTGACACGGGGCGGGTCCGCCCGGGGAGGGCCCGGGGGCCTGCCCTTTCGACGACGACGAGGGCAATAACATGGCCAAACCAACGCAACACACCTCGACCAGCCGCCGCCGATTCCTCCAGACGACCGCCGCGGCCGGCGGCGTCCTGGCGCTCGGCCCCACCGCATCCTTCCGCGTGCTGGCCTCAGCACCCCCCACGTTCCGGCTCGGCCAGATCGCACCGATGACCGGCTCGGCCGCGGAGTTCGGTGAGTTCTACCGGGATGCCGCACGGCTCGCGGTCGATCAGATCAACGCCGCGGCGGAGGAAGTCCTCGGCGGACCGATCATCTCGCGGCACATCGCCGAGGACACCAACACCTTGCCGACACCGGCGATCGAGTCGGCCCGCAAGCTGGTGGAGGCCGACGGGGTACCGGCCGTGGTCGGCGCCTGGTCCAGCGGCGTGACCGTGGCGACGGCGACCTCGGTGAGCATCCCCAACGGCGTGCTGCAGATCTCCAACGGCTCCACGTCGCCGCTGATCTCGGTGCTCCCGGAGGATTCGGACAGCGACTTGCTGTTCCGCACCACGGCGCCGGATACCCTGCAGGGCGTGGTCGACGCCCAGCTCGCAGCGGGCGAGATCATGGACAACTACAACTTCCAGTCGGCCGCGACGATCTTCGTCAACAACCCGTACGGTCAGGGCCTGTCCAACGCCTTCGCGCGCTCGTTCCAACTGCGCGGCGGCACGGTGCATGCCCAGGTGCCGCACCCGGAGGAGGTGCAGCCGACCTACAACTCGCAGCTGGCGGTCGCGCTGCAGAACGAGCCCGACCTGCTGTTCTGCGCCAGCTATCCGGGGCACACGGCGACCTTCCTGCAGGAGTCGCGCGACGTGTTCGGCCACACCAACTGGATGTTCGTGGACGGGAACAAGTCGACCGAGGTGGTCGACGCGGTCGGCGCCGAGACGCTGGCCGGGAGCCTGGGCACGGCGCCGGGTTCCGATCCCTCGATCCCGGGGTATCAGAACTTCGAGCAGGCCTTCACCGAGCAGTTCGGTCACGACCGCGTGCCCCCGTTTACGGCCAGCGCTTACGATGCCGCCGCGAGCATCGGTCTTGCTGCCGTGCGCGCCATCGTGAACGGCCAGAGCGATCTGAACGGGCAGGTGCTGCGCGACAACCTGCGCCCGGTGTCGAACCCGGACGGGCAGGAAGTCGTCGGCGGCTCGGTCGACAACTTGGTCCAGGCCATGCGAGCCCTGCAGAACGGCGACGAGATCAACTACGCCGGAGCGGCCGGTGCCTGCGACTACGACGACAACGGTGACGTCAAGACGCCGATCGAGATCTGGCGCTTCAACGAAGCGGGCGAGACCGAGACGGTCCAGCTGCAGAGCCCGAACCAGATCCCGGGCGAATAAGCGCCCGCTACGGGCGACGCAAGCGGCGGGTCCCTCGCGGGCCCGCCGCTTTTTTGTGTGCGTACTCCGGAAGAACCGGTGGATCAGGGCGCGCGCTGCGCCGCGCGCTTGCCCTCTTCCCCGCTGCCGTCATCCTCGCTGCGCGCGTGCAGCCGCCGCCGGCCGCGTGCCGGCGCGCGGTCGAGCAGATGACGCGACACGATGGTTTCCTCCCGCAGGATGCCCTGCGGACGGAACAGGACGATGCCGGCCAGCAGCAACGCGACGAACAGCCAGCGCAGGTAGGCGCTACGCTGCGGCAGCTCGGCCGAGATCGCGGCCAGCAGCGGTTCCAGGAAGCCCGTCAGGAACGCGGTGCCGCTCCACACGCCCCAGATAATGAAGGCACCGAGCACGGCGCCGCGGTTGTTGCCGCTACCGCCGAGCATCAGCATCACCCACACCAGGAAGGTCGCGAACAGCGGACGGAAATGGCTGTAGTCGATGGTGACGACGTAGTGGGCATACAGCCCGCCGGCGATACCCATCACGATGCCGCCGACCACGAACGACTGGATGCGGATCCAGGGCACGTTCTTGCCGCTCATCGACGTCGCCTCCTCCTCGTCGCGGGCACCGCGCAGCACACGCCCCCACGGCGAGCGCAGCGCACGCTCGAGCAGCACGTAGGTGACCATCAGGAACAGCGCCACGACCACCAGGAACACGAGGTTGTAGTCGCGCGGTCCTAGGGGCGCCAGCATCTGGGCGAGCCATTGCGGCATCCAAGCGCAGGCCGGTTCCTCGACGGCGCAATGCAGTGGCTGCGGCACGCCGCGCAAGGGCTGGGGTCCGTTCGCCAGCCAGCGCTCGTTCTGGAAGATGCGCCGGATGATCTCGGCGATGCCCAGTGTCGCAATGGCGAGGAAGTCCATGCGCAGGCGCAGCACGGGCACGGCGATCAGAAACGCGACGATTCCGGCGACCACCGCGGCGGCCACGATGCCGACGAGGAAGGGGGCCTCCAGGCCGAAGGCCTGCTGCGTGTACTGGGCCATCACGCCGGTGGGCGCGCTGGTGGTGAACAATGCAGTGGTGAAGGCCCCCACGGCGAACATGCCGGCGATGCCGAAGTTGAGATGGCCGGTGTAGCCCCACTGGCAGTTGAGGCCGAGCGCCAGGATGGCGT
>CAZVBX010000130.1:0-6543 GCA_964625925.1 uncultured Ectothiorhodospiraceae bacterium | reverse complement strand
GACGAGGTTTCGCGTGGTTGCCTGGTTCGTTCGCGGCCAATGGCCGCTCCTACATTGCCCCTGGGAACGCCTTGCGCGTGGAACGGTAGGAGCGGGCATCGCCCGCGAACCGACGGCGTTTCGCGTGGTTGGGGGGTCGTTCGCGGCCAATGGCCGCTCCTACACGGCCGTTGGGAACGCCTTGCGCGTGGAGCGGTAGGAGCGGGCACTGCCCGCGAACCGACGAGGGTTAATGCGGCTGCCCGATTCGTTCGCGCCGTAGCCGCGTCCTGCGGATGGGCTCGCTTGACAAGGGCTGCGCGGGCTGCAAAACGACGGTAGAGCGATCGCAGGATCGCGATCGCCTCCGAGCAAAGGGAATTGCCATGGGAATTCTGTCGTGGATCGTCCTCGGACTGATCGTGGGGGCGTTGGCCAAGCTCATCATGCCGGGGGACGATCCCGGCGGCATCATCGTCACCATCCTGCTGGGGATCGGCGGCGCCTTCGTCGGCGGCGCGATCGCGTCCTTCATCGGCCTGGGCGACTTTACCGGGTTCAACTTCGGCAGCATCGTCATTGCGCTATTGGGCGCGATATTGCTGCTGGTGATCTACCGGATGGCGGCGCGCCGATAGCGCGGACGGCGCGCCCGGTAATCGGAACGACGGGAGAAGGGCTGCGCTCGCTGCCGGGGCTCTCGCACCTATCGGTGTCTGTGGGGCGGGGGGCCTGTTGAGGAGCAAAGCCCGGCGGCCGGTCCCCCGGTGCTCCCGGTTGGGCCACGGACCCGGGCCTCGTTTCCCGGGTGCGCGCGCTCGCCCCTCGTCGAACGGAGATCGGTCCCGAGCTGCCGCAGGCGGGGTTAGCGCGGATTGGGCAGGGCCGGGGGCGCATAACGCCGCAACGCCGTCGTCACGCGCGCTGCGCGCGCCTCCCGATCTGTGCCCGCGCTTCGCTGGCTGTCGGCGCAGCTCGATCGCCCGGAAAAACTCGCTCATAGCCCGCGCGGCGCGGGCGCCGTACCCCGATTCGGGCCGCCGTTGCGGCCGATTGCCCGCTCCCCCGGGCGCGCAGGGCAGGCGCCGTCTATTCCTCCTCGTCCGCATCCTCCGGCAGCGTGATCGGATAGCCGCCCTGGGTCCAGGCCTCGTAGCCGCCGGCAATGGAGCGGACGTTCGCGTAGCCGAGGTCCTGCAGGGTTTCGGCGGCCAGTGCGGCGCGACCGCCGCCCTTGCAATACACCACCACGGCCCGGTCGGGATCGCTCAGCGCCTCGTGCTGCGGGGCTTTGAACTCGAGAAACCCGCGGGGGATATGGACCGCGCCCGGCACTTGGCCGTCGGCGACCTCCTCCGTCTCACGCACGTCCAGGGCGATGCCGCCGGCGTCGAGCTCCTGGCGCGCTTCCTCCGGCGAGATCTCCCGGATGCGTTCGCGGGCGCGGGCGATTAGGTCCTTCGCGGTCGTGGCCATGGTGTCTCCTCGGGCCTGTAAACGCTCCCGGCGGTCGTCCCGGGGCTCCGCAACACGGCCCGCACGACGCGAGGGAGTCACGTGGCGCCGCCACGAGCCGATATGCCGCACCCCGGCATTACGCTCGCTCGCTGTGACTCGCTTGGCGATATGCGGGCCCGCCGCGGTTATCGCGGGTAGCGCTAACAGGCCGTGATGCGGCTGAGCGGGCGCGCCCGCCAGCCCCGTGGAGCCGGATGCGGGCTACCATCCTGCCAGATGCGCGGTGGCCGCGCGAGTGGGGTCGGAAACCCTCTGCAGCCCCTTGCGCGGGGGCCCGCAAGGCCTTATATGGGGCATAGGTAATGACCGGCGGCGGGGCCTATGGCGCGTCGGCGAACGATGTTGGAGAATAGAGCCAAGGTGGCATTATTGCGAAACCGCACGGGGAATACCCGGCGAGGAGTCCAACGGCATTGAGCCAACCTGCCAAGGTGCACGAGGGAGCCTCGACGCTGGAGGTTTTTCTCACCCCTGAAAACAACGACCGACTCGCGAATCTGTGCGGGCAGTTCGACGAGAACCTCCGTCAGGTCGAGACGCGGCTCAGCGTTGAGATCCACAATCGCGGCAACCGCTTCCGGGTGGTTGGCGAGCCGGCCGCGGCCGATGCCTCGGTCGAGGTCCTCAAGACGCTCTACCGCGCCACCGAGCACGAGCACATCTCGCCCGAGCGGGTCCACCTGGAGCTACAGGATTCCGGTCTGGAGGCGCTGACCGAGGAGCGCGACGACGGCGAGCCGGTGCCGGCCGACTCCATCCGCGTGCGCCGCGGCACGGTGGAGGCGCGCGGGCCGCACCAGGTCGAGTACCTGCGCCACATCCGCGGCTACGATCTGACCTTCGGCATCGGGCCGGCGGGCACGGGCAAGACCTATCTGGCGGTGGCCTCCGCGGTCGCGGCGCTCGAGGACGAGCAGGTGCGCCGTCTGGTGCTGGTGCGCCCGGCGGTCGAGGCCGGCGAGCGCCTGGGCTTTCTGCCGGGCGACCTGGCGCAAAAGGTCGATCCCTATCTGCGGCCGATCTTCGATGCCTTGTACGAGCTGATGGGTGTCGACCGCACCAACAAGCTCATCGAGCGCAACATCATCGAGGTCGCCCCGCTGGCCTACATGCGCGGGCGCACGCTCAATCACGCCTTCGTCATCATGGACGAGGCGCAGAACACGACCATCGAGCAGATGAAGATGTTCCTCACGCGCATCGGCTTCGGCTCGACGGCGGTCGTCACCGGCGACATCACCCAGGTGGACCTGGCCCGCGATCAGCCTTCCGGGCTGCGCCACGTGCGCGATGTACTGGGCGGTGTCGACGGTGTTGCCTTTACCCATTTCGATTCGCGCGATGTCGTGCGCCACCCGCTGGTGCAGCGCATCGTCGACGCCTACGCGCGCTCGGAAGTCGCCGAAGGCACCGGCGCCGGATCGGCCGAATAGGAACGCGGCGCTCGCCCACTCCCTATCCCACAACGCCCATGGCACCATCGATCGAGATTCAGCTGGCCGACGAGTCGGCCGACGCCCCCGAACCCCCCGATTTACGGGCCTGGGCCGAGGCCGCGCTGGCGGCGGTCGGGTCCGATGGCGACGCCGGTCTGACGGTGCGTGTGGCCGGTGAGGACGAGGCGCGGGCACTCAATCGCGCGTTTCGCGGCCGGGACTATCCCACGAACGTCCTTTCTTTCCCCTTGGGCGAGATTGCGCCGGAGGCGCTGACCGAGGTCGGCGGCTACCTGGGCGATTTGGTCATCTGCGCGCCGGTGGTGCGGCGCGAAGCAGCCGAGCAGGGCAAGCCGCCGCGCGCGCATTGGACGCACATGGTCGTGCACGGGGTGCTGCACCTCGCGGGCTACGACCACCAGGACGAGGACGAAGCGATGGACATGGAGGCGCAGGAGCGCCGCATCCTGGCGGGGCTCGGGCTACCCGATCCCTACGCCGTACCCGACAACGAAGCATCGGATGGACAAGCGCATGGCTGACGGTCCCGACGATTCCAACGGCGAGCCGAGATCGCTATTCGGCCGTCTGATGCAGGCCTTTGGCGGCGAGCCACGCGACCGCCACGAGCTGCTGCACGTTTTGCGTCACGCCCAGCATCGCCAGCTCTTCGGCCGTGACGCATTGACCATGATCGAGGGCGTGTTCCAGGTCGCCGATATGCAGGCGCGCGACATCATGGTGCCGCGCTCGCACATGGTCGTGGTCGAGCGCGACGCCACGCTCGACGAGATGCTGCCGTCGATCATCGAGTCCGGCCACTCGCGCTTTCCGGTGATCGACGACAATCGCGACGAGGTGATCGGCGTACTGCTGGCCAAGGATATCCTGCGCTACTTCCCCGAGAGCGAGCGCAGCCGCTTCGATATCCGCGACCTGCTGCGCAGCGCCGTGTTCGTGCCGGAGAGCAAGCGCCTGAATACCCTGCTGCAGGACTTCCGCAGCAGCCGCAACCACATGGCGATCGTGGTCGACGAATACGGCGGCACGGCGGGCCTGATCACTATCGAGGACGTGCTCGAGCAGATCGTCGGCAACATCTCGGACGAGCACGACGCCCAGGAAGAGGCGTTGATCACCGAGCACGGGCCCGGCCGCTATACCGTCGACGCGCTCACGCCCATCGAGGAATTCAACGAGCACTTCGGCACGGCGTACAGCGACGACGAGTTCGACACCATCGGCGGCCTGGTCATCAACCACATCGGCCATGTCCCGAGCGCGGGCGAGAGCGCCACGATCGACGATCTCTGGTTCCGCATCCTCGACGCCGACTCGCGCCGCATCCGCAGCCTGCACGTGGTCTGGCTCGATGGCGCCGAGGTGCGCGAGTACGGCGAGCAGGCGCACTGACCCCGGATCCCGCGGCGGCGCCTGCAGAGCCATTCCCTCTCCGAGGGCGTCGCGAAAGGATGTAGAAGCCCAATCCGGGCTCCGGCTGCCGCAATCGGCCTTTTGGTGAGTGGGCGCGCGAAGCGCGCGCAGGGCCCAGTTCGGTGCCGCGCAACGCAGACGAGAAGCCGCATTCCCGAGGTTCTCCGGCGAGGAGAGCGCCGGGCCCTCTGCAAGGCGATGCCAACGGCTTCCAGAACGGACCGGCCACATGCGTTACCCTACACGCCTGCGGCGGCACGGATGCGCACAGCCGCCCGCGCCGGTCGCTGCTCCGCGCTAAGGGCTTCCAATCGCGGGCGTGGTGCTCGACGATGCCCGGAACTCTATGTCCACGCTCTTCCTCAACGATCGCTCCTCCCGCCTGCCGCTGATCCTCACACGCCTGCGCTGGGGCGATGCCGCCGCGCTCGTCGCCGGCGCCGGGCTCGTGCTGGCGTTCGCGCCGTTCGGCTGGTGGCCGCTGGGCGTGCTCGCGCCGGCCTGCCTGTTCTGGCTCTGGCATGAATGCGGCCGTGGCCGCGCCGCCTGGCGCGGCTGGCTGTTCGGCCTGGGGTATTGGGGCGCCGGCGTCCATTGGATCTATTTCAGCCTGCATCACTTCGGCGCCGCCGTGACGCCGCTGGCCGCGCTGCTCACCGCCGTGTTCGCGGCGGGTTTGGCGCTGACGCTCGCGCTGCTGGGATTGTTGGTCGCATACGGCGACCCGCAGCGGCGGCCCGCTGCCTGGTACCTGCTGACCCTGCCCGCGGGCTGGATTCTGCTCGAATGGTTTCGTAGCTGGTTCCTGACCGGCTTCCCCTGGCTGCTGCTCGGCACCAGCCAGCTCGATGCGCCGCTCGCCGCCTACGCGCCGATGATCGGCGTCTACGGCGTCGGCCTGATCCTGGCGCTCACGGCGGCCGTGATTGCCGCACTGCCGCGGCTCGGCGGGCGTGGTGGCGTCGTCGCCCTGGCAGCCGTCGCCGCGATCTGGGCCGGCGCGCTGCTCGCCGGCGACCGCGACTGGACGCAGCCGGCGGGCGAGCCGGTCGAAACGGCCCTGGTGCAGGGCAACTTCGCGCAAAGCGCCAAGTTCGACTCGCTGGACGAGGCGTTGGCCCGGTACTCCGGGCTCACCCGCCAGGTGGCCGGTGACGTCGGACTGGTCCTATGGCCGGAAACGGCCGTCCCGACCTTTTACCGCGAGGTCGCGTCGCGTCTGCAGGCGTTCGCGGGGGAGATGGAGCCGCAGGGCACGCACGTCGTCACGGGCGTATTCACGCACGGCGGCGGGCGAACCTACTACAACGCCGTGCGGGCCCTCGGAGGCGAAGAGCAGGTCGGCTACCGCAAGCAGCGCCTCGTCCCGTTCGGCGAATACCTGCCGCTACGCCCCTTGCTGGCGCCGTTCGAGCGCTTCATCGAGGTGCCGATGTCCGATATCGCCGCTGGCGGCGCGCAGCAGGCGCCGCTGCGCGTGGGCGACTATCAGCTTGGCGCCTCCGTCTGCTACGAGGCGGCGTACCCGGGCGTGATTCGGGGCGCGCTGCCGCAGGCGGACGTGCTCGTGAACGTCAGCAACGACGCCTGGTTCGGCGATTCGACCGCTCCGCCGCAACATCTCGAGATCGCCCGCATGCGCGCGCTCGAGAACGGCCGGCCCATGCTGCGCGCGACCAACACCGGCATCAGCGCCATCATCGACCACCGCGGCGAGATCGTGGCTCGGGGGCCGCAATTCGAGGTCGCCGTGGTGCAGGGCGAGATCGTTCCACGCACGGGGCTCACCCCCTATTCGCGCTGGGGCGACCTGCCAGTGCTCGCGTTCGCGGGCTTGCTCGTGGTGGCGCCGCTTGCCCTTGGTGGACGCAAAGGCCTGTTCCGGTAGGATCCGATTTCATCGGGTTCGGTCTTCGCGTGGTTTGTAGGAGCGGGCATTGCCCGCGAACCGACGACGTTTCGCGTGGTTGCCCGGTTCGTTCGCGGCCGATGGCCGCTCCTACATCGCCCTGGGAACGCCTTACGCGTGGAACGGTAGGAGCGGGCACTGCCCGCGAACCGACGACGTTTCGGGTGGTTGCCCGGTTTATTCGCGGCCGATGGCCGCTCCTACATCGCCCTTGGGAACGCCTTGCGCGTGGAACGGTAGGAGCGGGCATTGCCCGCGAACCGTCGG
>CAZVBX010000129.1:0-6564 GCA_964625925.1 uncultured Ectothiorhodospiraceae bacterium | reverse complement strand
CCAACAGGCTTCAGCACCCAAGCCTGAAACTGTCCACTGAAGCGGGGCAACTCCAGGCACGGTGCAACGAAAAGGCCCCGCCAGCGGACCGGCGGGGCCAAGAATTACCGGCGGGGCCCTCAGCGGTCAGTCCTGGCGAGTCCCCTCCCGTAGTCCGAGGTCGCGGGCGTTTTTCGCTGCCTGTAGCAGCCGCACGACTAGGACGGCCGCATTCTCCGCGGTGGCCCCACGGAATGTTCTTAGTTCGTGTTGACTCGCCAGCAAATCCGCCACAGCGAGCGCATCCTCGACGAGCATCCAAGCGCCGTCCTCGGCGGCCGCTGCCCTCCGATTCTTGCCAAGGACGAAATCGGTCAAGTCGCCGTCCAAGGCGCCGAAGATGGCGTCGAAGCGCTCGGCGATGCTGGGCTCCGCGCTCTCCCCGTTACTCATGGTCGCCGCCCTCCTGGTCCAGATGCCCGAACTTCTTATCGCACTCGTAGCTGTGGATGTCGTCGGCCACGCTGAGCAAGCGGTGGAGGTACATCCCCCATTTCCCGACGCGCTTGGCGTCGAGGGCGCTCTCCGTATCGCCGACGTTGCTCAGCATGTCCGTGAGGATCATCGCCTCGTGGATGATCTCCGCGTACGGCGGCTCGCCTCCAGTGAGTAGCCAGTTTCCGCGATCAGTGGACAGCACCATCTCGACGCGCTCGACCACCTCGGAGTGGATCGGCTCGGACTTGCGGAACAGGTTGCGAGCACCGACGAGTTGCTCTTTGGCCACGTTATCGACCCCGGACTGCTCCAGGGCGGCGATCCCCCGTTCAAGGGCGGAGTTGATGTAGTCGTTGCGCTGGCGGGCCATGCGGTCGTGCGAGGCCCGTTTTTCGGAGTACGTAGACATAGCCTTCCCTCCCGTTGCGGTGAACAGGGAAGGGCAGCGTTTTGAGGATGGCTTATAGGGTGGTGGATAGGGGCCGAAATGGCCCCTAACTACCTGATTCTACGGGATGGTTGGTGGAGGCGGGGGGAGTCGAACCCCCGTCCGCGGATCCTCCGCCATTGGTCCTACATGCTTAGCCGCGTCTTTTCAGATTTAGCCGACCGGATGCCGACGGGCAGGCATTCCGGACAGCGACCCCCTGTAGGTTTTAACGGCTTGGCCCGGGGGGAGCCTCACCGCGATCCCGTGTTTGTCGACCCCGGAACGAACAGCCCACGGGCAGGCTGAACACCGAGGCTCACGGCCTAATTAAGCCGCGAGAGCGTAGTTGTCGTCGTTGGCAACTATCTTTAAATGCAGCGTTGTTTACGAGGTCACTGCACCTCGGCATGCACCTCCGGTTTCGCGATCCGCGTCGAAGCCATGTCGCCCCCGATGCAGACCTGGGGACAGTATAGGGCACTACCGGGTTCCCGTGCTAGGCGGATTCCGGAAGTGGCAGTGCGCTAGTGGGGCGTTGCAACTGCGCGGCCGTATGCCGGTGCGGTATCATTCGCGCACCCGATCGATCTTCCCCGACTACTGGAGTGGTGATGCTCTGCCTGCCCGGGTGCCGCGCGCTGTCGGCGTTTCGGCTATCGCGCTATCACGAGCGATTGCAGCCCGTGCTGTCCGAACTCGCTGAAGCTTGGGCGTTCTACCTGCATTTCGTCGATGTCGAGCGTCCGCTCGATGCCGACGAGCGTGAGCGGCTCGATCGCCTGCTCGATTACGGGGAAGACGAGGACGATGACGCCGACGAGTCGCCTTCGGCCTTGTACGTCGACGACGCCTCGCTGATCGTCGTCCCACGTCCCGGCACGGTCTCGCCCTGGTCGTCCCGCGCGACCGATATCCTGCACAACTGTGGTCTCGACGCGGTGCGCCGGGTCGAGCGCGGGGTCGCGTGGCGCTTGGACGCCGGCGGCCGGGTGCTCGACGCCGAGGGCGCGCGCCCCGCCTGGGGCCTGCTGCACGACCGCATGACCGAGGCGGTGATCGCGTCGCCGCAGGATGGTGATGCGCTGTTCGCGCAGCAGGCGTCGCAGCCGCTGCGCACGATCCCGCTTTTGCGCGAGGGACGCGCGGCGCTGGAAACCGCCGATCGTGAGCTGGGTCTGGCACTCGATCCGGACGAGATCGATTATCTGGCGACGCGTTACCGCGAGCTGGGCCGCGAGCCGACCGATGTCGAGCTCATGATGTTTGCCCAGGCGAACTCGGAGCACTGCCGCCACAAGATCTTCCGTGCCAGCTGGACCATCGACGGGGAGCCGCAGGATCGCTCGCTGTTCGAGATGATCCGGCGCAGCTACGAGGCGGCGCCGGACGGCGTCCTCTCGGCCTACCGGGACAACGCGGCCGTGTTCGACGGTCCGCCGGGGCGGCGGTTCCTGCCGGACCCCCATAACGGGCGCTATGTGCATCTCGACGAGACCATCCCGGTCCAGATCAAGGTCGAGACGCACAACCATCCGACCGCGATCTCGCCGTTTCCGGGCGCGGCCACCGGCGCCGGCGGCGAGATTCGCGATGAGACCGCCACCGGAATCGGCGCGCGCCCCAAGGCGGGACTGTGCGGCTTCTCGGTCTCGAACCTGCGGATTCCGGAATTCGAGCAGCCCTGGGAACAAGACGGGCTCGTCCGCCCGGATCGGCTCGCCTCGGCCCTGCAGATCATGCTCGAAGGCCCGATTGGCGCGGCCGCGTTCAACAACGAGTTCGGCCGGCCCAATATCTGCGGCTATTTCCGCACTTACGAGGCCAGCGTCGCCGGCCCACATGGCCCGGAGCTGCGCGGCTATCACAAGCCGATCATGATCGCCGGCGGGCTGGGCAACGTGCGCCCGATGCACGTGGCCAAGCGGCCGCTGCCCGAGCGCGCACAGGTCGTGGTGCTCGGCGGCCCCGCCATGAGTATCGGGCTCGGCGGCGGCGCCGCATCGTCGGTCGCCAGCGGTACGGCCGATGCCGAGCTGGATTTCGCCTCGGTGCAGCGCGCCAACCCCGAGATGCAGCGGCGTGCGCAGGAGGTGGTCGACCGCTGCTGCGCCCTGGGCGAGGACAATCCCGTGCTGTCCATCCACGACGTCGGTGCGGGCGGATTGTCCAACGCGGTGCCCGAGGTGCTCGACGACGCGGGTATGGGCGGCACACTGGAGCTGCGCGAGATCCCGAGCGACGAGCCCGGCATGTCGCCGCTGGCGCTGTGGTGCAACGAATCGCAAGAGCGCTACGTTCTGGCGATCAGGCCGGAGGATCGCGAACGCTTTGTCGGCCTATGCGAGCGTGAGCGTTGCCCCTGGGCCGTGCTCGGCGAGGCGACGGCGGAGCGCCAGCTGCGCGTCAGCGATCGCGAATTCGGCAAGGCGCCGGTCGACGTGCCCATGGACCTGTTGCTGGGCAAGCCGCCGCAGATGCACCGCGAGGCGCGGCGGCGCGCGGGGGCGGGCGACGGGTTCGATACCGCCGGCCTGGAGTTCGCCGAGGCGGCGTGGCGCGTGCTGCGGCTTCCGGCCGTCGCCAGCAAGGAGTTCCTGATCACCATCGGCGACCGCACGGTCGGCGGTTTGATTGCGCGCGACCCCATGGTCGGCCCGTACCAGGTCCCGGTCGCCGATTGCGGCGTCACCGCGAGCAGCTTCACCGGCCATACCGGCGAGGCGATGGCCATGGGCGAGCGTACGCCCGTTGCGACGGTCGACGCCGTCGCTGCGGGGCGCATGGCGGTCGGCGAGGCCGTGACCAACATCGCCTCGGCCCCGATCCGCACGCTCACGGACGTGCGCCTGTCGGCCAACTGGATGGCGGCCACCGGGGAGGGCGGCGACGATGCGGCGCTATACGACACCGTGCGCGCAGTCGGCGAGCAGCTCTGCCCGCAGCTCGGACTGGCGATCCCGGTGGGCAAGGACTCGCTGTCGATGCGCACGGTGTGGCAGGACGATCACGGCCGCGAGCGCGACATGCGCGCACCGCTGTCGCTGGTCGTATCGGCGTTTGCGCCAGTCACGGATGTGCGCGGCGCGTTGACGCCCCAGATGAATCTCGACGCGCCCAGCGAGCTGTTGCTGCTCGACGCCGCGCACGGACGTCAACGCCTGGCTGGCTCGGCGCTGGCCCAGGTCCACGGCGCCACCGGCCGTGAGGCGCCCGACGTCAGCGAGCCCGGCACCTTGGCAGCGCTGTTCGCCGCCGTGCAGGAACTCAACGCCGCAGGACTCCTGCGCGCCTATCACGACCGCTCCGACGGAGGCTTGTTCGCGACGCTGTGCGAGATGGCGTTCGCCAGCGGCTCCGGGCTGGAGATTGTGCTCGATGCGCTCGGTACCGATCCGACCGCCGCTGCGTTCAACGAAGAACTCGGCGCGGTCGTGCAGGTGGCCGTGTCCGACCGTGCGGCGGTGGACAGGGTGCTCGCACGCCACGGCCTGGGCGAGCACGTCCATTTGCTCGGGCGGCCGACCGAGGACGGCGAGATCGCCTTCCGCTACAGCGGCACCACCTGCCTGTCCGCGCGGCGCGAGCAGCTGCATGCGGCCTGGCACGAAACCAGCTACCGGATGCAGGCGCTGCGCGACAACCCCGACTGCGCCGAGCAGCAATACGAACTCATCCTGGGCGGCGAGGCGCCGGCGCTGCGCCCGCGGGTGACCTTCGATCCGGCCGAGGACGTCGCCGCGCCCTACGTCGCGACGGGTGTGCGTCCGCCCGTGGCCGTGCTGCGCGAGCAGGGCGTGAACGGGCAGGTCGAGATGGCGGCTGCGTTCGATCGCGCGGGCTTCGAGGCGATCGACGTGCACATGACCGACGTGATCGGCGGCCGTGTGACGCTCGAGGGCTTCGCCGGGCTGGTCGCGAGCGGCGGGTTCTCCTATGGCGACGTGCTCGGCGCCGGCGGGGGCTGGGCTCGCTCGATCCTGTACAACCGTCGTGCGCGCGATCAGTTCGAGGCCTTCTTCGAGCGCGGCGACAGCTTCGCCCTGGGCGTGTGCAACGGGTGCCAGATGCTGGCGGCCCTCAAGGAGATCATTCCGGGGACTGGCGTATGGCCGCAGTTCGTGCGTAACGCCTCGGAGCAGTTCGAGGGCCGGCTATCGATGGTCGAGGTGCTCGAGTCGCCATCGCTGTTCCTGCGCGGCATGGAAGGCTCGCGCCTGCCGATCGCCGTGGCCCACGGCGAGGGCCGGCCGAGCTGGGGTGGCGGCGGACCACCGTCGATGAAGCAGGTGGCCTTGCGCTACGTCGACCCTTATGGCCAGGCGACCGAGACCTACCCCTGGAACCCGAATGGTGCGGCCTGCGGCGTCACCGGACTGACCAACGATGATGGCCGGGTCACCATCGTCATGCCGCATCCCGAGCGTGTCTTCCGCTCGGCCCAGTATTCCTGGCATCCCCCCGAATGGGGCGACGATGGACCCTGGCTGCGGCTCTTCCGCAACGCGCGCCGCTGGGTCGGTTAGCGGTCGCGGGGCACGATACATGGGCCCAGATCCGCCGGCGAATCGGGCTCGCGAGACAGGCACGGGAAGGTGATTCCCCTAAAGTTGACTCCCTGGGCTGGCGCCTTCGGGCCTGCGTGCTACCGTGCATCGAGCAACGCCTGTGGAGACAACGGATGTCGGGGTTCGCGTCGAGCCGTTATAGCGGCAACAGCGCGATTTCGCGCGACGGGGCCCCTCGGGTGGGAGCGGGTCGATGAAAGTCAGTGCCGAGGCCCTGGGGCCGAAAAGCGCCCACAATCTATTCGATGCCGGTGTGGAGGAGGTGCTGCTGCCCTGTATTGGCGCGTTCGAGGATGCCGCCGCCAAGGCGGCACGGGTCAACGGCCCGGTGACCCTGCACACGCCGGCCAATCGGGTCGAAGATCCGGATTTCGTGGTCGAGTGCCTGCAGCGGCACGGCATCGACAGTATCCTCGTGGTCTCGGGCAATCCGGGGCACGGCCGCGGCACGCGCACCATCTACGAACTGATCCCGTACTTTCGCGCGCACGGTCTGCATGTCTCGGTGGGAGCGTACCCGGAGGACTACTTCACCCGGACCAGTCGGGCGCATCGGTCCAAGAGCGCGTCGATTCTGGTCGACAAGCAGTCGTACGGCGCCCAGCGCGTCATCACCCAGGCCAGCTTCAGCACCACCAACATGCGCAAGTGGCTGCAGACGGTGCGCTCGCGCGGTGTCACGCTGCCGGTTCAGGTCGGCGTGATGGCGAGCCTGCCGCGTCGTACGATCGGGCGCTTCCTCAACGCCACGCGCGCCGAGATCTTCTCGCATCCACGGATGCAGCTGGCGAACAAGCCCAACCTCGATCTGCTGTTCCGCATGATGCGCTCGACTATGCCGCGGCCCGAAGCCTTCATCGAAGAGGTGGCGGAGATGGCGGAGATGGGCGCCGAGGACGGTTTCCACATTTTTGCCTATGGCACGGACGTCACCGCGATGGTGAACGCGGCCCACGCGGCGCATCAGCCCCGGGAGGACGAGCCGGCCGTGGCCGAGGACACGGCCGGCCACTAGCCGTGATCCGAGGGCCTGTTACCCCTTCCCGCGATCGCCGCGGCGGGAGCCTGTGTGGCGCAACGCCGCATTGCGCC
>CAZVBX010000128.1:0-6643 GCA_964625925.1 uncultured Ectothiorhodospiraceae bacterium | reverse complement strand
ACGCGAATCAGGCACTTGCAGTGCCTGATTCGCGGCGGGACATCCCTGTCCCGCGAGCAGGCTGTTTTCAACAGCCTGCTAAGAGGCCTTGAAATCGGCCGGGTCGACCTCGTGGCGCGACAACAGCTTGTAGAACTCGGAGCGGTTGCGCTGCGCCATGCGGGCGGCGTCGCTGACGTTCCCTTCGGTGAGCTTCAGCAGGCGCACCAGATAGTCGCGCGTGAAGGCGGCGCGCGCCTCGGCCACCGAGGGCAGGCTGGCTGGCTCGCCGCCCAGGGTCTTGCGCACCTGCTCGGCGCTGATGACGGCCCCCGGCGCCAGCGCCACATGCTGCTCGACGGCATTGTCGAGCTGGCGCACGTTACCCGGCCAGGACCCCGCGACCAGCATTTCCATCGCCTCCGGCGCGTACACCTTCGCCGGCACGCCGTCGCGCTCGGCCAGGAGACGCAGGCGGCGATTGACCAGTAGCGGGATATCCTCGCGCCGCTGCGCCAGGTCCGGCAGCGCCAACTGGATGACGTCCAGCCGGTAGTAGAGATCCTCGCGAAACTCGCCATCGGCGATCGCCTGCGACAGGTCGCGGTGGGTCGCCGAGATCACACGCAGGTCGACCGGGAAGTCGCGCGTGCCTCCGACCGGCCGCACGCGCCGCTCCTGCAGCACGCGCAGCAGCTTGACCTGCAGCGCCAGCGGCATGTCCCCGATCTCGTCCAAGAACAAGGTGCCGCCGTCGGCGGTGCGAAGCAGACCGGTGTGGGCCTGCTGGGCGCCGGTGAAAGCCCCGCGCTCATGCCCCATCAGCTCGGATTCCAATAGTCCCTCGGGCATGGCGCCGCAGTTGATGGCCACGAATTCGGCGTTACGCCGTGGGCTGGCACGATGGATCGCACGCGCGAGCAGTTCCTTGCCGGTGCCGCTGTCGCCCGTGATCAGGACGCTGGTGCTGGTGGCGGCGGCGCGCTTGGCCTGATCGAGCAGCTCCTCCATGCGCGGGCTGCGCGTGACGATATCGCCGCGCCAGTCCTCGGGGACGGCGGCGCGCGCCGACAGACTGACGGCGCGCTCGATCTCGGCCAACAGCTCGTCGGAATCGACCGGCTTGGTCAGGAAGGCGACCGCGCCGCTGCGAGTGGCGTCGACCGCGTCCGGGATCGTGCCGTGCGCCGTCAGCAACAAGACCGGCAACCCCGGCTGGCGCTGCTGCAGCGCGCGCAACAGCCCGAGCCCGTCCATTCCGTCCATGCGCAGATCGGTCACGACCACATCCGGTGGCGACTGCTCGACGCGTGCCAAGGCCGCCTGCCCCGACTCCGCCGTGTCGACCGCGTAGCCCGCGGCCTGCAGCCGGATGTCGAGCAGGCGCAGCAGATGGGGGTCGTCATCGACGACCAGAATACGCTGCGCGTCGCTCATTGGCCGTCGGATTCCCCCTCGCCCGAGCCCATACGGCGCTCCAGCGTGGTCAACGCCTGGATCTGTTCCTGCAATGCCTCGACCTGCGCCTGGCGCTCGCGATTCGCCGTGTTCAGGCGCCGGTTCTCCTCGGCCAGTTGCGCGCTCTCGTCCATCAGCCGCAGGTGGCGCAGCTCGAGCCGGATCAGGGCCTCGACCTCGGGCGGGGGTCGCCCGTTCGCGAGCAGCGTATGGAGCCGCTCGCGGGCGGCATTGGGCGCATGGCCGTCATGCCCGGGCGTCGCCTGCCACAGCGCGTACCGCAGCGAATCGACAGGGGTCCGGGGGTGGCTTTGCTGTTGGAAGCGCTCGCCGATGGCGTCCAGCTCGTCCGGCTCGGCGGCCAGCAGCTGTCCGGCAAACGCCAGCTGCTCGTCCGCCGTCGTAGCACGCGGGCTCAGCCCGAGCTCATCGAGCGTGGCGCAGCCGCCGAACGTCAGCGTAGCCGCCAGGACGCATAGATAGCGACGCATCAAGCCTCCTCGACCTCCTTGGGGGCGCTCTTGCGGCGGCGGGCCTGCACGGTCAGGCGGAAATGCGCACCGGAAAACTCGCCATCGACGATCTCCACCCGCCCGGCATGCGCACGGGCGCAGTCGCGCACGACCGACAGCCCGACACCGGTCCCGCGGATACGAGCGTCCGGACGCAGGGCCCCCTGGAAGAACGGCTCGAATACATGTGGTCGCTCCTCCGGTGGGATTCCCGGCCCTTCGTCCGCGACCTCCAGCACGGCCCGGGTCCCGCGACGACGGGCCCGTACGTGCAGCGCTGCGCCTTCGGGCGAGAAGCGTATCGCATTCCCGACCAGGTTGGAGAGCGCACTTTGCACGAGCGGCTTGTATCCCGGGAACGTGGCACTCTGGACCTCACGCTCCACGTGCACGCCGGCGCGCGTCAGCGCCAGGCGATGGCGCTCGAGCACCTCATCGACCAGCTCGGGCAGCGCGATCGGCTCCGGCGCCTGCGACAGATCGCGCGCGCTCAGCGTGAGCAGATTCTCCACCAGTTCCTGCAACTCGACGCTCGAACGGCGCAGGATATCCAACACCTCGTCGTAATTGTGGCTATCGGCGGCGATGGCGCCGTCGGCGAGAAGGTCCGTGCCCTCGCGCACCGCGGCCAGCGGCGTCTTCAGCTCGTGCGACATGTGTCGCAAAAATTGGTTCTTTTCGGCCTCGGAGCGCGCCAGCCGGCCGCGCAAACGCTCGAGTTCCTCGCCCAGCGCACGAATCGCCGGGGGCCCGCCCACCTCGATCGCCGCGGGCGGCTCAAGCGCGCCGAGACTACGGATGGCACGCCCCAGCCGACCGATGGGGCGCAGGATGAGCCAGCTGAAGAAGACCGCCAGCACCAGCGTGACCGGCACCAGCCCTGCAACCTGCCAATACAAGAAGGTCCGCGCTTGGTCCGAACGGTCCTCCAGCGCGGCGAGTTCCATGTCGATCGCCTGATCGGTAGCCGCGGTGATCTCACGCGCCAGCGTGCGCATCGCACTGAAGCGCTCGAGCGCAGCCATCATGGTCTCGCTGTCGTGCGGCGCCTGGCGGATCGCATCGGCCACATCGGTCGCCACGCGCCGCAACTCGGCACGCTGCTCGCTGGCCCCAGGAGCGAACGCCTGGCTGTCGAGGGCCTCGAGCGTGTCGATCAGTTCCAGGTGGCGCTCGGAATAGAGCTCGATGAGCTCGCTGCGCCCGACGATGCGATATTGCCGGGCGTTGCGCTCCATGCGGAGCAGATGCGTCCGCAGGGCCTGCCCTTCGCGCGTGAGTGCGACGCCGTCGCGGACCAGCTGCTCGCCACGGGTGGTCAGGCGGTCGACGTAAATGGCCCCGCCGATGACCGCGATCAGCAGGGGCAAGGAAACCAGGGCGAAGCCGAGCACGACCAGCGTGACCATCGACCGCGGCTCGCCGCGAGCGAAGGCCGGCCATTTCACTGCGCGACCGCCTGGAGTGCGCGGCGAATCAGATCCTCGGTGCTCAGGCCCTCGCTGGCGAAGGGCCGTACCATCCGGCTCGCCTCGGCGGAACGATACCCCAGCGCCACCAGCGCGCTGGTGGCGTCTCCGACGGCATCGTCCTCTCCGCCGGCACCCGCGCGCGTTCCGGGCGCGGCGGCCAAGGCCGCATTGAGGTCGCCCTCGGCCAGCCGATCGCGCATCTCCACCACCAGGCGCTGCGCGGTCTTCTTGCCGACGCCCGGCAAGCGCGTGAGCGCGGTGGTGTCATCGTGCTCGATGCAGCGGGCGAATTCGTCTGCGCTCATCCCCGAGAGGATCGCCAGCGCCATGCGGGGTCCGACGCCGGAGACCTTCAGCAGCACCCGGAACAGGCGGCGCTCGGCCTCGCGCGCGAAGCCATAGAGGAGCTGCGCGTCCTCGCGCACGACCATGTGGGTGAACAGGGACACCTGCGCGCCGAGCGCCGGCAGGTCATAGAACGTCGACATCGGCGCCTCGAGCTCATAGCCGACGCCGCCGACGTCCACCAGCAGCGCCGGCGGCTGCTTCTCGGCGAGGGTGCCGGTGAGCCGTCCGATCATCGCCAGCGCACCGCCTTGCGCCGGCGCGCAGGCGCCGTCGCCGCTGGCCGTGTGCGCGCATGCGCGTGCGTCAACGCGACCGCCAGGGCGTCGGCGGCGTCCGCCGGAACGGCGCGGCCACTGAGCCCGAGCAGGCTGATGACCATGTGCTGGATCTGCTGCTTGGCCGCGCCGCCGGTGCCGACGATGCTCTGCTTGATCAGGCGCGCGGGATACTCGACCACTGCGAGTCCATGCCCGCTGCCGGCGCAAATGGCGGCACCGCGGGCCTGGCCGAGCTTGAGCGCGGACATGGCGTTGCGCGCCATGAATACGTCCTCGACGCCCATTTCCGTGGGTTGGTGCTCGGCGATCAAGGCGGAAACCTCGCGGAAGATCACCCCCAGGCGCTCCGGCAGCGGCCCGGAGCCGGTGGTGACGCAGCCGTGGGCCACATGGACGCTGCTGCGCCCGTCGCTTTCGACGATGCCGTATCCCGTCGTCACCGAGCCCGGATCGATCCCCAGGATGCGGACAGGCTCGGCCACTACCCGCCCGCGGCCAGCGCCTCGTCGCTGAAATTGGCGTTGGAGTAGACGTTCTGGACGTCGTCGAGGTCGTCGAGCGCCTCCAGCAGGCGCAGCACGCCGGGCGCTTCGTCGCCGCCGACTGCGACGGCATTCTGCGGGCGCATGGTGACCTCGGCCTCGGCCGGCTCGAAGCCGGCTGCGATCAAGGCCTCGCGCACGCTGCCGAATCGCTCGGGGGCGACCAGCACCTCCAGGGCACCGTCGTCGTCGGGCACGAGCTCGTCGGCGCCGGCCTCGATGGCGGCCTCCATGAGCGCATCCTCGTCGGTGCCCGACGGGTAGTTCAGCACACCCGTGTGATCGAACAGGAATGCGACCGATCCGTCGGTGCCGAGATTGCCGCCGTATTTGGAGAAGGCATGGCGCACCTCACCGACCGTGCGGTTGCGGTTGTCGGTGAGACAATCGACCATGATCGCCACGCCGCCGGGCCCGTAGCCCTCGAAGCGCGCCTCGTCGAACTGCTGCCCTTCCATCTCGCCGGAGCCGCGCTTGAGCGCACGCTCGACGTTCTCCTTGGGCATGTTGTTGGCGTAGGCCTTGTCCACCGCCAGGCGTAGCCGCGGATTCCACTCCGGATCAGCACTACCCTGCCGGGCCGCGACCATGATCTCGCGGCTCAGACGGCTGAAGATCTTACCGCGCTTGGCGTCTTCGGCCGCCTTCTTGTGCTTGATGTTCGCCCACTTGCTGTGTCCGGCCATAAGCGGATCGGCGCATTCGCCCCCTGCGTCGAGAGGCGCCAGTGTACCACCCGCCCGTACGCCGCGGCATCGGTCGTGCGCCGCTCAGCGCCGCAGGCAGCGGCGGTTGCCCCGGGCCTCGCCCTGGCACAGGAATTCGACCGTGGCGTCGGCAACGCGCCGCGAGAACAACAGCCCGAGGTGTGTCACCCGATGGGCGAAGCGCTGCGCCCCGGGCACGGCGGTCTCGCGTACGGTCACCGTGCCGTCGTGCGGACCGGCCAGGCGCAACAGCAGCCGCAGCGGGCCGCAGGCGATCACGCCGGCCACGACCGCCACCGGCACCTCGCGTGGCCAGGCCGGAGCCCCGCCGTGCGAGCCCCGCTCGCGTGCCCGTCCGAGCAGACGCCCGAGGCCACGGGCGTGCAGCGCACCGGCGGCGGCGGCCCCTCGCATGGGGCTGCCGAGCAGCACCGCGCGCGCGACGTGCCCCGGCGCGTGCTCGCCCAGCATGTGCGCCAGCACGATGCCGCCCAGGCTGTGGGCGACCAAGTGGACCGTGCGTCCCTCCAGAGATCCGATCAGCGCGGCCAGGCGCCGGGCCGCCTGCGCCGGCGATTCGGCGGTGGTCCGATAGGCGAAGCGGATGGTGCTGAAGCCGGCCGCTCGCAGGCGCCGTGCCAGCGGGCGCATGGAATGCGGGCCGAGCCACAGCCCGTGCACGAGCACGACCGTCGCCTCCGCGGGTGCGACCGGCAGACAGCGGATGGCCGCACGGTTGGTCCAGGACGCGGCGCGCTCCACTGCTTGGGCACGCGCCAGCCACACCTCGGCGTCGTGCTCGCCCGGCGCGCGCTGGATCGCCTGCGGCGCCGGCAGCGCCAGGCGGAACTCGTGCTCGAGGTTGTGGGTGACGCCGGGTTCGAAGCGTGCGCGCCAGGACGGAGGGATGAAGAAACGCCTGCGGCGGCGGCAGTCGACCAGAGCGTCAGCCGCCAGTCCCGTCTCCTCGCGCAGCTCGCGCACGGCTGCCGCGTGCGGCGTCTCGCCCGGATCGAGG
This sequence comes from uncultured Ectothiorhodospiraceae bacterium, assembly GCA_964625925.1. Taxonomy (GTDB): domain Bacteria; phylum Pseudomonadota; class Gammaproteobacteria; order XJ16; family Halofilaceae; genus Halofilum. The sequence continues at coordinate 329 of CAZVBX010000128.1, read as the reverse complement.
CTGCCCGTCACCGATTGCCAGAAGGCGGGGTCACGATCGGCCCGGCGCAGCAGCAGCACCTCTCCGCTATGGGCATGGATGACGACGAGGACCGATTCGGGGCGCTTGGCGGCCATGGATCTCCCGCGCAGGTCGGATCGAGCGCTGCTCGGGCCGCGGTGCGGCCGGCCGACGCTGCCGCGCGCTGCTACCCGGACTCGCTCGACGCCGGCTTGCGCAGACGGATCCCCAGCTCCTTGAGCTGGCGGTCGGAGACCGCCGACGGCGCCTCGGTCAGCGGGCAGCTCGCCGTCTGGGTCTTGGGGAAGGCCATGACGTCGCGGATCGAG
>CAZVBX010000127.1:0-6740 GCA_964625925.1 uncultured Ectothiorhodospiraceae bacterium | reverse complement strand
CGCCCCGCGGCGACCCCCCCCACCCCCGCCCCGCCCCCCCGCCCGCGCGCCCCCCCCCGCCCGCCGCCCCCCCCGCCCCCGCCGCGGCGATCGCGGGAAGGGTTAACAGGCCCTAGCGGCTGAGCAGCAGATCGACCTGCACCTGGACCTGGCGGCCGATCGTATCGCCGGAGGACCACTCGCCGGTGCCCACGTCCCATCGCGTTCGGTCCATGGTCAGGCCGCCTTGCATGGTCGCGGTGACGCTGCCTTCTAGCTCCGCCGTATCGCCCTTCTGCTCCCAGGTGAACGGAAGCGTGACCTGATGGGTGATCGACTTGATCGTGAGCTCGGCGACCGCTTCGTAGCGGTTGTTCTCGACGTGCTCGATGCGCTGGGTCCGGAAGTAGGCCTCGGGGTGCTCGTCGAACCAGAACCAGACGCGGTCGGCGAGCGTCTGGTCACGCCGGCGCGAGCCCGTATCCACGCTCGTGATGTCCACGGTCACGTCGAATGCGCTCGCGGCCAGGTCCTGGCGGTCGAAGCGCATGTCGGCGGTGAACTCGAAGGTGCCGTCGAACTCGCTGCCGGTCTGGCTCGCTGTGAACCCGAGCGTGCTTTCCTCGTGCACGACCTGCCATTGGCTCGCCGAGGCGATGAGGGGAGCGAGCAGGGCGGTCGCGATGAGCGGGCGCACGATGCGGTGGCGGTAGGTTGCGCTCATGCGTCGGGTCGTCCGGAATCGCTGGCCGAGGGGTTCGCCGTCTCGCGGGAGCCGGATGCGCGGGCGAACGGGAGCATGCGCCGCAGGACGTCGTCGCGGTTCATGAACTGGTGCTTGAGTGCGCCGGCGACATGCAGCGTCAGCAGTATGCAGATCAAGACGAAGATCCAGTAATGGACGCTCGCGGCGGTGTCCTCGACCATCGTTTCGTCCAAGCCTTGCGGGACGATGTCGGGCACCGGGACGAGCCCGTAGAGATCGAGCGGAAAGCCGGAAGCCGAGTGGACCGCCCAGCCCGATAGCGGCATCGCGACCATCGCGGCGTAGAGCAGCCCATGGCTGGCATGGGCCAGTGTCCGCTCCCAGCGGGGCATTGTTGCCGGAAGGCGCGGCGCGGGGTTGGTGAACCGCCAAAGCAAGCGCAGCACGGCCAGCCAGAGCACCGTCAGCCCGATGGTCTTGTGCCAGTAGAAGGCTTCGACCTTGGTCGGGGACAGGGGCAGGGCATCCGCCCAGAGGCCGAGCGGGATGTTGGCGACGATGAAGAGCGCGATGGCCCAGTGAAAGGCCTTGGCCATCGCGCCCCACCGCTGCGGCGAGTTACGCCAGTCCATGCCGGCTGCTGTCAGCGGATTTCGTCGGCCGTTCGGATCAAAGATCGGACTCGCGCGGCATCTCCGACGAGATGCGGATCTGCACCTCATCGCTCACGGCCGGCGCATACATGTCGAGGCCGAAGGCGCTGCGGCTGACCGTTGTGCTCGCGTCGAACCCGATGGTCTTGGCCTCGCTCATCGGATGCACGGCGACCTTGTTGATCGTCACGTCGAGCGTAACCGGCTCGGTGTTGCCGTGCAGCGTGAGCTCGCCGTCGACTTCGTACTGGTTGTCGCCGGTGGCACGGACCTCAGTGCTCTCGAAGGTGGCCTCCGGATACTGCTCCACCTCGAAGAAATCGCTCCCCTTCAGGTGCTCGTCGAGGTCGGGGATATTGGAGTCGAGGCTGCTCGTCTCGATGGCCACCTGCACGCTCGAGGCGGACGGGTTCTCTTCGTCGAACATCAAGGCGCCGTCGAAGTCCTTGAAGTTGCCGCTGGTGGTCGAAAACCCGAGATGGTTCCAGAGGAACTCGATCTCGGTGTGGTCCTTGTCGAAGACGTACTTCTCGGCCGCGAACGCGGGCTGCACGAGCAGCAGCGCCGCAGCAGCCAGCGCGCAACGGCGGACGGTCTTGCTCATCAAGTCTCTCCTGATTCGTATTATCGGTGAGCGGGCACCCGCTCCATGGACCAGCGCGGATGATAGCGCGGCCCGCGGCAACGAACAAAAAACGCACGGTCAGCCGCCGGAGGCGGGCGTGGCACGCATGCGCCGGCGCTGCAGCTCGCGCACCTGTTCCATGCGCGCTTCGAGGCGCAATGCGGCCGAGGACGTCTCGTCGGCGGCGTCGAGGGCCAGCTCCAGCTGCTTGAGCGCGCGGTCGTAGCGATCGGTGCGGGCATGGAACTCGGCCAGCGCCTCGTGGCTGCGCAGGGGGCGCTCGGCGGCTTGCGCTGCACGGGCGAGATCGCGCCACGCCTCGGCGGGCGGATCATCGGCGCGGCGCACGAACTCAGTCGCCAGCTCCACCGCCTCCGGCGCTCGCCCGAGCTCGACATGGAGCGCGGTGCCGGCGGCGATCACCGGATAGGCGCTCGGGTGTAGCGTGCTCATCTCTTGCCACAGCGCCAGGGCGTCGTCACCGCGATCGGCCGCGCGATAGGCGTCGATCAGCGCCAGCCCGTAGTGCAGATCGTCGGGCGCATTACTGCGCAGGGAGCGTAACCGCTCAACCGCGGCGGAAGCCTCGCCCAGCTCGGTTTCGAGCAGGGCGAGGCCGTAGGCGTGGGCGGCGGCGGCATGCGTCGCTTCAGGCGGCCCCTCGGCCTGCCAGCGCTGATACAGCACCTGCGGCTCGTCGGCCTCCAGCACGGCCAGCCGCGTGCGTATCTGGTGGAATGCGAGCGAGTCGCGGCGTTTGCCGCCGGTATCGATGCGGGCGGCACGGGCGCGGGCCTCGGCGATGCGGCTGCTCGACAGCGGGTGCGTACGCAGGAACTCCGGCGTGCTGGTACCACCGGCGGCCTGAGCGAGTAGATCGAACATGCCGGCCATGCCGTCCGGGTGGTAGCCGGCCTCTGTCAGCAAGCGAATGCCGATGCGGTCGGCCTCGTACTCGTTCGAACGGGTGTAGTTGATGCGCCGCTGCTGCTCGGCCGCGATCCCCGTGGTGATCGCGGCTTGCCCCGCCTGCGAGTCCTGTGAGCTCAGGATGATCCCGGCGAGCACCGCCGCAAGCGTGCCGTAGCTGCTGCGCTGGCTGGCCGCGTAGGCTCGGGCGATATGGCGCTGGGTCACGTGCGCGATCTCGTGCGCCAATACGGCCGCGAGCTGGGCCTCGTTCTCGGCCTGCAGGATCAAGCCGCTGTTGATGCCGATGTAGCCGCCCGGGGCGGCGAAGGCGTTGATGCCTGGGGCGTGAACCACGAAAAACTCGAACCCGTCGGCCGGGGCGTTGCCGACCCGTGCGGCCAGGCGCTGCCCGACGCGGTCGAGATAAGCCGCGATCTGCGGATCGCCGTTGAGTTCGAGCACCGCTCGCGCTCGCGCCATCATTTGGCGGCCGATCGCGGCCTCCTGGCGCGGCGAGAACACCTGATCGGCGGGGTCACCGATGGCGGGCAGCTCGCGTTCGGCCGCCGCCGTGGTGCATAGGGTCAGCAGAGCGGTCGTCGCGAGTCGGCGGATGGTTGCACGCAAGAGGGACTCCTGCCGGAATCCGGCACTGCCGTGGGCGAGCGCTTCCATTATAGGGTATCGCGCCTGCCGGCTGGCGTGCGCCAGTGCTTCGTCTGCGGGTCGTCCCGGACCGCGCGAGCGGATCCTGCCGGCAGCGTTCGGGAGCGGCCCGGCGCCGCCGCCGGTGCGCCTTTGTCCCGGGGCGGGGAAAAGACCGTGAAATCCGACGCTTGACGTATTACACTGGGCCGTCTCAGTGCGAGACTGGGTGGTCTGCACTCAGCTCAACCGTCCGTACGGGGGAACAACGAACCATGGAATTGTCCGGTGGCGAGATCGTGATGGAGTCGCTCCGGCGCGAAGGCGTGGAGCACATCTTCGGCTATCCCGGGGGTGCGGCGCTGCACATCTATGACGCGCTGTACCAGCAGGACGCGGTCGAGCACATCCTCGTACGCCACGAGCAGGGCGCGGTACACGCTGCCGACGGCTATGCGCGCTCGTCCGGCAAGCCGGGGGTCTGCCTGGTGACCTCCGGGCCCGGGATCACCAACTGCGTAACCGGCATCGCGACCGCGCACATGGACTCGATCCCGATGGTGATCATCTCCGGCCAGGTCGCCACGCGCGCCATCGGCTCCGACGCCTTCCAGGAAGTCGATGCGGTCGGCATCACCCGGCCCTGCGTCAAGCACAACTTCCTGGTCTCCAGCGTCGAGGAACTGGCGGAGACCATGCGCAAGGCGTTCTACGTCGCCACCAGCGGCCGCCCGGGACCGGTCGTGGTCGACGTCCCCAAGGACGTCACCGCGCCCAATGTGAAGATCCCGTTCGAGTACCCCGAGGGCGTCAAGATGCGGTCGTACAACCCGACCGTGAAGGGCCACCCCGGCCAGATTCGCCGCGCGGCGGACCTGCTGCTGGGCGCGCAGCGGCCGATGATCTACACCGGCGGCGGCGTCGTGCTCTCCGGTGCGTCGGCGGAGCTGACCGATCTGACCCGCGAGCTGGGTTTCCCGATCACGAACACCCTGATGGGACTGGGCGCGTATCCGGGCACCGATCCGCAGTTCGTGGGCATGCTCGGCATGCACGGCACCTACGAGGCCAACATGGCGATGCACGAGTGCGACGTGCTGCTCGCCATCGGCGCCCGCTTCGACGACCGGGTGACCGGCGAGGTGGAGCACTTCTGTCCGCATGCGCGCATCGTCCACGTGGACGTCGATCCGTCCTCGATCGCCAAGACGGTCAACGTCGACGTGCCCATCGTCGGCGACGTCAAGCAGGTGCTGCACGATCTGCTCGCGGTGCTGCGCGCCAGCGACCGCCGGCCCGATGCCGGCGCCATCGAGACCTGGTGGGGGCAGATCGAGCGCTGGAAGCAGACCGACTGTCTCGCCTACGACCGCGACAGCGAGGTCATCAAGCCGCAATACGTGGTCGAAAAGCTGTACGAGCTGACCCGGGGCAGCGACACCTACGTGACCTCGGACGTGGGCCAGCATCAGATGTGGGCGGCGCAGTTCTACAAGTTCGACGAGCCGCGCCGGTGGATCAACTCTGGCGGGCTCGGAACCATGGGCTTCGGCCTGCCGGCGGCGATGGGGACCAAACTGGCGCACCGGGACGCCAACGTCGTCTGCGTGACCGGCGAGGCCAGCATCCAGATGTGCCTGCAGGAGCTGTCCACGATGAAGCAGTACGATCTGCCGGTTATCGTGGTCAATTTGAACAACCGCTACATGGGCATGGTGCGCCAGTGGCAGGAGTTCTTCTACTCCAAGCGCTACTCGCATTCCTATGTCGACGCGCTGCCCGACTTCGTCGCCCTGGCCGAGAGCTACGGCCACAAGGGCATCCGGGTCGAGCGCCAGTCCGAGGTCGAGGACGCGCTGCGCGAGGCGCTCGCCGAGCGCTCCTGCGTGACGTTCCTGGACTTCATCACCGATCAGACCGAGAACGTCTATCCCATGATCGCCCAGGGCAAGGGGCACCACGAGATGCATCTGGCCTCCGAGCGCGAGCTGGCCTGAGCAGAAAGTCGACTCTATGCGGCATATCATCTCGCTGCTGTTGGAGAACGAGTCCGGCGCGCTGTCGCGCGTGGCCGGTCTGTTCTCCGCCCGCGGCTACAACATCGAATCGCTCACGGTCGCGCCGACCAATGACCGGTCGCTGTCGCGCATGACCATCGTGACGACGGGGACCGAGGAGGTCATCGAGCAGATCACCAAGCAGCTCAACAAGCTCGTCGACGTGGTGCGCCTATCGGATCTGACCGAGTCCAGCCACGTCGAGCGCGAGCTGTTGTTGATCAAGGTACGTGCCGAGGGCGACGCCCGCGCCGAGATCCGGAGCCTGGTCGACATCTTTCGCGGTCAGATCGTCGACGTGACCGACAAATCCTATATCGTCCAGATGGCCGGCGACGGCGAGAAGATCGACGCCTTCATGGCGGCCGTGGGCGATCACGCGATTCTCGAGGTTGCCCGTTCGGGGGCCACGGGGATCGCGCGCGGCGAGAAGGTGCTGCGCTACTGATGCCCGTGCGGCAGTAACGGCGGTGCGGCTGGCGCATCCATGACGATCCTCGTAGGGGCGGGTTGAATGACCCGCCCCTACGATGTTTTGCGGACCCGACACGAACGACGGAGACCCGATCCATGAACGTCTATTACGACAAAGACGCCGACCTTTCCCTGATCACCAAGCGCAAGGTCGCGATCATCGGTTACGGCTCGCAGGGCCACGCCCACGCCAATAACCTGAAGGACTCCGGCGTCGACGTCGTGGTCGGCCTGCGGCCGGGGTCGGCCTCGGAGACCAAGGCCAAGGACGCCGGGATCGCCGTCGCATCGATCGAGGACGCGGTGGCGGCCGCGGACGTGGTCATGTTGCTGGCGCCGGACGAGCACCAGAAGGCCATCTACGAGGCCCAGATCTTGCCGAACATCAAGCAGGGCGCGGCGCTGGGCTTCGCCCACGGCTTCAACATCCACTACGGCCAGATCGAGCCACGCGCCGATCTCGACGTGATCATGGTCGCGCCCAAGGGCCCGGGCCACCTGGTGCGCTCGACCTACGCCCAGGGCGGCGGCGTGCCGAGCCTGATCGCGGTCGAGCAGAATCCCTCGGGTCAGGGCCGCGACATTGCCTTGGCCTATGCCTCCGCCAACGGCGGCGGTCGCGCCGGCGTCATCCAGACCAGCTTCCGCGAGGAGACCGAGACCGACCTGTTCGGCGAGCAGGTGGTCCT
>CAZVBX010000126.1:0-6851 GCA_964625925.1 uncultured Ectothiorhodospiraceae bacterium | reverse complement strand
CAACAGGCTTCAGCACCCAAGCCTGAAACTGTCCACTGAAGCGGGGCAACTCCAAGGTTACCACTGCGGTAGCGCCGGCCTATCCGTTGCCGCCCCTTTCGTCTGGCGGTGCCTCAATAGCCGATGCATGGCCGTGTTGGCCTGCCCTCCCTCATCAAACCGTGCGTACGGTTCTCCCGTACAATGGGCTAAAGGGGTCAAGTCTGCACATGGCATATATCGGTGCTAAGCTAGGGCCATGACCCGTCCGCTGCGCATCGAGTACGAAGGGGCCTGGTACCACGTCATGAACCGGGGCGCGGGCCGGCGGGTGATCTACCCCACGGATCAGGCCTGCGAGGTGTTCCTGGAGACGGTGGGGGAGGCCGTCCGGCGATTTCATCTGGAGGTGCACGGCTATTGCCTGATGGCCAACCACTACCACCTGCTGGTGCGCACCCCGCTGGGGAACCTCTCCCGGGCCATGCGCCATATCGACGGCATCTACACCCAGCGCCACAACCGGTTGATGGACACCGACGGCCCGCTGCTGCGGGGCCGGTACAAGGCCATTGTCATCGATGCCGACGCTTACCTGCTGACCGTCTCGCGCTACATCCACCGCAACCCGGTGGAGACCGAGCCCCCCTTGGTAGCGCGGCTGAAGGACTGGCCGTGGTCCAGCTACCCGGCCTATATCGGCAGCCGCGAACCGCTCGATTGGTTGCACCGTGAAGCGGTCTACCGGATGCTCGGGCGCAAGCAACATCAACGGGGTTATCGATTATTCGTCGAGGCGGGCGTGGACGAGGAGATCGCCGAATTCTACGGCCGGGGTCGGAGGCCACCGGTGCTTGGCGACGAGACGTTCCGAGAGCGGGTGATGATCGATGCCCGGGACACGACCGAGGTGGCGCATCACGAGCGGCGTCTGCTGCAGGAGCCGGAGGCCATCCTGGAGGCCGTGGCACGCCACTACGGCCTGCCCGTCGAGGCGATGCTTCGTCGCGGCCGGCTGGACCGGCTGGCCTCACAGGCGCGGTCGATAGCGATGGGGCTGTGCCAGGCGCGTGCAGGACTGACCTTGAACGAGATCGGCGAACGCTTCGGGGGTATCGGCTACTCGACGGTGGCACAACGCATCCGCCGGTTGCGGGCGTCGGTGGGCGAGGAGGAGCTGGAGCGATTGGGCACATATATTATGTGCAGACTTGACCCCTAAACTAAAGTGACCCAAGTGCTCTGATAACATGCCGACCCTCTGCGCCGGGTCGGTGGACGCCGCCGTGACCCGAACGAGCGCGATTCCCGGAGGAAGCACGTGCTGCTCTCGCACACCCGCAGGTTCCTGTTCGTGCACATCGCCAAGACCGGCGGCACCAGCATGCGCGCGGCGCTGCGGCCGTACCGCTGGTCCGGGCGATACGGGCCGGCCATCCTGCTGACTAGCCTGATGAGCCAGGCGACGCGGCCGCGGCACCGGCTCGGGATCAAGTTCCCGCGGCACGCAAAGGCGATTGCAGCGAAGGAGATGCTGCCCGCCGAGGTGTTCCGCGAGCTGTTCAAGTTCGTGTTCGTGCGCAATCCCTGGGATCTGCAGGTGAGCTCGTATCACCACATCGGGCGCGAGAAGCCCGAGGTGCTGAGCGGCGTGAAGACGTTTCCCGATTTCCTGAGGCTGAAGTTCGATCCCGAGCGCCCGTACGATTTCATGCTCGACATCTCGCGCGAGCTGCAGTCGGACTACCTCGTCGACCTCCACGGCGAGACGATCGTCGATTTCATCGGGCGCTACGAGAACCTGTGGGAGGACTTCGCCACGGTCTGCGAGCGGATCGGGCTGGGTCACCTGCGCCTGCCCCACGAGCGGCGCGCCGTCGACCGCGACGACTATCGCCGCTACTATGACGACGCGACCGCGGAGCTGGTCGCGCGCCACTACGCCCCCGACATCGAGCGGCTGGGCTACCGCTTCGACTGAGCCCGGCTGCACCACCACCACGACGATCCCGACGAATCTCACCGGCGACGGGCTTCGAACGCGGCCGCGTGCTGCTCGCCAGCGATGTGATGCTCGATCGCTACTGGTCCGGCGAGACCGGTCAGATCTCGCCCGCCGCCCTGGTCCAGCGCGTGCGTGCGGACGTGCTGGCGAAGGGTGGCGACTACGAGCCGCGCCAGATCGCGGGCCCCGGCGAAGACCCGGTGGAGCTGATCAGTCGGTGTAACCGTAGCGCCGGGCCATCTCGCGCACCGCCTGTGCCAGGTCGCGGTCGGCGCGCTCGAGGTCATCCCATTGCAGCGTCGCGCGTCGCCGGGTGTTGGCCGGCGGGAGCGCGGGCAGCGACTGTACCGGGATCCCGAGCCAGCGGCACAGATCGTCGCCGATGTCCTCAACGTCTTCCAGGCGAAAGCGCCAGTGCGCCCGCGCCTCGATCAGCGCGTTCCAGCCGAGCCAGGTTCGCATGCACAGCGTGAGTGGCTGCGCACGGTGGTTCGTGGGCTCGGGCAGATCCAGGAACTGCCGCATGTGATCGATCGACAGGTCGTGCAGGGTGGCCGAGGACGCGATCACGTCCAGCGGATGGCGTACCTGGTGGATGATGCGCCGAAAACCCTGGTACAGCCGCATGCGCCGATGGCGGTAGGCGAACTCACCCTCCTGGGCGTGCTTCCAGCTCACCACGAACTGGGTCTGGCGACAACGCCAATGCCCCTCGCAACTGACGCGATGACGCAGCCGTCGCAGCACGCGGCCCGTGTAGTGCGTGCCCGAGCGCGGATGCGCGGTGACGAGCACCTGCGCGGATGGGTCCTCGGACGGTGGCACTTCCACGGGTCGGGCCGGCAGAAACCGGTTCAGCGCGTCGGCGGGGTGCATGATGGTGCCTCCAGGCGGGATTCAGCCCGCCATGATGGCGTGGCCGTGTTACGACGTCGTGGCACGCGCGGGAACGCACGGCTGCAAGCGCGTCATGACCGGCGCGGTGGCCCGGGCACCGTCGCGGGCGGTACGATCGCCGCTTTGCCGGCGGCCTGCTGCCGTCGGCCGTCCGAGGGAGTCCCGGCCGATGCCAGCGTCCGACCCGCTCGCCGCACCCCCGGAGCGCGTCTGCATCCTGCGCCTGTCGGCGATCGGCGACGTGACCCATGTGGTCCCCGTGGTGCGTACGATGCAGCGCTGTTGGCCCGAGACGGAACTCACCTGGGTCGTGGGCTCGCTCGAGGCCGGCCTGGTGGGCGATCTCCCCGGAATCGACGTGGTGCCGTTCGACAAGGGCGGGGGCAACGCAGCCTCGCGGGCCTTGCGACGGCGTCTGGGTGGCCGGCCATTCGACCTCGTGCTGCAGATGCAGACGGCGCTGCGCGCGAATATCGCGGGCCTCGCGATTCCGGCACGCGTGCGCCTCGGCTATGATCGCGGGCGCTCGCGCAACGCGCATAACCTGTTCGTGAACCGCCGGATCGCGCCGAACCCGCGCGCCCACGTGCTCGACGGCTTCTTCGACTTCCTCCGGGCCGCGGGCATCACCGAGCGCGATCTGCGCTGGGATATCCCCGTGCCGGAAGCGGCCCGTGCGTTCGCCGAGACCCAGGTGCCGGGCGACGCCCCCGTGCTCGCGATCAGCCCCTGCTCGAGCGTGCGCCCGCGCAATTACCGCAACTGGGACCCCGAGCGCTATGCGGCCGTCGCCGATCACGCAGCGCAGCGCCACGGGTGCCACGTCGTGCTGACCGGTGGCCCCGCGGCCGGCGAGCGGGCGCTCGCCGACGCGGTCGTGCGATCGATGCGTGCCAGGCCGATCGACCTGGTCGGGCGCACGTCGCTCAAGCAACTGCTCGCCGTCCTTGCCCGATGTACCGCCCTGGTCGCCCCCGACACCGGGCCGGCGCACATGGGCACGGCTGCGGGCATCCCGGTCATCGGCCTGTACGCCACCTCGAACCCGCTCCGCACCGGCCCCTACCTGAGCAATGACTGGGTCGTGAACCGCTACCCGGAGAACCTGGCGCGTTTCCGCAACGAGACCCTGGAGACGGCGCGTTGGGGGCAGCGCGTGCGCCACCCGGACGCGATGCGCGCGATCACGGTCGCGGACGTGACCGAACGCGTCGACGCATTGCTGGTTGGACGCGCGGCGGCGGACGCCCGCGGCGTACGTTGACTCCCCCAACCGAGCGCAACCCTGGATTGGCGGGCCGATTCGCGACCGCAACGGTGAACCGATGAGATATGCGGGTTAGAGCGAGTGGCGCGTCAGCCGGCCGTCCTCGTCCGCGATAAAGGCGTGGCGGCCGTCCTCGGTGATGAAGGCCTGGCCGTCGGCGAGCACGCCGAACAGCAGCGATGTGCTGGACTCCCATACGATCAACTCACCCAGCGAGCCATCGTTGAGGTCCAGGCCGACCAAGCCCCGCTGGCTCGGGCCGTCCGTCTGGTAGGCGGCCAATCCGCCCGCGCTCACCTCCAAGGCCAGGCGGTCGCCGTAGCGCTCGAAATCGGCGACACGTTCGGTCGGCACCTCGAATCGCTTGCGGCCCTCGTCCATCGAGAACGATGCGACGCCGTCCTGGCCAACGACCACGACGGCGCCGTCATGGGACACCAGGCCCATCGTGGAGCCCAGTTCGGTGTCGGCAAGTGGTACATGCATCACGCGCGCGCCATCGGCCAGCCGTATGCCGTAGAGGTTCTCAGGACCGGCGACGAACAGGTGCTCGCGCCCGGCGTCATAGACCGGCTCGACGACCCGCGGCGCCCGGCTCATCATGCCCGGTTTTTCCATTACGGGCGTACGCCAGAGGATCTCGCCGGTATCCCGGTCCAGCCCGGCGGCGCCGCCGCTGCCGGCGTCGTTGAAGAACGCGCCGCTGCCCCAGACGATCAGTTGCCCGGCCACGTCGTGGAGTGCGCCGAAGTAGGTGTCGGTGACCTCGGTCGCCCAGCGCTCGTCGCCCGTGGCGGGATCGAAGCTGCGGACCTGGTGCGGGAAGCCCGTGGTCACGAACCCGCCGTCCTCGCCGTGCGTAGGCGAGGCCTGGTAGACCGCCGTGTCCGTGATCAATGCGTCCGGTTCGGGCATGAAGCGCGGGTCGTTGCCGGCATTCCCCGCCGCCCAGCCCTCGGGCGCGCTCCAGCGCTTGTCCCCGTCGGCCAGGTCGAACACTTCCACGGGTTCGCCCTGAACGAGCACCCGGTCGCCGGCGACCTGCATCCCGCGGGTGTGTCGCCCGGCATGCCGGGCGACCCAGCGAAGCCGCCCGTCGGGGCCGATGCGTGCCAGATCGTAGGCGTTCGCGGCCTGGAGCCTGTCCAGGTCCCGCCCGCGGGACAGGACGAGATAGTCGCCGTTCCCCAGCTCCTTAAGGTCGACAATACCCGGTCCGTTGAACGCATCGACGCGCCAGAGTTCCCGGCCGGTGCTCGCGTCCAGCTTCACCAGTCCGTCGAAGGCCTTGAAGACGATGGCTTCCCCGCCGTCGACCGGTGCGGCGAGTCCCTGGGCGAAATGGCGCTGACGCGCACGCCGGCGCGCGATGGGCTCCGCCCTGGCCTGGCCCCCGAGGGCCGAGGCAATCTCGTGGCCCACCTGGGAGGCGGCGCGGCGGATAGTCGCCTCATACTGCTGGATGCTGTAGTCGAGACCGCCGAGCTGCCAGCGCTGTTCCCCCGACGTCAGATCCATGGCCGTGACCCGCTCGCGGGCCCCCTCATAGTCGAGCACCAGCAGCAGGTCCGCCTCATCGAGCATCAGGATATTGCTGCTTTCGGGGCGCAGCTTGTAGGCCAAGGGCGTATGCCTCACCGTAACCGTCACCTGCAGCGCATCCAGGATATCCTGCTCGCCCACGGCCCCCACGGCCATTCCATCGGCGCCGTCCAGGATCGCGACGCTGCGGGGGTTGCCGATGACCACGCGCGAGCCGTCGCCGCGCGCGTCCGTATCGGCCAGCGGGCCGATCTGCGCACCGGACTGCCAGTCCGCCTCGGCTTCCGGTTCCAGGCTGGCGCAACCGTACAGCGCGGCGAGCAGCAAGCCCGAGAAGATGAATGCGCTGCACCTAACAAGGCCCATGGCTTTGGCTCCTGATCTGACCTTCCTCGAAGCAAGCCCTGTATGAACCTGTCCCGTCAAGGGTGCGATTCCCGGTGCGGGCACCGCGTCTCTTAGCAGGCCGTCGAAGAACGGCCTGCTCATGGGGCACAGGGACGTCCCGCCGCGAATCAGGCACTGTATGTGCCTCTTGCGTCGGACCCGCGTTGGGAAACGGGCAGGATTGCCCCTTTCCAACACCCCCCTAGAGCCGATCAGTCGCGGCCACGCGTGGCGCGCAGCACCAGGCGATCGATCTGCGGCAGCAGCCAGCTCGCGGGCGTGCGCAGCGCAAGCCAGGCGAGCGCCGCCCCGATCGTATTGGCAGCGAGATCGCTGAGTTCGTACAGGCGGTAGGGGATGAGATGCGACTGGAGAAGCTCGAGCACGGCGCCGAAAGCAATGAAGGCGAGTGCCACACCGACCTGCATCAAGCGTCCGGGGTAGAGCTGGCCGAACCAGAAGGTGAGAATGAAGTAGGTGCTGGCGTGGAGCCAGATATCGCCGGCGACGAAGGCCCAGACCGGCGGAGAGGAATGCAGCGAGTTATAGGCCGTCGAAGCGACTAGGCCGTAGCCGATCGCGAGCCAGACGGGCCGGTAATGCAGCCGAGCCCCGGGGGCATTCGCCCCCGGGGACAACCGGAACATCAGCTACCGAGCACGCGCTGCGCAGCCGCAGTGGCTGCGCCTTTCGCGATAGGCGCGTTCATGTCGCCGAGGACCGCCTCCAGTGCGTTGAGGCACAGGATGATGTTCTCGGCGCGGGCGCTGTGGC
>CAZVBX010000125.1:0-6866 GCA_964625925.1 uncultured Ectothiorhodospiraceae bacterium | reverse complement strand
GCATGAACATGGCCATCGTCAACGCCGGCCAGCTCGGCGTGTACGACCAGATCCCGGAGGAACTGCGCGAGAAGGTCGAGGACGTCATCCTCAACCGTAAGGAAGACGCGACCGAGACGCTGCTCGAAATCGCCGAGGAATACCGCGAATCGGGCGAGAAGCACCAGGTCAATGCCGCCTGGCGCGAGGAGGCCGTCGAGAAGCGCCTGGAGCACGCCCTGGTGCACGGCGTGGTCGACTACATCGACGACGACGTCGAGGAGGCGCGTCAGCGCGCCGACTCCCCGATCCACGTGATCGAGGGGCCGCTGATGGACGGCATGGACGTGGTCGGTGACCTGTTCGGCTCGGGCAAGATGTTCCTGCCGCAGGTGGTCAAGTCCGCCCGCGTCATGAAGAAGGCCGTGGCCTATCTGCTGCCCTACATCGAGGCCGAGAAGACGGCCAATCAGGAGTCGAACGCCAAGGGCAAGGTGCTCATGGCGACCGTGAAGGGCGACGTCCACGACATCGGCAAGAACATCGTCGGCGTCATCCTCCAGTGCAACAACTACGAGGTCATCGACCTCGGCGTGATGGTGCCGTCCGATCAGATCCTCGATAAGGCCCAGGAGGAGAACGTCGACATCATCGGCCTTTCCGGCCTGATCACGCCCTCGCTCGACGAGATGGTGCGCGTGGCGCGCGACATGGAGAAGCGCGGCTATGAGGTCCCGCTGCTGATCGGCGGAGCGACCACCTCGCCGACGCACACGGCCCTGCGCATCGCGCCGGAGTACAGCAACGTGGTCACGCACGTGAAGGACGCCTCGCGCGCCGTCAACGTGGTCTCCAATCTGTTGCTCAAGGATCAGCGGCGCGACGACTACATCGCGGAGATCCAGGCCGAGCACGAGCGCCTGCGCGAGCGCTCGAGCAAGCGCGAGTCGCGCAAGAAGATGCTCTCGCTGGAGCAGGCGCGGGCCAATCCCTACTACTTCGATCCGACCGCCGAGACGCCGATCGAGCCCGCGAACAAGGGCGTGATCGCCGTCGACGACGTGACCATCGCCGACCTGCGGCCGTACATCGACTGGACGCCGTTCCTGCACGCCTGGCAGATCAAGTCGAGCTATCCGAAGGTGCTCGAGGACGAGACCGTCGGCGAGGCGGCCAAGTCGCTGCTCGATGATGCCGAGCAGATGCTCGACCGCATGATCGAGGAGAACTGGCTGAACCCGCGCGGTGTCATCGGCCTGTGGCCGGCCGGGTCGACCGGTGACGACGTGATCGTCTATGAGGACGAGCAGCGCAAGAGCGAGAAGACGCGCTTCCACTTCCTGCGCCAGCAGAATGAGAAGCCCGAGGGCAAGCCGAACCTGTGCCTGGCCGACTACGTCGCGCCGGCCACCAGCGGCGTGCCCGACTGGATCGGCGGTTTCGCCGTGACCGCGGGCACCGAGACGAAGCAGTTCGTCGATCAGTACCGCGAGGCCAACGACGACTACTCGGCCATCCTGGTCGAGGCGCTGGCCGACCGCGTTGCCGAGGCCTTCGCCGAGTACCTGCATCTGCGCGTGCGCAAGGAGCTCTGGGGCTACGCCTCGGACGAGCGCCTGGCCAACGAGGACCTGATCGCCGAGCAGTACGAGGGCATCCGCCCCGCCCCGGGCTATCCGGCCTGCCCCGAGCACACCGAGAAGGGCCTCCTGTGGGAGCTGATGGATGTCGAGCAGAATGCCGGCATCACGTTGACCGACAGCTTCGCGATGGATCCGGGCGCGGCGGTCAGCGGCTTCTACATGGCCTATCCGCGCGCGCGCTACTTCGGGCTGGGCAATATCGGCCGCGATCAGCTCGAGGATTATGCCGAGCGCAAGGGCTGGTCGATCGAGGACGCCGAGCACTGGCTCGACGCGAACCTCGCCTACGACGAGCGCGGCGCGGTCTCGGACGGCGAGCAGGGCGACATCAAGAAGGCGGGCTGAGCACCGTCTGGGCGCCCGGCCGGTCACGGCCGGGCGCTTTAGCCCGCGCTGATCACGGCCATGCCCAAACCATAGAGCACCAGCACCACGCAGCTCTCGAAGCCGATCCCGCCGGGGCCGGAACGCTCGCGCCGCAAGAGGCCGAGCAGCAGCACGGCCGTCATCAGTATCGTCAGGGCGATCAGGAACATCTCGTGGGAGGTTACGCTGTGATAGAGCGAGCCCGCACGATAGACGCCGTCGGCTACGGCCGCGAACAGCGTGTCGAAAGCGTTGCCGCCGATCACGCCCGCCACTGCGAGCGTCAGGGCGCCCCGGCGCACCGCGGCGACCGACGTCACCAGCTCGGGCAGCGAGGTCGCGATCGCGACGAGCAACGCACCGACCACGGTCTGGGAAATGCCCGTCTGCGCGGCGATGATGCCGCCGCTGCGCGCGACCGCAACGCCGGCGGCGAGCACGATGAGCCCGGCCAGGGCGAACTCGATGGCCATGCGGACGGCGGTTTGACCCCCCTGGGGCTCATCGGGCGCGTCCACCCGCGTTTCGCCGGTCATCTGCGGGCGCCACATGGGGTCGTCGCGGCTGCGCTGAACCAGGCGCAGGCCGTAGATATAGGCGGCGACCATCACCGCCGTGACCGGGTGGATGCCCGCGATGACCACCGGCGGCAGGATCATCGCGCACAGCATCAACGCGAGCAGCACGATCAGCAGCGAGGCCTGCATCATGTTGGGCACCGACGCCGCGGCGTGCTCGAGGTTCGCCCGGCGATAGGCCAGATCCGCGAAGGCCAGGAAGACCGTTTGCGCGGCGATGCCGCCGATGGCGTTCGATAGCGCCAGGCTGGGCAGTCCGTCGAGCGCGGCGGTGACCGAGGCGGCGATGCCCGACAGCGAGGTGGCGGCCCCCAGCAGCACGGCGCCAGTCACCGCTTCGCCCAGCCCGGTGCGATCGGCCAGACGGTCGGCCGCGGCGCTGAGGCGGGTTCCCGCGACCGCGATCACGGCTGCGCCGGTCACAAATACGCCGATCGCCGCCGGCAATGAGGACAGAATCTCGACCATCGGCGCTCCGTCGGTCGCTCCCGCGGCGCGCGTGCGCCCCATGGCGTCGGGCGCGGACGGCATGCGGGCTCGCGCCGTCGATTTGCTACCCTGACAAACCTACGACAAGCGATTTGGAGAACTCATGAGCCAATACCACGTCTACGGCCTCGGCAATGCCCTGGTGGACATGGAATATCAGGTCACGCCGGAAGAGTTGAAAGAAATGGGCATCGACAAGGGCGTCATGACGCTGATGGACGTCGACCAGCAATCCGAGCTCATGGTCTGGCTCAGCGACCATCACGTTCATCGCAGCGCTGGCGGCTCGGCGGCCAACTCCGTCATCGCCCTAAGCCAGCTCGGCGGCCGCGGCTATTACACCTGCAAGGTGGCCGACGACGAGCTCGGCCACCTCTACACCAAGGATCTCGAGGACAATGGCGTTCACACCAACGCCCATGACGGCCGCGACGAGGGCCACACGGGACGCTGCATGGTGTTCGTGACGCCGGACGCCGACCGCACCATGGCAACGTTCCTCGGCATCACCGGCGGGCTCGGCGAGAACGAGCTCGATCCGGCGGCGCTGCGAGCCTCTGAGTACTTGTACATGGAGGGCTACCTGGCGACCTCGGATACGGCGCGCGAGGCAGCAGTGCGCGCCCGCGGGATCGCGGAGGAGGCCGGCGTCAAGACGTCGCTGTCGCTGTCCGATCCGAACATCGTCACCCACTTCAAGGACCAGCTGCTCGAGATCATCGGACCGGGCCTGGACCTGGTGTTCTCCAACGAGGACGAGGCGCAGGGGATCACCGGCACCGGCAACCTCGACGACGCGATCGCCTACATGAAGAGCATCGGCAAGGAGTTCGTGATCACCCGCGGGCCGAACCCGAGCCTGATCTGGGACGGCCGCGAGCTCATCGAGATTCCGGCCCACGAGGTCAAGCCGCTCGACACCGTCGGCGCGGGCGACATGTTCGCCGGCGCCTTCCTCTACGGCCTGACCCAGGGTTGGTCGCACCGCCGTGCCGGCGAACTCGCCGCGGCCGCTTCGGCGCAGCTGATCGTGACCTACGGCCCGCGCTTGCCCGCCGCCGAGACCCGCGGCGTCCTGGCCAAGGTCGCGCAGCGCGCTCCCGAAGCAGCGGGCTGAGCCGGCCCGTCGCGGACCAACCTGCCCGTGTGCTCGCGGCCGTGATTGGCGGCCGCGAGCCCACGCTCGTCTCAGCTCGAACCGTTGCCGTCGTCCGAGCCGTTCGTGTCGCTGCCGGTATCACCGTCATCGGAGCCATCGTCGGAACCGTCATCCGAACCATCGTCCGCATCCGTGTCGGTGGTGTCCGTCGCAGCGCCGGTCCCGTCGGCGTCGGCATCCTGACCGGTGACGTCGCTGTCGTCTTCGGTCGCCGTGCCGCCATCGTCCGCGTCGCCATCTAGGTCACCGTCCTCGTCCTGGCGATGCCCCGTCTCCGGGTCGGAGCCGACGGCCTCGCTATGATCCGCGCCGGCCTGCCCGCCGTCCGGGCTCACGAGGTACCAGCTGTCGCCGAATCCGTCGACCTCGTGCCCGGTGGTGTCGCCGGCCTCGGTATCGCGCACGAAGAGATACAGCGGCTGACCGTCGTAGGTCACCTGCTCGGTGCCGTCATCCCGCTCCATGGTCCCGAGCAGGTCCTCATCGATCCCGTCGCCGGCCGTCGGCATGCCGTTGTCCGGCTCGAGCGGCGGCCACGCATCGGCGCAGTCGTCGTAGCACGCGCTCTCCTCCGTGTCGGCGTCGAACATGTAGACGCTGCGGCCTTCGTCCGTGACCAGGTACTCGCCGTGGTCGTCGTCCTCCTCGACCATCAGCTCCGAAGTCTCGTCGGCGATTGCCGGCATGATCCACGCGAACAGCGCAATTGCGGCACAGCCGAGACCGTGCCTCACTCCCTTATGCATGACTCACCTCCTGTGATGTCGCTCCAATACCGGCCGGCCGGACCGGCCCCCTTGAGCATGGACGGTTTCGTCCTGTTTCGCCACGGCGGGCCGGCGGCGCGGCCCACCGCGGACCGGCCGGGGCCGCTCGCGCGGCCTCCGGCCCGCCCCGGAACGTGCCGCTAACGCCCGGCCTGCGGGCCATGGGAACCCGCGCTGCGCACTGCGTCACGTCCGTGCGATCCCCCTAGCGACACGCGTTGTCTCCTTGGTATTCTGGCCTCGCGGGTCCCCTTCATACCGCGTTCCAGACCCCGGTTGACCGGTTCGAATCTGGTTGGATTCCCGCCCATGGGCGGTACAAACCTCGCGCGCGAGGTGCCTTCGAAAGTGCCAGACTCCAAGTTGCACCGGTTGTCACTCCCGGGCGACTTCCGCTCAAGCGCCCATCATTCGGGCCCGGCCGCACATGCGCGGCCGCAATCAGTTGTATTCGGCCCGCTTGATCGGCACAGCAACGCCGGCGCGCTGCCGCATCCGCCTTTTTCCGCACATGCCTTGAAACCTTTTCCGGCGGAGCGAGTCACAGTCGGGTTGCCTCGCAACACAGGACTACACTCGAAATCAGGCGAGCGGAACGCCGGGCAGCGGTATACTTCAGAGAACTGGAACCCATAGAGCCTGTCTAGAGGGTCGAATCGATCATGGCCAACGGCAATATCCTAGAGCTCGTCAACAGCGAATACGGCAACGCCCGCGCGGACGAAATGTCCTTGCAGGAGTATCTCGAGGGCTGTCGCGACGATGCCCTAATGTATGCAGGCCCGGCCGAACGCATGCTCGACGCGCTCGGCGAACCGGAATTCGTCGACACGTCGGCCGACGAGCGTTTGGGCCGCATCTTTCAGAACCGCACCATCAAGCGGTACCCCTACTTCACCGATTTCTATGGCATGGAGGACACGGTCGAGCGCATCGTGGGCTTCCTGCGCCACGCCGCCCAGGGCCTCGAGGAGCGCAAGCAGATCCTCTATCTGCTCGGCCCTGTCGGCGGCGGTAAATCCTCGCTCGCCGAGCGCTTGAAGAAACTGGTCGAGGAGCGGCCGATCTACGTGCTCAAGGCCGGCGATCAGCTCAGTCCGCTGTACGAGAGCCCGCTCGGACTGTTCGACGTCGAGCGCCACGGGCAGCAGCTTCAGGACGAGTACGGCATCCCGCCGCACCGCCTGCCGGGGATGTGCTCGGCCTGGGCGATCAAGCGCCTGGACGAGTTCGAGGGCGACATCTCGCGTTTCACGGTGGTGCGGACATATCCGTCGAAGCTGCGCCAGATCGCGATCGCCAAGACCGAGCCCGGCGACGAGAACAACCAGGACATCTCCTCTCTGGTGGGCAAGCCCGACATCCGCAAGCTCGAATTCTTCAGCCAGGAAGACCCGGACGCCTACGCCTACTCCGGCGGCCTCAACATCGCCACGCAGGGCATGCTCGAGTTCGTCGAGATGTTCAAGGCGCCGCAGAAGATGCTGCACCCCTTGCTGACGGCCACCCAGGAGCGCAATTACGTCGGCTCCGAGAACCTCGGCTCGCTGCCCTTCCACGGGCTGATCATGGCGCACTCGAACGAGTCCGAGTGGCAGAGCTTCAAGGCCAATCGCAACAACGAGGCCTTCCTCGACCGCATCTGCGTGATCGAGGTGCCGTACTGCCTGCGCTACAGCGAAGAGGCGAAGATCTATCGCAAGATCCTCGACCAGTCCGAGCTGGCCGATGCGCCCTGCGCGCCGCACACGCTGGAGATGATGGCGCAGTTCTCGGTGCTCACGCGCCTGAAGCCGCACGAGAACTCACCGCTGTTCACCAAGATGCAGGTGTACAACGGCGAGAGCCTGATGGACGCCGACCCGAGCGCCAAGACCGTCGGCGA
>CAZVBX010000124.1:0-6986 GCA_964625925.1 uncultured Ectothiorhodospiraceae bacterium | reverse complement strand
CCCGCCCCCCCCGCCGGGGGTGCCGGGTTGGGCGGCCCCGGGGCCGGGGCCGCGTTTGGGCCGGCCACGGCCGATGGGGGCTCAGCCGCGGGGGACCGCTTCGATCAGCTCGATCCAGTGGCGCACCGGGATCTCGGCGCCGGCCTCCAGGTGGGTCAGGCAGCCGACGTTCGCTGTGGCGATCATCTCGGGCCGGCCGCGCTGCAGATGGGCCAGCTTGTCATCGCGCAGGCGCCCGGCCAGCTCGGGCTGCAGCACCGAATAGGTGCCGGCCGAGCCGCAGCAGATGTGGGCCTCGGCCACCGGCGTCAATTCGAAGCCGATACGCGCGAGTAGC
The DNA here is from genome assembly GCA_964625925.1 of uncultured Ectothiorhodospiraceae bacterium. Classification (GTDB taxonomy): domain Bacteria; phylum Pseudomonadota; class Gammaproteobacteria; order XJ16; family Halofilaceae; genus Halofilum. The sequence continues at coordinate 6,649 of CAZVBX010000124.1, read as the reverse complement.
TTCTCGACCCGGCCGCCGAGCCCCAGCGCGTGCTGCAGGGTGCAGGGGGCGTGGAAGGCGATGCGGCGCGGCGCATCCGCGGCCGGGCGCAACCGGTCGGCGTAGGGCTCGAGCAGCTCCACCGGGTCGGTCGCGGCCTCGGTCACGCGCGCCGCGCGCTCAGCGTAGTCGCCGTCCCCGGCGAGTGCGTGGCCGTACTCCTGCACCTGCGCGCCGCAGCCGGTCGCGTTGACCACGATCGCGTCGGCGCCGGCCTCCAGCCGGGCCGACCACGTTTCTACGTTGCGCCGAGCGCGGTTGCGTGCCGCCTCGGGGTAGCCGAGATGCTGGTCGATGGCGCCGCAACAGCCGGAGCGCGGCGTGCGCTCGACCGCGATGCCCAGCCCGGCCAGCACCCGCGCCGTATGGGCGTTGATCGCCGGCACCAGCGACGGCTGCACGCAGCCTTCCAGCATGAGCACGCGGCGCGCGGGCGCGGCGGGCGCTGTAGGCCACGTCGGGGCGGGGCGTCGCGGGGGAATGTGCTCGCGCAGGCGCGTCGGCACCAGCGGCCGCGCGGCTCGGCCGAGCCCCAGTAGCGTGCCGAACAGGCGCCGCTTGGGCAGTAGCGTGCGCAGGCCCGCGCGCAGGAAGCGTGCGCGCGGCGGGCGCTCGACGCGCTCCTCGATCAGCGTGCGGCCGATGTCCGCCAGACGGCCGTAGGCAACGCCGGAGGGACAAGTCGTCTCGCAGGCGCGACAGGTCAGGCAGCGGTCCAGGTGGGACTGGATCTCGGGCGTCGGCTCGGCGCCCTCGAGCAGCTGCTTGACCTGGTAGATCCGGCCGCGCGGGCTGTCGAGCTCGTCGCCCAACAGGCGGTAGGTGGGACAGTTCGCCAGGCAGAAGCCGCAATGCGTGCATTTGCGCAGGATGGCCTCGGCCTCCTGGCCGGCGGCGGTGTCGCGCACGAAGTCGGCGAGCTGCGTCTGCACGAGACCTCCTTTACAGACCGGGGTAGAGGCGGCCCGGGTTGAGGATGCCGGCCGGGTCCAGCTCGGCCTTGAGCCGCTGGTGCAGGCGCCCCAGGCCCGGCTCGAGCGGGGTGAACGCGGGGGTGCCATCCCCGGCGCCACGCATGCAGGTCGCGTGGCCGCCACACTGGTCCGCGGCGGCGCGCACGGTATCCGGGGCGGCATCGCTCCACAGCCAGCGCAGCTGACCGCCCCAGTCGGCGAGCTCGGGGCCGTCCAGGCCGAGGTCCGGTGCGCCGGGCGGCAGCGCGATGCGCCAAAGGCGCTCGCCGGCGGGCTGCGCGAAGAACGACAGCCGGTGGTCGCGCAGCGCGGGCCAGAATTCCTCGTTGTCGGCGATCACGCCGCCGAGCCGCTCGATCCCCGCCGCGACCGCGCTGGCGGCGCCGCCGATGCGGATCAGGGCACGGCCGTCGTCATGGGCCGCGCCCGTGATCGGCGTCCCGGCGCGCAGCGCCTCCTCGACGCGTTCGCGCAGCTTCTCCGAGAGCTCGCTGAGCGTCACCGTGCGCTCGTCGGCGGGCAGCGGCAGGACCTTGAGCGAGACCTCGAGGATGACGCCGAGCGTGCCCAGCGAACCCGTCATCAGTCGCGCGACATCGTAGCCGGCTACGTTTTTCATGACCTCGCCGCCGAAGCGGCCGACATGGCCCTGGGCGTCGAGCACGCGCACGCCGAGCACATGGTCGCGCAGGGCGCCCGCCCAGGGGCGCCGCGGGCCGGACAGGCCGGCCGCGACGGCACCGCCGAGTGTGGCGCCGTCGCCGAAATGGGGCGGTTCGCAGGCGAGCATCTGACCATGCTCCGCGAGCACGACCTCGATCTCGGCCAGCGGCGTGCCGGCGCGCGCGGTCAGCACGAGCTCCGTGGGCTCGTAGTGCACTACGCCGCGGTGGCCGCTCACGTCCAGCGGCTCGGCCTCGACCGGCTCGCCGTAGAACGACTTCGTGCCCCCGCCGATCGGCGCCAGCGGCGTGCCTTTGGCAGCGGCTTCGCGCACGCGCTCGGCGAGCTCGCCGCTCCGGTCGCGGTCGGCTTCGGCGGGCTCAGTCACGGCTGGTTCCCTGTCGACGGGGGCGAACGGACGGGGTCGAAACCCGCTCCTGCATTCCATTTCACGGCCGCGGATTGCATCAGAACCGCTCCAGCTCGGGGTGAGCCAGCTGGCCGTCGTGCACGTGCATGCCGCCGTACTCGGCGCAGCGCGCCAGCGTCGGGATGGCCTTGCCCGGATTGAGCAGGCCGGCCGGGTCGAAGGCCCGTTTGAGCGCGAAGAAGGTCTCGCGTTCGGTCGCGGCGAACTGCACGCACATCTGATCGATCTTCTCGACCCCGACGCCATGCTCGCCGGTGATCGTGCCGCCGACCTCGACGCAGAGCTCGAGGATGCGCGCGCCGAGGCGCTCGGCCTCGTGGTGCTCACCGGGCTTGTTGCCGTCGTACAGGATCAGCGGATGCAGGTTGCCGTCGCCGGCGTGGAAGACGTTGACCACTCCGAGGCCGTGCTCGTCGGCCATCTCGGCGATGCGGGTGAGCACGGCGCCGAGCTGCTTGCGGGGGATGGTGCCGTCCATGCAGTAGTAATCGGGCGCCAGGCCGCCGGCCGCCGGGAAGGCCGCCTTGCGCCCCGCCCAGAAGCGCGCGCGCTCCTCCGGGCCGTCGGCGTGCTGTACGTCGCGCGCGCCGTGCTCGCGCAGCAGGGCGTCGACGCGCTCGGCATCGGCGGCGACCTCCTTCTCGCCGCCGTCGAGCTCGCACAGCAGGATGGCTGCAGCGTCGGTCGGATAGCCGGCGTGGACGAAGTCCTCGGCCGCGCGGATCGCCGGACCATCCATCATCTCGAGTCCGCCCGGCACCACTCCGGCGCCGATCACGGCGGCCACCGCGTCGCCGGCGGCGTACGGCTCGGCGAAGGTCGCCATCAGCACCTGGCGCGTGAGCGGTTCCGGCAGCAGGCGCACGGTGGCCTCGACGATCACGCCCAGCATGCCCTCGGACCCGTGCACGAGGGCCAGGAGGTCGTAGCCCGGCGTGTCGGGCGCACGGGAACCCACGGTGACGAGCTCGCCGTCCATGGTCACCAGCGTCACCTCGAGCACGTTGTGCACGGTCAGCCCGTACTTGAGGCAATGCACGCCGCCGGCGTTCTCGGAGATGTTGCCGCCGATGGTGCAGGCGATCTGCGAGGAGGGGTCGGGGGCGTAGTACAGGCCGTGGGGCGCGGCGGCCTCGCTGACCGAGAGATTGCGCACGCCTGGCTGCACGCGCGCCAGACGCAGCTCGGGGTCGAGCTCGACGATCTGGTTGAACCGCGCCATCGACAGGAGCAGGCCCTGGGGATGGGGCAGCGCCCCGCCGGACAGTCCGGTGCCGGCGCCGCGGGCGACCACGGGCACGCCCAGCTCGCTGCACAGACGCAGAATGCCCTGCACCTGGGCGACGGTGTCCGGGATGGCGACCACGAGCGGTAGCGAGCGGAATGCCGCCAGCCCGTCACTCTCGTAGGTCCGGCGCTCGCATTCCTCGACGACCAGGGCGTGCGCGGGCAGAAGCCCGCGCAACCGCTCGATCAGGACCGGCGCCTGGACGGCGAAGGCCGTGTCCTCCTCGCGGTAGGGTTGGGCTGCGGTCATGGGCAGGCTCGCGCTGGGGCGACGTCAGGAGCTGCCGGCCAAATTGGCTTCGCGGCCACTGTAGCAAAGCGCTATAGGGATTGTCCGGGCGATGGCGCATTCCTAACTTCAACCCAGATAAACATTCCATAGGGAAATATTTCTTTACACTTGGTTTTGTATCGCGCACGATATAACTTCATCCAGTGTCCAGATAGGAGGATGATTTCAATGACTGAGCCTGAGCTGACAGGGCGTTACCAGAAGTTCTTGGCAGATAATGACGACGCAAAAGCGATCTGGAAATTCCTGAATGAGCGCGAGACCATTATCCGCATGACGACGGCGACGTACTTGAAGCGCCCTGCCTTGGAGGCGATAACCGGCCAATTGCTCGACAGATTCGGCCACTGCTTCGATGAGAATCAGCAATCGGACAAGCGGAGAATCGACGAATTCAAGCGGCTTACCGGGCACATGGTCGGCCAGGTCATGGCCAAGCATGGCTACCACCACGCGAGATCGGGATTGAAGGTCCGAACTGGAATCTTCGCAACGGCTTCATTGTTTGCCGCCAAAGAGGGGGTCGTGATGAGTAGCAACGACTGGGAGCCGGATGATCTGAATAAGTTTGAGCAGCTTGATTATCTTTGGAGTGTGATCAAGAACCTGCGCGGTGACGAAGATGCCATGGTGTTTTTGGGAACGATGGGTAGGGGGTACGCTCCAAATTATCTCATCGAGCGAAGCAGCGGGGAGCAGGAGACGTATAGCGGACTTACTCACGAAGGATACTCCGAGGCTGATACATTCGATCGAGCGCACCTATCTAAGCAAGGCTTTAAGCTTTCGACGTTGAGAGAAGTTTTCGATCAGCAGAGTAAGTCTCAGGATGCCGCGACGGAACTGATGACCGAGTGCTGGAAAGAAAATAAGCATCATTACCTCGGGAAGCCGCCCGACTTCGATGACCGGGCGAAGATCTTGGCATTGTCGACTGCAGGCACTCCGATCGGTAAGGCAATCGAAATCGTGCTCGGAGACGGGAGTGATTACTGAATAATCAGGCACTGGAATGAAAATCCTTCATGTCACTGATCTTCACTTTAACCGGCGCTTCTTCGATTGGGTCGTCGATGTAAGGTCGTTTTTCGATGTGATATGCCTCACCGGGGATCTGCTCGAAGATTCGCTGATTACGGCCGTGGATAAAGAGAACCAGATCGACTGGGTGCGGCAGTGGCTTAAGGAGTTTGATGCACCGGTTTTGGTTTGTTCCGGGAATCACGACGAACAGCTTGATCTAAGCCTGGATCTCGATCAGTTGTGCTCTATCGACCAAGATGGAGCAACCGACGAAGGGGAGGTTTTCGACGCTCAGGATAGTGCGCCTTGGCTAAAGAACATCGATAGTCCAATGGTGGCGGTCGATAATGAGATTCGAGTGTTCTCCGGGGTGACTTTCGGCTGCATCCCTTACCAATGCGATGAGTTCGAGCGTTTTGCATCCTGCGACGTCGTTCTGTACCACGAACCGCCATCTGGGTTGTCTGTTGCTCGTACGCATTCGCAGGATATCGGATGTCCTCGAATGCGTAGCGCGTTGAAGGAAAAGCTGATATCACCTGACTGGCTTCTATCAGGGCATGTGCATGTCCCGGAAAGTACGCTGTCAGTGATTCGAAATACGCAAGTCTCCAACCCAGGGGCAAGTGTAAAAGCCGAAAAGCCCCGTCACCGGGAAATCAGTCTATCGGGGAAATAGTAAGGTCGCCGGCGATTCTAAACGACCTTCATACACTCAGCCTGTTCAAGGACGACAGTGGGGCTGTCCCCAATAAGTCGGGAGTATTGCCTTGCGCTTGTGGATGGGTCTAGCCGGGTCTACCTCGCTTTGATTCGTCTCCGGCTCTGCTGTGGCTGTAGCATTTTTGTGTAGAAGGATGGCCTTCCCTACCATATGGTTTTGACGTACTTATATCCATGTATCTTGCTGTCCGCCGTGACCAGAGAGGCGTTCAGATGCCGCGCCAGCGCCACGATCATCCGGTCTGCCGGATCCTTGTGAAACTCCCCCGGGAGTCTTGTCGATTCGATAGCCACTTGGTTCCCGACCGGTACGAAGTGTAGCCCTCGATCTCCGATACGGTTTCAAGCCAGTCATCCACCGCCATGGTCAGGGTAAGCCGGTCTGCATTGACCAACATCGTGATTTCCCACGCACAGATGGATGAGATCATGATGGCCCCATCCTCGGCGGCAAGCTCCTTATCGATGGTGGATTTGGCGCTACGCGATAGCGGGCCGTCGCCATTGATCCACCAAACCAGCGCGTGCGTGTCGAGGACGATCAAGGCAGCGCCGCCCAGTCATCGACGGCCACGGGTTCTGTCGGATCCTCGAATTCGATCACACTGCCGTTCAGGCGCTCCAGAGGTGAGCGGTGATCACCGCGGTAGCGCCGGACTTCGACTGTGGGCTGGCCCCGGTCAGTGACAACAACCGATTGGCCGGATGTCTCTACCTGACGGAAATACTCCAGCGCCCGGGCCTTGAACTGGGACTTGGTAATAAGCTCCGGGGCCATGTCTTCACCATGAACGCTTCGCTATTGGGTGTGGTCACGCTATATAGTCATCACGATAGGCTCGGTCCGTGACTATGGCAAGGAGTCATAATGCCCGCTCGGCCAGGGGCCGGATTCCTAGCTTTGCGGGAGATCGGTCAAAGGAGATCAGGGTCCACCTCCGGGTTTCGCCGTGTGGCGAGGGCTGCGAAGCTTAGGTAGCTGCGAGTTGGCTGGACGAGCTGAGTGGTGGGTGATCCGGATCGGTGCTCCCCGGATTCCGATTCGCTTCATTGGAGCTACATCGCTCGCTTCCGTATACCCCGGATGGAGCGCCGGCGGAATCCAGATCCCATCCACGCGTGACGGTCCTGCATGAAACGGCGATCGCGTAAGCTTCCCCGGAAGGTGAACCAGCGGGAGTTGGACACTCTGGCACAATGAAGAGCCGGAGGTCATAA
>CAZVBX010000123.1:0-6991 GCA_964625925.1 uncultured Ectothiorhodospiraceae bacterium | reverse complement strand
GCCACCACGATGCCTCGCCGAAAAGCTCGACGTTGTACGTTAAAGGACACTAGGCGGCCGGCGCGACCGGGGTGCGTCCATCCGCCCAGGCGGGATCCGCCCGGACGATCTCGTCGACCACGCGGTGCGCCGACTGGAGCGCGCCGTCGATCCAATTATTGCTCGTATACTCGCCGGCGAAATGGATGCGTCCCTCCGGCGCGGCGAGCGCGCGCCGGTCGATCCCCGCTTGATCGACGCGCGACTGAGCGCCGCGCGCCCACGGATCCTCGCTCCAGCACACCTGCGCCGTGTGCTCGATGCGGGCTCCGATCCCCGGGAAGGCCGCTTCGGCGCGCTCGCATGCGTAGCTCGCGCGCGCCGCCGGTTCGCGTTCGAGCAGCGGCTGGGCGGCGCGCCCCTGCGCCGAGAAGACCAGCAGGCTGCGGTGGGTCCGTTGCCCGAACGACGGCTGCCAAAGCTCAGCACCCTCGCATGTGACCCCGTAGCCGCACGCGCTGCGCGCCATCCACTCCCGGTCGCGCAACTGAAACACAATGCGCACCGAATCGGCGTTGGGCACGGTGTCGGCGACATGGCGCTTGTCCGGCCCGAGCGCCGGCTCGAACTGGATGTCGCCGAGTACGGTGTGGGGGACCGCCATCACCGCCCGGTCGAAATACTGGACGCGCTCGCCCGGGCCCGAATGCTGCACCCGCACTCGGGCGCCGCACTGATCGACGGCCTGCACGGGACTGGCGTAGCGGATGTGCTCGCCCAGCGAGCGGGCGAGGGCGTCCGGCAGCCGGTCCATGCCTCCCGCGATGCGGGTCCAGGCCGGCTGGGCCAGGCCTTCGTGCAGGAGCCGCCGGGTCACCGTGAGCGCGCTCACCGCCTCGGACGGGGGAGGCGAGGTGAGGATTCGATGGAGTCGATGATCGCTCAGCCAGCGCGCATCGTCGCGCAGCGCCCAGCCGGCCGGGGTCTCGACCATGACGCGTCCGGCATGCGGATAGACCGGCTCCAGGCGCAAGCCGAGCTGCCGGGCCCAATAGTGGGTCAGCAGATGGGTGTCCGCGATGCGAACGGCGCCCGCATCGGCCCATAAGCCGTCGTCGAAGTCGCGTAGGGTACGGATGCGCCCGCCCGGACGGCTGCGGGCCTCGAACAGCGACACGCGATGGCCGAGCGCGCGCAGCAGGCGGCCGGCCACCAGCCCGGATACACCGGCTCCGACGATCGCGATGTCTAGCGGGGCGCCGGTCGCGGCCCAGGCCGGCACGGGCATCTGCCAACGCGCATCTCCGCGCAACTTGAGGCGGCGAAGGGCTTTGAGTGCGGGGCGAGGGGAGAGCACGGCACACTATCTCGGAGCAACAAAATTTCATGGTTTCTTGAATTCAAGCATTGATGCTGGCGTGTGCAAGCGCATGGGCGAAGCGGACGGTGCCCGCTCGGCGGTGGTAGCCTGCAACGACTGCTGGAAGCGTGAACAGGCCCTCACAGGATGTTGAAAATGGGCAGTCCTGCCCATTTTCTCCGGCGCATGTCCGGAGCCGGCTAGGCGAACGCAGGTTTCCCGGACAGCCTAGGAGAGCACAAGTCGTGATGCGCATGTTATGAGCGAGCCAGGCCGATCGCTGCTCGTGGTTGCGGCCACTTTCATCGTGCTGCTGGGCGTCATGAGCTGGGGCCTCGGACTGGTTTTCGACCGCGGGGCGCATCCCAATCGCGGCATCGAGGCCGGCGCCTCGGGGCCGCGCGTGGTGGAGCTGGAAGCCAATCGGGCGGGACAGTATCTCGTGCCCGGCGAGATCAATGGCGAGCCGGTGAGTTTCCTGGTCGATACCGGGGCCACGCACGTCGCCGTACCGGCCGAGGTCGCCGACCGGGTAGGGCTGCCGCGCCTGGGCGATGTGGCCGTCGAGACGGCTGGCGGCCGTACGCGCGCGTCGCGCACCGTGATCGACCGGCTCGCGGTCGGCGGCATCGAGCGCCGCGAGGTGCGCGGTTCGATCAACCCCTCGATGTCGGGTGATTACGTGCTGCTGGGTATGACCTTCCTGCGCCATCTCGATCTGCGCCAGCAGGGCGATCGCCTGATCCTGCGCGAGGGGTCGGGCGGATGAGAGTCCGCGTTCGTGCCCCTGAGGACTCGGGCGATGACACCGCCGGGCCCGCATCCGAGCGTCTGGCCGGCGGGATCACGCGCGAGGCATTGGAGTGCGACGAGATCCGCGGGGCGATGCAGGCGCGCCATCCGGAAGTCCCGCTGCTCGACGATGCGACACTACACGCGTCGATGCGCGCCACGTTGCAGCAACGCCCCGAGCAGGCGGATCGCGTCGATGGCGTGTGGTTGTTCGGCTACGGCTCGCTGCTGTGGAATCCCTGCGTCACGGTCGCCGAGCGGCGGCATGCCCGGCTCCATGGCTACCATCGCGACTTCAAGCTCAAGCTCGCCTACGGGCGCGGTTCACCCGGCGCGCCGGGCTTGATGCTCGGTCTCGTTCCCGGCGGTTCCTGCCGCGGCTTTGCCCTGCGCGTGCCTGGGCGCGGCCGTGCGCTCGAGCGCGAGCTCCATCTGGTGTGGCGCCGCGAGATGCTGACCGGCGTCTATGTCCCGCGCTGGCTCGAGTTGCGGACCGAGCCCGGCCGTGTCCCCGCAATCGCCTTCGTCGTGAACGCCGCGCACGAGACCTATCGCCCGCAGCTCGATGAGGATACCGAGGTCGAGCTGATGGCGACCGGGCATGGCATGCTTGGCAGTGCAGCCGAGTATCTCGACAGCACGGTCGCCCACCTCGAGGAGGAGGGGATCCACGACCGCCGCTTGCAGCGGCTGCACCGACAGGTGCGCCGACGGCAACGCCGGTAGCCGGCTTGTTACCGTTTCTCACGGTGATCGCGGCATTAACAGGACGCTAGTAGCTCAGCTCCGCGAACAGCGGCTCAAGCGAGCGACGCCAGCGGCCGTGGTAGGCCTCGAGCAGGTGCTCGGCCGGTGTTACGCCGCTTTCGGCAATTTCGCCGAGCTCATCCAGAAAATGCGCTTCGTCGCGCCCTTGTGCATCCATACGGGCGCGGCGGGCGAGTCCGTCGCGGGCGATCGCGACGATCTCGCGCGCGATCGCCTGCACGGGCTGGCCGCGAAAGCGCCCGCCGAGTCCACCACGCGTGACGTCCGCGAGCAGACTGCGGACCTCCGCGGCGGTCCAGTCGCGGGTCAGCTGGTCGGCGGCATCGAGGGCCTGTCCGTCGTAGAGCAGGCCGGTCCATAGCGCGGGCAGGCCGCATAGCCGGCGCCAAGGGCCGGCGTCCGCGCCGCGCTGTTCGATGAAGCGCTTGATCCGGACCTCGGGGAACAGCGTGGTCAGGTGCTCCTCCCAGTCGTGCAGGGTGGGGCGCTCGCCGGGTAGCGCCGGCAGGCGCCCGGCGAGAAAGTCGCGAAAGGACTGGCCCGCGGCGTCGATCATGCGTCCGTCACGGATGACCAGATACATCGGGGTGTCGAGCGCGTATTCCACGTAGCGCTCGAAGCCCATGCCGGCCTCGAACGCGAAGTCCGGGATGCCGCAGCGATCGGGATCGGTGTCGGTCCAGATATGGGCCCGGGTGCTGAGATAGCCGCTCGGGCGACCCTCGAAAAAGGGCGAATTGGCGAACAGCGCCGTGACCACCGGCTGCAAGGCCAGCGACACACGCAGCTTGCGCACCATGTCGGATTCATCGGCGAAGTCGAGATTCACCTGCACGCCGCAGGTACGCGTCATCATATCCAGGCCGAACTCGCCGCGTTGCGGCATGTAGCGGCGCATGATCTGGTAGCGGCGCTTGGGCATCCAGCTCATCTCATTGCGCTGCGCGGTCGGCTGCGCACCCAGTCCGATGAGGCCGACGCCGAGCGTCTGCGCGACCTCGCGCACCTCAGCGAGATGGCCGTTCACCTCGCGGCAACTGTCGTCGACCGTCTTGAGTGGTTCGCCCGAGAGTTCGAGCTGGCCGGCCGGCTCGAGGGTGATGCTCGCCCCGTCGCGGCGCAGCGCGATCGGCTGGCCGCTCTCCACGACCGGCTCCCAGCCGTACTCGGTCATGGCCTCGAGAAACGCGCGTATGCCGTCGGCGCCGTCATAGGGCACCGGGGCATGATCGCTCAGGCGGTAGACGAACTTCTCGTGCTCCGTGCCGATGCGCCAGGCAGGGGGCGGCTTGCATCCGGCCTCGAGATATTCGACCAGCTGCCGGCGCTCGGTGATCGGGATGTCGAGGGCGGGCTCGGCTTGGGCCATGTTCTAGGCTCCGGCGGCGGCCGCGCACGGGTCGGCGGCATCGCGTATGGCAGGCGCCAGCATAGCCGCTCGCGCCGCTCGACGCATCGGTGCGCCGCGCGCCGGCCGATTGTCTCGGCGGCGTCGTTGGCGCACCCTGAGGCCGATGGATCCGTACCTGAGGAGATAAGGCGATGCTGGACCCCGTGCTGCAGCGCTTCAGCACGCAATTCGACGAGGCCGTGGGGCGCTGGTCGGAGCTACTGCGGATTCCCAGCGTAAGCACCGATCCGGCGTACGGCGAGGACATGGGTCGGGCGGCGCGCTGGCTCGTCGCCGCGCTGGAGGAGATCGGCTTCTCGGCCGAAATCCGCGAGACGGGCGGCCATCCGGTGGTGGTCGGTCACCATCCCGGGCCGGGCGCGGGCGCGTCGCACTTGCTGTACTACGGCCACTATGATGTCCAGCCGCCGGATCCGGTCGAGCAATGGGACTCGGCACCGTTCGAGCCGACCCTCGTCGACGGTCCGCACGGGCAACGCATGGTGGCGCGCGGGGCCGTCGACGACAAAGGCCAGCTGATGATGTGGCTGGAGGCGCTGCGCGCCTGGCAGGCCGAGCACGGGACCTTGCCGATGCGCACCACGGTGCTGATCGAGGGCGAGGAGGAGGTCGGCAGCAAGCATCTGCGGCCGTTCCTGGAACAGCATTGCGAAGAGCTGTCCGCCGATGTCTGCGTGGTCAGTGACACCACCATGTGGGACGTGGATACGCCGGCGATCACCTACATGCTGCGAGGGCTGCTCTACACCGAAGTGACCTGTCACGGGCCGGGGCGCGATCTGCATTCGGGCTTCTATGGCGGGGCGGTTGCCAATCCGCTGAACGCGTTGAGCCACATCCTGGGCGGTTTGCACGACGAGCGCGGGCGGGTGCAGATCCCCGGTTTCTATGACGACGTGGCCGAGCCCAGCGACACGGAGCTGGCGCAATGGCGCGCGCTCGCATTCGATCAGGCGAGCTTTCTCGGGCAGGCGGGCGTCACCGAGCCCGGCGGCGGGGAGATCGAGCGCTCGCTGCTCGAGCGCATCTGGGCGCGGCCGACTGCGGACATCAATGGCCTGGTCGGCGGCTATACCGGGGCGGGTGCCAAGACCGTGATCCCGACCCACGGCAGCGCGAAGCTCAGCTTCCGGCTGGTGCCCGAACAGGAGCCCGAGCGCATCATCGAGAACTTCCGGGCCTTCCTCGACGCGCGTACGCCGACGGGATGCCACTGCGAGATCGAGGTCCACTCGTCGGCGCCGGCGATCCGGATTCCGCCGGATTCGCCCTGGCTGCAGGCGGCCGAGCGGGCGCTGGCGCAGGTCTACGGACGCGAGCCGGTCCGTATCGGGGCCGGCGGTTCCATCCCGATCGCCGCCTGGGCACGCGACATTCTCGGCATGGACGCCCTGCTGATGGGCTTCTCGCTCGAGGATGACGGCATGCACAGCCCGAACGAGAAATTCGAGCTGACCTGCTTCGAGCGCGGCACGCGCTCGCATCTGGCACTGATCGGGCAACTCGCCGGCGCGTAGTGCCGTGCGGGCGCGGCCCGTGCCGCCGGGGGAAGCGGCCCCGGGCGGCGGGCCCGCGGCCACCCCGTTATCCGCCATGCGGTGAACGCGCGACGGCCGGCTGTAGGTCAGGCTTCAGCCTGACCGAACCGGCCAGCAAGCGTCCGCGGGCGCGGGCGCTCAGTCCGACCGGGCCGGCGCTGTTCGCCCTGCCAGATACGCCTTGAAGTAACAGTAGGAGGCCATCAGCCGGAGCCGGAATGCGGCGTCGCCGGCGGGCGGGGAGTGCGATACCACCGCCCGGCGATAGGCCGCGCCGGTGCGGCGGGCGAACGCGGCCGCTTCCTCACGGCCGCGTTCGCGTTCGAGGAAGGCAATGCGCGCGGCCTCCTCCTGTTGTCCGGTCTGGAACGTCTCCTGATACGAGGGCATGATTCTGCGTTCGCCTCCCGGGCCGGTCGCGCCGGCCGCCGCGGATCGCGTTTACGAAGCCGTCTCACTGTACGTCGCGAGCACGGAGTCGTCCTGCTCGTCGATCTCCTTGAGTACCACGGGGTAACCCCACAGGCGGGCCGCGTGGCGCAGCGTGCGGCGCGCCTCCAGGGCATCGAGCGTGCGGCCGGAGCGCACGCGGTGCTCCAGCCGCAGTTGCCGGCTGCCGCGCAGGTCCGCATCCGTCACCTCGATGCGCGGGCGCGTCTCGCCCGGATCGTATTCGTCGGCCAGCGCGCTGCGCACGCGTCGATAGCCGCGGTCATCATGGATGGCGCCGATGCGGTAGTGGTCCTCGGCCGGGTCGTCGTCCAGGCGGAACAGATGGAACTGGCGCATGACCCGCGGCGACAGGAACTGGCGCACGAAGCTCTCGTCGCGAAAGTCGGCCCAGGCTCGTTTGAGCGTTTCCAGCGGTCTGCCGTTGCCGGCGAAGTCGGGGAACCAGTCGCGGTCCTCGTCGGTCGGCTCGGTGCAGATGCGCTCGATGTCCCGGGTCATGGCGAAGCCGAGCGCATACGGATTGATGCCGCTGCCGCGCGGGTCGTCGTAGTCGGGCTGGGCGACCACCTGCGAATGCAGATGCAGGAACTCCAGCATTGCCCCCTCGGTCAGCAGGCCCTCGTCGCGCAGCCGGTTCATGATGGTGAAGTGGCACCAGCAGGCGCAGCCCTCGTTCATCATCTTGGTCTG
>CAZVBX010000122.1:0-7024 GCA_964625925.1 uncultured Ectothiorhodospiraceae bacterium | reverse complement strand
TCGCGGTCGAGGGCACGCCCACCGACTGCGTCCATCTGGCCATCAACGGCCTGCTGGAGGTCGCCCCGGACATGGTGGTCACGGGCATCAACGCGGGCGCGAACATGGGCGACGATGTTCACTATTCGGGCACCGTCGCCGGCGCGATGGAGGGGCGTTTCCTGGGACTGCCGGCGGTCGCCTTCTCGCTGGCCGGTGGTGACCGGCGGCACTACGACACGGCTGCCGAAGCGGCGCGTCAGCTGCTATGTTGGTTGCAAGACCGCCCCTTGCCGGCCGATACGATCCTCAACGTGAACGTCCCCGATCGGCCGTTCGCCGAGCTGGCCGGGTGGCGTGTCACGCGCTTGGGCAACCGGCACAAATCCGAGCCGGTGATCGTCGATCGCGATCCGCGGGGCCAGCGTTGCTTCTGGATCGGCCCGCCCGGCTCCGAGGCCGATGCCGGCGAGGGCACGGATTTCCATGCGGTCGCCGAGGGCTATGTGTCGGTGACCCCGCTGGCCTCGGATCTCACGCGGCACGACGCGCTCGGGCAAGTACAACAATGGATGGCCCAATGCTCGGACGCTTGAGCCCCGCGGAAATAGCCGGAGTCGGGATGACTTCCCAGCGCACGCGAGACCGCCTCATCGATCGGCTGCGCAGCAAGGGCATCGGCGACGAGCGCGTGCTCGACGTCATGCGGCGCACCCCGCGCCATTTGTTCATGGACGAGGCCCTGGCGACACGCGCGTACGAGGACACCTCGCTGCCGATCGGCCACGGCCAGACCATCTCGCAGCCGTTCGTGGTGGCGTTGATGACCGAAGCCCTGCTGGCCGGCATGGCGGTCGAACGCCCGCGGGTGCTCGAGCTCGGGACCGGATCGGGCTATCAGGCGGCCGTGCTCAGCGGTCTGGTCGAGCGGGTCTACACGGTGGAGCGCATCGGCGTCTTGCTGGAACGGGCGCGGCTGCGCTTTCGCCAGCTCGAGCTCAGCAATATCGAGACCCGCCATGACGACGGCCATACCGGCTGGCCCGAGGCGGCCCCCTTTGACGGCATCCTCGTGACCGCAGCGGCGGAATCGCTGCCGGCCGAGCTGGCCGAGCAGATGAGCCCGGGCGGCTGCCTGGTGGCGCCGGTCGGCGGCAGCGGCGGCCAGGAGCTGGTGCGCTATCGCCGCGATCCCGAGTCGGGGGAAATCCGCGGCCAGGTCCTCGATCGCGTCAGCTTCGTCCCGTTCGTGGGCGGGCGCTCGTGAGCGTCGGCAGCTTGCGCCTGTTCGGCCCGCTCTACGAGCGCGTGCTGCGCTGGTCGGGGCATCCCCATGCGCCGCGCTATCTTGCCGCGCTCTCCTTCAGCGAGTCGTCCTTCTTCCCGATCCCGCCGGACGTGATGCTGCTGCCCATGGTGCTCAGCCGCCCGGACCGCGGCTGGTGGCTGGCCGCTCTGACCACGATCGCCTCGGTCGCCGGCGCCCTGTTGGGTTACCTCGTGGGCTACTATGCTTTAGAGGCGCTGTTGCCATGGATTGAAAGCGCCGGCTTGATGGCCGAGTACCGCGAGGCGGTGACCTGGTTCGAGACCTGGGGCCTGTGGGTGGTTCTGCTCGCCGGGTTCTCGCCGTTGCCGTACAAGGTGTTCACCATCGCCGCGGGGGCGCTGTCGCTGCCCCTGCTGCCGTTTCTCGCCGGTTCCGTGATCGGGCGAGGCGCGCGCTTCGCGCTGGTGGCGGGGCTGGCGAGCGGTTTCGGACCGCGCATCGAGCCCTTGATCCGGCGCTGGGTCGAGTGGCTCGGCTGGGCCGTCGTGGCGGCCGCCGGCGTGGCGTGGGTGGTGCTGCGGAACGGCGGATGAACCCGCGCCCGCTGCTTCTCGCGGCTTGCCTGGCGCTGACGGGCTGCGCCGGCAACGGCTTGACGGGCAATGCGTTCCGCCCCGCGGTCTATGAGGTGCGGCCGGGCGACACCCTGTATTCGATCGCCTGGCGCTACGGGCTGGACCATCGGGAGCTGGCGCAGTGGAACGACTTGGATTCGCCCGACCGGCTCAGCGTGGGCCAGCGCTTGCGTCTCAGCCCACGCGCGCAGGCGGCCGACCGCCAGGACGCGACGGCCGCACCGGCCCAGCAGCGCGCACCGGCCGAGCGTGATGGCACGGCCGCCGGATCGCGCTCCGAGGCGCCGGAGCGCGAGGCGTCGCCCGACCCGCCGGCCGAGCCGTCCGGCAGCGAGCCGGGGCGGTGGCGCTGGCCGGCCGAGGGCGACGTGATCGGCCGCTTCGGCGGCGACGGCGTGGCCGGACGCGGCATCGAGGTCGGGGGCGCGCTGAGCACACCGGTGCTGGCCGCCGCCGATGGCGAGGTGGTCTATAGCGGCAAGGGATTGCAAGCGTATGGACAGCTCGTCATCATTCGGCACGGAGGCGGTTTCCTGAGCGCGTATGCGCACAACGACCGCCTCCTCGTTGACGAGGGGCAGCAGGTAACGGCCGGCCAGGAGATCGCTGGCATGGGCCAAACGAATGACGGGAACGTCCTGCTGCACTTTGAGATCCGGCGACAAGGGACGCCGGTGGACCCGCTGGACTATCTGCCTGCGCGGGAATAGGGAGTTGCGGGACCGAGACGGCGCCAGGACGCGTCGTCGCACCGGATGCGATTCGGAACCGCTTCGTCGGGTGCTCGCGTAAGCGCCGGCGGGACAGGGAGGTGCATGGACGCTGGCTCCATGCGTGATGGTGAGGCTTCAGTGGCAGCTGATGGCCCGCCGCTCACGGAATCCGGCCCGAAGCCGGATAGGGAGCGCAAACGCCTATGAGCGAGGGGCGCCAGTCGGCCGTGGCCGACGTAAGCGAAGGAGTGCAGGACGAAGTGCGGGAGCCGCAGGCCGCCGAGGCCGAGGAGACCCCGGCAGCGCCCGCGGCTGGTTCATCGAAGGACTTCGGTGCCCGAGAGGCCGACGCAACGCGGCTCTATCTCAAGGAAATCGAGTTCTCCACCCTTCTCACCGCCGAAGAGGAACGGGACCTCGCCCGAGCGGCCCAGGGCGGCGACGAGGCCGCGCGCCGGCGGATGATCGAGTCCAATCTACGCTTGGTCGTCAAGATCGCGCGGCGTTATGTCAATCGCGGTTTGTCGCTGCTCGATCTGATCGAGGAAGGCAATCTGGGCCTGATCCACGCCGTCGAGAAGTTCGACCCGGAGCTGGGGTACCGCTTCTCGACCTACGCCACTTGGTGGATCCGCCAGACCATCGAGCGGGCGCTGATGAATCAGACCCGCACGATCCGGCTGCCGATCCACGTCATCAAGGAGATCAACGTCTATCTGCGGGCGGCGCGGACGCTGCAGCAGCAACTGGACCACGAACCGACCGCCGAGGAGATCGCCGAGCAGGTCGACAAGCCGATCAATGAGGTCAAGCGCATGCTGGGCCTCAATGAGCGGGTCACCTCGGTCGATGTGCCGGTATCCCAGGAGAGCGAGCGGCCGTTGCTCGATCTCATTGCCGACGAGAACGCCCCCGAGCCCTCGACGCTGCTCGCCGACGAGGACGTGCGCTCGCATTGCGGTGACTGGATCGACGAGCTCGAGCCCAAGCAGCGCGCCGTGGTGGTGCGACGCTTCGGACTGCAGGGGCACGAGCGCGCCACGCTCGAGGAAGTGGGACGCGAGCTAGGGGTGACGCGCGAGCGTGTGCGACAGATCCAGATCGAGGCGCTGAAGCGTTTGCGCCGGATCCTGGAGTCGCGTGGGTTCTCCGTGGATACCCTGTTCTACCCCTGAGGCGCCGGCTCGATGAGCAACAGGGCGGCCGCCACGCGCCGATCCTCCGACATCAGCACGTTGTAGGTTCGGCAGGCGGCCGCCGTGTCCATCGCCTCCAGGCCGATGCCCTTGCGCGCCAGGCTGGCCATCAGCTGGGCCGGCGGAAAACGCTGCTTGCGGCCGGTGCCGAGTAGCACGATCTCGGGCTCGTGGGGTTCGAGCACGGCCAGATGGTCGGGGGTGAGCTCGGCGACGGTCGCGTTCGCCCACTGGGTCACGATGGTCTCGGGCATGACGATCAGGTCCGAGGTGTAAACGTCCTCGTTGACCGTCACGCTGCCTTCGCCGTAAGCGCGTATGCGGTGACTGGCGGACCCCGTTTCGAGGCTGATCTTCATGCGCGGCCTCCGTCCGCGTGCGGACCCGTGCGAGCGCCGGTCGCGGACGGCGTACGGGTTCCCATGGATGCGCGCATTATACTAACCCGAAACCTAGTAAAACCTCACTCAGAGCCCCAGAGAAGCCCGCCTGCAAGGCGCGTACGCGCCGGCATAGCACTCTCTATGTCAAGTGGACGCAACGCCGCAGGCGGGCTTCTCTGGGGCTCCCTTCGGGCGGGCCTGGGCCGGGCCATCCGCGGCGTTGCGCGTTCTTGAAATGGGGACCGCCATTCCTGCGAACGCGCGCCTTGCGGCTGACCCGGCGCAGACCCGCTGAGTGAGGCTTTACTAGGTTTCGGGTTAGTAACAGCCGCACCCCGGCGCTCGGCATGACCCATGCACTGCCCAAGCGCCGCCCGCGCGGTTATAATTCGCCGTTTTGCGGTCACCGGTTGCGGCCGCTGCGGCGAACGTCCGGCAGCGGGACGAGGGGGTCGGGCCTGTGGAGGACCAACAAGATCGCGACGGTCAATCCCGCCGGTTTCCCCGGATCGAGCGGCTGCCGCCGTACGTATTCAACATCGTCAATGACTTGAAGACGGAGGCCCGTGCCCGCGGCGAGGACATCGTCGACTTCGGCATGGGCAATCCGGACCAGCCCACGCCGCAGCACATCGTCGACAAGCTCTGCGAAGCAGCCCAGCGCGGCGACACCCATCGCTATTCGGCCTCACGCGGCATTCCCCGGCTGCGCCGTGCCATTTGCCGCTGGTACGGCGAGCGCTACGGCGTCGAGCTCGACCCGGAGTCCGAGGCGATCGTCACCATCGGCTCGAAGGAGGGCCTGGCCCACCTGGCGTTGGCGACCACCGGACCGGGCGATGCCGTGCTGGTGCCCAATCCGGCCTATCCCATCCATCCCTACGGCTTCGTGATCTCGGGCGCGGACATCCGCCATGTGCCGTTGACCGACGACGTCGACTTCTTCGCCGAGCTGGAAAAGGCGATCACCAACTCCTGGCCTCGGCCCAAGATGCTGGTGCTCAACTTCCCGGGCAACCCGACGGCCCACTGCGTCGATCTCGAGTTCTTCGAGCGCGTGGTGGCGATCGCGCGCGAGCACGGCATCTGGGTGGTCCACGACATCGCCTACGCCGAGATCGTGTTCGACGGCTACAAGGCGCCGTCGATCCTGCAGGTGCCCGGCGCGCGCGAGATCGCGGTCGAGACCTATTCGTTGTCGAAGAGCTACAACATGCCCGGCTGGCGGGTGGGCTTCGTCTGCGGCAATCCGGAGCTGATCGCCGCGCTCGCACGGGTCAAATCCTATCTCGACTACGGCATGTTCACGCCGCTGCAGGTCGCGGCGATCCATGCGCTCGAGAGCGACCAGTCCTGTGTCGACGCGATCCGGGCGACCTATCAAAGCCGGCGCGATGCGCTGTGCGACGGGCTCAACGGCCTGGGCTGGCCCGTGGTCAAGCCGAAGGCGACCATGTTCGTGTGGGCGCGCATCCCCGAGCCCTACCGCGACATGGGCTCGCTGGAATTCTCCAAAAAGCTGCTGGCGGACGCGAAGGTTGCGGTCTCGCCCGGCATCGGTTTCGGCGCCTACGGCGACGATCACGTCCGATTCGCTTTGATCGAGAACGAACATCGCACACGCCAGGCGCTGCGGGGCATTCGCAGCATGTTCCGGCAAGAAAATCCTCAACCGGCGGGAGCTAGTCAGTGAATCCGGTCAAAATCGGCCTGCTCGGCCTCGGCACCGTGGGCGGTGGCACGTACACCGTCCTCACCCGCAACGCGGAGGAAATCGCCCGGCGCGCCGGGCGCGAGATCGTCGTGACGCACGCCGCGGCGCATGAACGCGAACGGGTCGAGGAACTCGGCATGGAGAGCGTCGCGTTCTCCTACGACGCGTGGGCCGTGGTGGACGATCCCGAGATCGAGGTCGTGATCGAGATGATCGGCGGGCTGGAGCCCGCCAAGGACTTGATCCTGCGGGCGATCGAGAACGGCAAGCACGTGGTCACGGCCAACAAGGAGCTGATCGCGCTGCACGGCAACGAGATCTTCACCGCAGCGCAGCGCAAGGGCGTCATGGTGGCGTTCGAGGCCGCGGTGGCCGGTGGCATCCCCATCATCAAGTCCATTCGCGAGGGCCTCGCCGGCAACGAGATCCGCTGGCTCGCCGGTATCATCAACGGCACCGGCAATTTCATCCTCAGCGAGATGCGCGACCACGGCCGCGAGTTCGCCGACGTGCTCGCCGAGGCGCAGGCGCTCGGCTACGCCGAGGCCGACCCGGCCTACGACGTCGACGGGATCGATGCGGCCCACAAGCTGACGATCCTGGCGTCGATCGCCTTCGGTATCCCGCTGCAATACGACCGCGTCTACATGGAGGGAATCCGCGAGATCACCCGCGAAGACGTGGGGTTCGCTGAGCAACTCGGCTACCGCATCAAGCATCTGGCGGTGGCGCGCCGCACCAACGGCCATGTCGAGCTGCGCGTGCATCCGACGCTGATCCCGCACCGGCAACTGATCGCCAACGTCGACGGGGTGATGAACGCCGTGCTGGTGCAGGCCGACGCGCTCGGGCCGACGCTGTACTACGGCGCAGGCGCGGGCGCCGAACCCACCGCCTCGGCCGTGGTCGCCGATGTCGTGGACGTCGTGCGCACGCTGACGGCCGATCCGGACAACCGGGTGCCCCATCTGGCGTTCAAGCCGGACCAGATCGCCGATCTGCCCATCGCGCCGATCCACGAGGTCGAAAGCGCGTACTATCTTCGCCTGCAGGCGGTCGACCGGGCCGGGGTGATGGCCCAGGTCTCGCGCATCATGAGCGACCTGGACATCTCCATCGAGGCCATCCTGCAGA
>CAZVBX010000121.1:0-7057 GCA_964625925.1 uncultured Ectothiorhodospiraceae bacterium | reverse complement strand
TGGAGTCGAACGGCAAGTCGGTCGACCGCGACGGCGAGCCGGTCGACTACGCCACCGCCCCCGCGCTCTGGGGGCAGGTCGGCACGACCGGCCAGCACGCCTTTTTCCAGTGGTTGCACCAGGGCACGCAGCAGGTGCCCTGCGATTTCGTCGTGCCGTGCATGCCGGAGCACGAACGCGATCCGATGGCCGCCAACGCCTTCGGTCAGACGGCCGCGCTGCTCGCCGGCCGCAGCACCGAAGCGTTGCGTCGCGCCGGGGTGGAGGAAGGGCTGCGTCCGCACCGCGCCATGACGGGCGATCATCCCACGGTGACCCTGATGCTCGACGGGCTGCGTCCGCGCACGCTCGGTGCCCTGCTGGCGCTATACGAGCACAAGGTGTTCTGCCAGGCGATGATCTGGCGCATCAACCCGTTCGATCAATGGGGCGTGGAGCGCGGCAAGGAGCTGGCGCGCGATCTCACGCCGCTGTTGCGCAGCGGCGATACGACCGACTGGGACGGATCGACGCGCCAGCTGGTGGCGCGCTACCGCAGCGCCGGCGGCGAATCGTAGCGCCCGCCGCCGGGCCGCCCAGCAGCCGCTCGCCCGAGATCCTCGCTCGAACGCGCACGCGCCGGCGCTCGATCGCCGCTAGGGCCTGGTAACCCTTCGGGGCGGGGCCTGTGTGGCGCAATGCGGCGTTGCGCAACACAGGCTCCCGCCGCGGCGATCGCGGGAAGCGTTAACAGGCCCTAGAGCGTGCTGCGCTGCTGCGTGCTGTGGGTGCGTTCGTAGAGCGTCTGGCATTCGATGCAGCGCTCGGCGGTGGGCCAGGCGCGCAGGCGCTCGACCCCGACCGGACGGCCGCAATCGGTGCACTCGCCGTAGGTGCCCACCGAGATGCGCTGCAGTGCGTTCTCGATGCGGCGCACCTCGTCGACGTGCCGGTCGATCTCGCTGAGTTGCGCGTCGACGAGCAGACCGGCGAGGGCCTCGTCCTCGGCGTCATGCACCTGCCCGGCGAGCTGCGCGTGGGTCTCCGTGTTGCCCTCGAGTAGCTCGCTGCGGATGGTCTCGCGCAACTCGGAGCGGCGTTCGAGCAGGCGATCCTTGAGTTCCGTCACCTGCTCCGTGGTGAGTTCGTCGTTGGCCAAGATTTCGTCCTCCCGTGACGAAAGTGAACCCGGCAAGCGTAGCACGGTGCGGTGCCCCGCTGAGGCGTGACGATGGTCCGAACGCTTAGCGCATGGTCGGCATGACGAATTCGGCCGGCGCATGCACGTCCGTCGGCCAACGCGCGGTGACCGTCTTCGTGCGCGTGTAGAAGCGCACGCCCTCGGGGCCGTGGATGTGCAGGGGCCCGAACAGCGAACGCTTCCAGCCGCCGAAGCTGTTGAAGGCCATCGGCACGGGGATCGGTACATTGATGCCGACCATGCCGCATTGCACATGGCTGGCAAACTCGCGTGCCACGCCGCCGTCCTGGGTGAAAATGGCAGTGCCATTGCCGAATTCGTGCTCGTTGACCAGTCGCATCGCGGATTCGAAGTCGGGGGCGCGCACGACGATCAGCACCGGGCCGAAGATCTCCTCCTGGTAGACGCGCATGTCCGAACGCACGCGGTCGAACAACGAGCCGCCGAGAAAGAAGCCGCCATCGTGGCCGTCGACCGTGCGCTCGCGGCCGTCGACGACCAGCTCCGCGCCCTCCTCGATGCCGAGGTCGATGTAGCCCTTGACCCGCTCGCGGTGCTCGCCCGTGACCAGCGGGCCCATCTCCGAGCCATCGCGCGTGCCGGGGCCGATCGCCAGCGCGCGGACCTTGGGCGCGAGGCTCGCCACCAGCCGGTCGGCGGTATCGTCGCCTACGGCCACCGCCACCGAGATCGCCATGCAGCGCTCGCCGGCCGAGCCGTAGGCGGCGCCGGTCAGCGCGTTGGCGGCCTGGTCGGCATCGGCGTCCGGCATGACCACGGCGTGATTCTTGGCGCCGCCGAGCGCCTGCACCCGCTTGCCGTGCTCGCTGCCGGTGCGATAGAGCGATTCGGCCACCGGCGTGGAGCCGACGAAGCTCACCGCGGCCACGCGCTCGTCCGTCAGCAGCGTGTCGACCGCCTCGCGATCGCCGCCCAGGACGTTGAACACGCCATCGGGCAGGCCGGCTTCCTGAAGCAGCTCCGCCAGCCGCAGCGGGCAGGACGGATCCTTCTCCGAGGGCTTGAGCACGAAGGTGTTGCCGCAGGCGAGGGCGATGGGGAACATCCACATCGGCACCATCGCCGGGAAATTGAACGGCGTGACGCCGGCGCAGACGCCGACCGGCTGCTGCACCGACCAGCTGTCGACGCCGGTGCCGACGTTCTCCGAGTAGGAGCCCTTGAGCAGGTGCGGGATACCGCAGGCGAATTCGACCACTTCCAGGCCGCGGGTCACCTCGCCCATGGCATCGGATAGCACTTTGCCGTGCTCGGCGGTGATCAGATGCGCGAGCTCGTCGGCGTGCTCGTCGAGCAATGCCTTGAAGCGGAACAGCACCCGCGCCCGGTTGAGCGGCGTCCGCGCGGCCCATTCGGGCAATGCCGCCTGCGCCGCGGCAATCGCCGACCGTGTTTCGTCCGCGCTGGCGTAGGGCAGGGTCGCAGTCTGCTCGCCGGTCGCCGGATCGTAGACCGGCCCGCTTCGGCCGCTCGACCCGACGCTGTGCTCGCCACCGATCCAGTGGCCCAGTTGTTTCGTCATCGTTCGCGTCTCCGTGGCCGCTGCAGCGGCGTTCAGACCTCGGCGGCTGCGCAGGCCTCGAGCGCATCGCCGAGGATGGAGAAGATCCGGTCGATCTCAGCCTCGCCGATGACCAGCGGCGGCGACAGCGCGATGATGTCGCCGGTTACGCGGATCAGCAGTCCCTGATCGAAGCAGCGCCGGAACACCTCGAAGGCGCGCCGGCCGGGCACACCTTCACGCGCTGCCACTTCGACCGCGGCGATCAGGCCGTAGTTGCGCACGTCGATTACGTTGGCCGCGCCGTCGAGCTCGTGGGCGCGCCGCTGCCATTGCTCCTCGAGCTCGCGCGCCCGCGTGAACAGGCCGTCGCGCTCGAAGATGTCGAGCGCGGCCAAGCCCGCCGCGCAGGCGGTCGGATGGCCGGAATAGGTGTAGCCATGGAACAGCTCGATCGCGTGGCCGGCCGCGTTGCCATCCATGAAGGCATCGTGCACCTGGCGGCTCGCCGCCACCGCGCCCATGGGGATCACGCCGTTGGTCAGGCCCTTGGCCATGGTGATCATGTCGGGCTGGACGCCGAAGCGCTGGGCGGCGAAGGGCGCGCCCACGCGACCGAACCCGGTGATGACCTCGTCGAAGATGAGCAGGATGTCGTGGCGGTCGCAGATTTCGCGCACGCGCTCGAGATAGCCCTGCGGCGGCAGCAGCACGCCGGTCGAGCCGGCAATGGGCTCGACGATGAAGGCCGCGATCGTGTCGGCGCCATGCAGCGCCACCAGGCGCTCGAGATCGTCGGCCAGCTCGGCGCCGTGCGCCGGCAGGCCCCGGCTGAAGGCGTTGCGTTCGAGATCGTGGGTATGACGGACGTGATCGACGCCGGCGAGCAATGGGCCGAAGGCGCGCCGATTGTTGCCGATCCCGCCCACCGACGTGCCGCCGAGATTGACGCCATGATAGGCGCGCTCGCGGCCGATCAGGCGCCAGCGGCCCCCCTGTCCACGCGCGCGCTGATAAGCGCGGGCGATCTTCAGGGCGGTATCGACCGATTCCGAGCCCGAGTTGGTGAAGAACACCCGGTCGATTCCGGCCGGCAGGTGGGCCGTCAGGCGCTCGGCGAACTCGAACGGCAGGGGATGGCCCATCTGGAAGGTCGGGCCGAAATCGAGCTTGCCGAGCTGCCGGGTGACCGCATCGGTGATCTCTTGACGTCCGTGACCGGCGCTGACGCACCACAGGCCCGAGGTGCCGTCGAGCACCGTGTGCCCGTCCGCGGCCTTGTAGTACATGCCCTCGGCCTCGACCAGCATGCGCGGATCGCGCTTGAACTGCTGGTTGTCGGTGAAGGGCATCCAGAACGCCGCGTAGTCGTCCGTCTGCGGGTTCGCTGTCGCCATGGTGACCTCCGAGTGAGCCGCGGGCAGTCCGAGCCGCGACTTTTGAGCATACCACGGTTAATATAATCGACAATCTGGTCCTCGTGTCACCAACCGTACGGGACCACCGGGCTCGATCTGCTCAAAATCTTATGACGCAAAATCCTGACACCACCGCGGCCGCACAAGCCGATGGCGGCGCCCTCCAGGGCGGGCTGGGCGAGCGCCTGCGCGTGGTGCGCGGGCTCTACGGCCTGTCGCAGCGCGAGCTGGCGCGTCGCGCGGGCGTGACCCACGGGACGATCTCGCTCATCGAGACCGAGCGGGTCAGCCCGTCGGTGTCCTCTCTCAAGAAGGTACTCGACGGGATCCCGCTGTCGCTGGCCGATTTCTTCACCATGGACCTGTCCAAGCAGCGCAGCATCTTCTACCGGGCCGACGACCTGCCCGATGTCGGCAGCGGCGCGCTGTGCTGGCGGCTCGTCGGCGGCGATCGGCCGCAGCGCGCGATGACGGTGCTTCACGAGACCTACGAGCCCGGGGCCGATACGGGCGCCCAGATGCTGACCCACGAAGGCGAAGAAGGCGGGGTCGTGATCCGGGGCGAGATCGAGCTGACGGTCGCAGGCCAAGTGCAGCGCCTCGGCCCGGGGGACGGGTACTACTTCGAGAGTCGCCTGCCGCATCGCTTTCGCAACTCGGGCGCGGTTCCCTGCGAGATCGTCAGCGCGAACGCGCCACCCTCGTTGTAGCAGGCGGCACGCTGACGCGACGCCCGGACCGGGCCACGACGTGATGTGACGACGGCGGGGGAGCGCTAACAACCCCAAGCATTGTCATTGACCGGCGCCGGTGCGTTCCGCACGCGTCCCGTGCCAGAAGCGCTGCCCGTCGGGTCGTCCTTGATGGAGCGCGCGCAGGACGTAGAGACAGCTGACCAGGTTCCCCACCACGAGCAGCGCCACGATCCAGAGCGCGGCCGCGAGCCCGGCGCCTTCGCGCCATACTATCCACGCCCCGAACAAGGCGAACCCCAGGTACAGATCGACCAGCACCACCTGACCCCAGGGGATGCTGGCGATGGCGGTCAGCTGCGACCAGCCGTAGCCGTAGCGCAGAGCGTAGATGAGCACCGCCCCCATGAGCACCAGACCCAGCCAGACGAGCGCGCGCAATGCGCGGCCGGGCAGAAGCGGATCGTTCATGCGCCTCCTCCTCTTGTTCTCACCCGACGCGGCTTGCGATGCCGTGATCGCAAGGCGCTGAATCCGACGTGACTCATGCGGCTAAGTTAACGTCGCGCGACCGACGCGTCACTGATTGACCACCCCCCATGAGGGCGGGACACTCGAAGGCGTCGTCGGGGCCGATTGCGACGACTATACTCGGCTCCGCGACGGAGGCTGCGAACGGATCAACGAGGCGTGGGCGAGCCACGCGGTCAGCGTGAGGAGAGGCAAGCCATGGAGTCATTCCCCGCCAGTGCGGACGTCGTCATTATCGGTCAGGGCGGCATCGTCGGTGCCTCGATCGCCCATCACCTGATCGAACGTGGCTGGAACAACATCGTCGGCCTGGACAAGTCATCGATCCCGACGGATATCGGCTCGACCGCGCACGCCTCCGACTTCTGCTTCGCGACGGCGCATGATCAGCTCACGTGTTACACCTCGACGTACAGCATCGACTTCTTCGACCGCCTCGGCCGGTACGAGCGCGTCGGCGGCATGGAGGTCGCGCGTGTCGGCGACGACGAGCGCATGGCCGAACTCGAGCGCAAGGTCGCCTCGGGCAAGGCCTTCGGCACGCGGGTGTCGATGATCGGCCCGGCCGAGGTTAAGCAGCGTTTCCCGCTGGTCGAGGAGGACATGATCCAGGGCGCCATGTGGGATCCGGACGCGGGGTTAGTGGTGCCGCGCTCGCAGACGGTCGCCGGCGACCTGGTGGCCAAGGCGGAGGAAAGCGGCAAGCTGCGTACCTTCGCCAACACGCCGGTGACCGGTCTCGACATCGAGGACGGCCGCATCAAGGGGGTGCACACGCACCGCGGCTATATCGAGGCGCCGTACGTGGTCGTCAGTGCCGGCCTGTGGGGGCGGCTGATCGCGCAGATGGCGGGCGAGGATCTGGCGATGATGCCGGTCGAGCACCCGTTGCTGTTCTTCGGGCCGTACGACCAGTTCGCGGGCACGGGCAAGGAGATCGGCTACCCGCTGTTCCGCGACCAGGGCAACTCGGCCTACATGCGCGACACCGGCGATCCGGAGACGACCGAGGGCGGCCAGATCGAGTGGGGTTATTACGAGCAGAACGCGCCGCGGCTGGTGCATCCGCGCGACCTGATGGAAAAGGACGAAGCGCGACTGTCGCCGTCGATGCACGATCTGGAGATGGAGCAGGTGATCGAGCCGCTGGAGCGGGCGATGGAGCTGACGCCCATCCTCGCCGAGCTCGGCTGGGACGACAAGAACTCGTTCAACGGCCTGCTGCAGGTGACCAGCGACGGCGGTGCATCGATCGGTGAGTCACCGACCGTGCGCGGCCTGTGGTACTGCGAGTCCATCTGGATCAAGGACGGCCCGGGGGCCGGCAAGATCGTCGCCGACTGGATGACCGACGGGCGCTTCGAGATCGATGTCCACAGTGTCGACGTCGCGCGCCACTACCCGGTTCAGAAGACGCAGACCTACATCGAGGAGCGCTGCTACGAGACGGCGTTCAAGATCTACAACCCGCCGGTGCACGATCGCGAGCCCTATTCGCATGCGCGCAATCTGCGGCGCAGCCCGTACTGGGACCGCGAGAACGAGCTGGGCGCGCATTTCATGGAATCGGTCGGCTGGGAGCGGGCCCACGGCTACGCCGCCAACGAGCACCTGCTCGACAAGTACGACGTGCCCGAGCGCAAGGCCGAGTGGGATGCACGCCACTTCTGGCGCGTGTCCAACGCCGAGCATCTCGAGATGTCCGAGAACGTCG
>CAZVBX010000120.1:0-7149 GCA_964625925.1 uncultured Ectothiorhodospiraceae bacterium | reverse complement strand
CGCGCGAGATCACGATGCGCACCGTGCCCGAAGGCGCCTCGCGCTGTTCCATGAGCTCCTGCGTGGCCGCGTCGATCTCCTCGAATGCGCCTAGCAGTCGCGATTGCAGCGCCTTGCCCTGATCGGTCAGCGAGACGCTGCGCGTGGTGCGATGCAGAAGTTGCACGCCGACCCGCGCTTCCAGCCGCCGGATCATCGTGCTCATCGCCGAAGCGCTGACGCCGAGGGTGTGCGCCCCGTCGACGAAGCTGCCCGCCTCTGCCACGCAGAGGAACGCCTCGTAATCCCGGATCAAATCGGAGCGTCTTCGATTATCCATCCCGTCTGGCATAGTCCATGAAATTTGTTGCATTTTTTTCGTCTATCGCCACCGCCAGAATACCGACTCCTGTCACGAACGACTACGGGGATCTTCACCATGACCATCCCACAGACCGGCTCCATCGCCCTGGTCACGGGCGCCAACAAGGGAATCGGCTTCGAGATCGCGCGGCAGATCGGCCAGGCCGGCGCCACCGTGTTGATCGGCGCGCGCGACGCCGAGCGCGGACAGGCCGCTACCCGGGCGTTGGCCGAAGACGGCCTTGCCGTCTCCTGCCTGCCGCTGGATGTTACGGACGCGCAGAGCATCGCGGCCGCAGCAGCCCGGGTCGCGGAAGAGCACGGGCGGCTCGATATCCTTGTGAACAATGCCGGGATTGGCGCTGCGGGCGACGGCGCACCCAGCAAGGCTTCGGGCGATGCGGTACGCCAGGTGTTCGACACGAATTTCTTCGGCGCCCTCGCGGTGACGCAGGAGATGCTGCCCCTGCTGCGGCGTTCCGATGCCGGCCGCATTATCAATCTGTCGAGCAGCCTTGCCTCGCTGAAACTCAACGGCGACCCTTCGTGGGAGGCCTATGACGTGCGGCTGCTCGGCTACAGCGCGTCGAAGACCGCGCTCAACATGCTGACGGTCCAGTTGGCGGCTGAGCTTCAGGACAGTGCAATCACCGTGCATTCGGTCTGCCCTGGGCTCACGGCCACAGACCTGAACGGGCACGCGGGCGACCGCACCCCGTCCGAGGGCGCCGTTGCTCCGGCACGTACGGCGCTGGAGGGCAGTGCGCGAACGGGTCGCTTTGTGGATGCCCAGGGCGAACTACCCTGGTGATCCCTTGTTCGGTCCGGGGCACAAAGTGCGCCCCGGACCGCTCGGATTGCCAAGGCCACGGTCGCTTTGGCAACCGCCTATCGCTCGTAGTGCCAGCCACCGATCCCGTTGATTCCGGCCCGCTCTTATCCACCTCTGCATGCAGGCCACCCGCGTACGATGCTCCGGGTGCTGAAACCTCGGCACCCGTGTGCCATTCACCAAGATCTGCCCGTGGACGGGGCTTGGCCGGCCGCGCGCCCTGGCGACCGTTCGGCCAGGAGGACTGCAGTGCACCGGGAAAGCGTCGGCGGGCTGGCGGTAGCCGCCGCCTGACCGCCCGAGCCATCGAGTTCAACGGGTGGCCGTACGCGACTCGCGTACCCAGGTGAGCCAAAACATCGTGCCCGGCGAGGATCGCGGCCATGGCGAAGATTGCGTTCGGATTCCGCGACGAGCGCGTGGTGTCCACAAACACATCATTTCCGCCGTAGGCGCGTGCTGTCCCCGTCGCCCGCCGCGGGTAGTGGGCACAGCTTGCGGTGCAAAGCGCCGAAGAGAGGCCCTGTGCCAGACGCGAGACCGGGGGACGGGCTGGGGGGGTACGGGGAAGGGTCTGCACGGCGTGTGCCTCAGGCATCGCCGACGGGTCCCGAGGGGGGCTCGCCGTCGGCTACGAATTGCGTAGAGGACCCCTCGTGGCGCCTCGCGTATACGGCGAGACACACCGCCGCCATCGCCAGAAGCGCCGCCAGCGCTAAAAGCAGGATCGGGAAGCTCAGCCCCAGAGCGGCGGTCAGGGGGCCAATGCTAGCTCCGAAGAACAGGACGAACCCATAGAGAGCCATTCCTCCCGCTCGGTGCGGAGCGGCTGCTTCACCGAAGAGGCTAATCATGGCCGAGGCCGCCAGCGAGATGCCGGTGACGAAGACGAGACTGCCTACCGCGGTGCCACTGAGCGTCGAGGCGAGCATTGCCTCGACCAGCAGTCCCGCGGTTCCAACGAGGACCCCGGTGCGGACGATCGCCGCCAGGCTCAGCCGGCGCAAGAGAGGGCCCACCAGCAGGGTGGCGAACATGCCCGGCAGTCCGACCAGGCGCAGCAGCAATACCTGCGAAGGAGCGAGGCCGAGGGTTTTGAGGTGTGGCCCGAGGCCGGTGTACATGGCAACGAACGACAGCAGCAGGGTCACGTGGGCCGCGCACAGCAGCAGCACCGACGGGCGCTTGGTCAGCCGAAGCGCTGCGACGAACTGGCTGAGAACACCGCTCGACCTCGGCTCTTGGGCCGGCTCCGTCACCAGAAGGGCGATTCCGAGCAACACGGCCGCGAGGGCGATTCCGCTGATGATGAAGACCCAATTCCAGCCGAGATGTTGTGCAA
The DNA here is from genome assembly GCA_964625925.1 of uncultured Ectothiorhodospiraceae bacterium. GTDB lineage: Bacteria > Pseudomonadota > Gammaproteobacteria > XJ16 > Halofilaceae > Halofilum. Next base: position 4,633 of record CAZVBX010000120.1, on the reverse strand, counting down.
TCGAGGCGGCGAAGAGCTGCCCGAGGATACCGGAGACCAAGAACGACGTGGTCACGGCTCCGATCGCGGTCGTGCGGAATCGTGGCGCGGTGGCCACTGCCAGGTACGCAAGCGCGGTCGGGGGAAAGCTCGCGGCGAGGAATCCCTGGAGTCCGCGCAGCGTCGCGAGCATCGGGAGCGACCTGGCGAAGGCGCACGCGATCGTCAGCGCCGTCAGACCTCCCAGGCCGATGACCATGATCCGCTTGTTGCCGCAGAGGTCAGCAATCGGGCCCCAGAACAGGAATCCGGCCGCATAGCAAAGACTGTAGACGGTGGACAGAGCGAAGATGACGTCCCCACCAAAGTGGTCGTCGACCGACCTGGCCAGCGGGATTGCCGCGTAGAGCTGCGTGAGCACCAGCAGCGCGGTGGCCACCAGCAGCAACACGCGTCCAGTGGTGGCTGGGTACTTCGGGGCGGCTGTGTGCGACAAGCCTTGACTCCAACTTGGACGTTGGAGAAACATAGTATTTTTGCCCCGGAAATACAACCCCACCGTTGGAGTTGGCCATGGCTTGGGACACCGAAGGCACTAAGCGGAAGATACTGGAAGCGGCGACCCGCGAGTTCGCCGACCGTGGACCCGACGGGACGAGGATCGAGAGCATTGCCAAGCTCGCCGGAGTGAACAAGGAGCGCGTGTACAACTACTACGGCGGCAAGGCGGAGCTGTTCGCGCGGGTGCTGCGCGAGCAGCTGGCCGCGGCGGCCGAGAACGTGCCGGTGGAATCGTTTCTGTCCGAGGATATCGGTGAGTACGCCGGGCGGTTGTACGACTACCACCGCCAGCATCCGGAGCTGGCCCGCCTGCTGCACTGGGAGGCGTTGGCATTCGAGTCCGAGGTCCCCGAGGAGCAGCTTCGCCGTGAGTTCTACGTGCACAAGGTCGCAGCCCTGCGAGAAGGTCAGGTGGCGGGGAGTATTACCGCAGCGATCGCGCCGGACCTGCTGAACTTCCTCCTGCTGTCCCTTGCGGGCTACTGGTCCGCCCTACCGCAGGTCGCCCGAATGGTCACCGGCGCAACCGCGGACGCGGAGGAGGATGCTCGTCGGCGTGCCGGCGTTGTGGAGGCGGCCCGACGGCTAGCCAGCCCCGGCGGCGAGGTGTCCGCAACTGACCTGAAGGCTCGTGATGGAGCACGTGACCCTGATTAATGGTGTTCGGATGCCGATGCCAGGCCGTTGAGTGGGGCAGCTGGGGGAACTTCGATGCCCACCAGTTGCAACTGGACGCCCGCCGCCACGGCATCCAACACGAGCTGGCGGATCTGCCGGCACACGTGAATGAAAAAAACTGGTGGGCGGATCGCGGCATCGACGATCACGCTCGCCTCCGGGCGTCTTCGCTCGATCCCATACTGCGCATAATGTATATTATGTAAAATTATACTGTGTCGGGGATGTGGCTCGGGGGCGCAAGACCCCGGGCCGGCCACTGCCGGGATTAGGGTTGCCGGGTTCCGGCTCCTGCACGTGCAGTAATAGTCCGGGGCAATCACCGGCCCCAGAATGAGTCTGGAAAGGCATCGTAGGTTGCTGATTCAACCACTCATACCCCTGCGGGACGAACCATGGTTGAGTTGCAGCGACTATCTCGATTGCGTCGAGAAATCTTGTGCAACCCACTGTAATAACGGGATAAACAGGTTTTCCCGGGCGCTTTGCGCAGGTCGGCGGCGGCCGTGCCGTACGGGGCGGGCATCGATACGGACCGGCCGGAGCGGCTATAATCAACGCGGCACCCGCCATTCGTTCCGCAACGCCGGAGGATCCCGATGACCGAACGTTCCGATGCCCGCGACACACTCGAGGTCGGCGAGCGTGCCTACCGGATCCACCGGCTCGACGCCGTGGCCACCCCGGAGCAGATCGCACGCCTGCCCTATTCCCTGCGCGTGCTCCTGGAGAATCTGCTTCGCCACGAGGACGGGGAGACCGTGACGCGCGATGACATCGAGGCGCTGGTCAACTGGGATCCGCGCGCGGAGCCGAGCCACGAGATCGCGTTCACGCCGGCGCGCGTGATCCTTCAGGACTTCACGGGGGTGCCGGCGGTCGTCGACCTCGCCGCCATGCGCGAGGCCATGCAGACGCTCGGCGGGCGCGCCGACCGGATCAATCCGCTGTCGCCGGCCGAGATGGTCGTGGACCACTCGGTCCAGGTCGATAACTACGGCGGCGAGGATTCGCTGCGCCGCAACACCGAGATCGAGTTCCGGCGCAACCGCGAGCGCTACCAGTTCCTGCGCTGGGGACAGCAGGCGTTCGACAACTTCAAGGTGGTGCCGCCGAACACCGGTATCGTCCACCAGGTGAATCTCGAGTACCTCGCGCGCGTCGTCTACGGCGAGAAGAAGGACGGTGTCCTGCAGGCGTACCCGGACACGCTCGTGGGCACGGACTCGCACACCACCATGATCAATGGCCTCGGCGTGCTCGGCTGGGGCGTCGGCGGCATCGAGGCGGAGGCGGCGATGCTCGGCCAGCCGATCACGATGCTCATCCCGCAGGTGATCGGCTTCAAGATGACCGGGAGCCTGCCCGAGGGGGCGACGGCGACCGATCTCGTGCTCACGGTCACGCAGATGCTGCGCGACAAGGGCGTGGTCGGCCGGTTCGTCGAGTTCTTCGGCGACGGCCTGTCGCAACTGCCCCTCGCCGACCGCGCGACGCTGGGCAACATGTCGCCCGAGTTCGGCAGCACCTGTGCCATGTTCCCGCTCGATCGCGAGACGCTGCGCTATCTTGAGCTCACCGGGCGCAGCGAGGAGCAGATCGAGCTGGTCGAGCAGTACGCGCGCACGCAGGGGCTGTGGCGCGAGGACGGCGATCCGCACGCCGAGTACACCGATGTGCTCGAGCTCGATCTGGGCGAGGTCGAACCGAGCATCGCGGGGCCCAAGCGGCCGCAGGACCGCATCCCGCTGCGCACGGCCCGCCAGACGTTCCGCAAGCACCTCGAGCCCATGATCGAGGCGCGCAACGACGGCAGCGGCGACGAGGAGCAGCGTTTCCAGGAGGAAGGCGGGGATACCGCGGTCGGCGCCCCGCACATGGGGGCCAACGGTGTCGCCGAGGTGGAGATGGATGGCCAGCAGTTTCAGCTCAACGACGGCGATGTCGTTATCGCGGCCATCACGAGCTGCACGAATACGTCCAATCCCGCGGTGATGGTCGGGGCGGGCCTGCTCGCGCGCAACGCACTGCAGAAGGGGCTGCCGGTGAAGCCCTGGGTCAAGACCAGCCTGGCGCCCGGCTCGAAGGTGGTGACGGACTATCTCAAGCGGACCGACCTGCTGGACGATCTCGAGCAGCTCGGGTTCTACATCGTCGGCTACGGCTGCACCACCTGCATCGGCAATTCCGGGCCGCTGCGCGAGGAGATCAGCCACGCGATCCACGAGCATGAACTGGTGTCGTGCTCGGTGCTGTCGGGCAACCGCAACTTCGAGGGACGCATCCACCCCGAGGTGCGGATGAACTTCCTGGCCTCGCCGCCGCTGGTGGTGGCGTATGCCCTCGCCGGCACCATGGACGTGGACCTGCAGCAGCAGCCGCTGGGCAACGACAGTGACGGCAACCCGGTCTACCTGGCCGACATCTGGCCGCGCCCGCAGGAAATCCAGGAGATGATCACGCAGAACATCAATGCCGGCATGTTCGAGAGCAACTACGGCAAGGTGTTCGGCGGCGACGAGAACTGGAACAGCCTCGAGGTGCCCGAGGGCGAGATCTACCAGTGGGATCCCCAGTCGACCTACGTCAAGAACCCGCCGTTCTTCGAGGGCATCACTACCGAGCTGCCGCCGGTGAACGAGATCCGCGGTGCGCGCGTGCTCGCCCTGCTCGGCGACAGCGTCACGACCGACCACATCTCGCCTGCCGGGGCGATCGCCAAGAACAGCCCGGCGGGCCGGTGGCTGATGGACCAGGGGGTCGAGCCGAAGGACTTCAACTCCTACGGCTCGCGCCGCGGCAACCACGAGGTCATGATGCGTGGCACCTTCGCCAACATCCGGCTGCGCAACCTGCTCGCACCCGGCACGGAAGGCGGCGTGACGCGCCACCAGCCCGACGGCGAGGAGATGTGGATCTACGACGCGGCCATGCAGTATCGCGAGGAAGGCACGCCGCTGGTCGTGATCGCGGGCAAGGAATACGGCACCGGCTCGTCGCGCGACTGGGCCGCCAAGGGCACCAAGCTGCTCGGCGTGCAGGCGGTGATCGCCGAGAGCTTCGAGCGCATTCACCGCTCGAACCTGATCGGGATGGGTGTGCTGCCCCTGCTTTTCCGCGACGGCGAGAACGCCGAGTCGCTGGGGCTGGATGGCACCGAGACGTTCGACATCGAGGGTCTGGAGATCGGTCAGGAACGCGAGGTCACCGTTCGCGCGACCCCCGAGTCCGGCGGCAAACCGGTGGAGTTCACCGCCAAGGTCGGACTGCTGACGCCGAAGGAGCGGGATTACTACCACCACGGCCGCGGGGCCGTGAACGTAAATATTCTCGGTCTGCTGCCCGTCGTCCGGACCTCCGGGGCCGGCGTCGCTCGCTCCTCCCGACACCGGCTGGCCGCCGAGTCCGTCTGGCT
>CAZVBX010000119.1:0-7674 GCA_964625925.1 uncultured Ectothiorhodospiraceae bacterium | reverse complement strand
AGGGAGCGCATGAATGAGATGTAGTCACCGTTGCAGTTCAAACTTGAAGTCAAGCCTAGTGCTCATTAGTTCTTGGCAACCACGAGTTGCCGCGGACCCTACTGTTTCGCTTTCGGGTACCGCCACTTGCCCTGAAAATCCTCCGCTTGGGGGATAGCATTGAGATCTGGACGGGCCTCTCCAAGTGCTCTGAGGATTGGATGATGCGATAAAAGCTGCTGCGCAGGTCCGGGCGAAATTCTCTCCTTACATGGAGAAGGCCATTTATCGACCTCGTGGCTCGCGCCAATCCCCGGAATAACCTTTTTATTGGCGTAGCCCCGCCGCTCCAGATACAAGCCCGTAATCAACGGCATGGATTGATTCGGAGAGCGCCGCCACACGGCCGGAGAGCGCGCTTGCCTGCCTAAAGGGTGCCGCAATGTACGGCCGGACGCCAACTTATCAGGCTGTTGAAAAACAGCCCGATAATGCGGGACAGGGCCGCCTACCACGCGTGAGTTGGGATGCACGACGCCTTGGCCGGTGTGCGCATCGGCTGATGTCGCGTGCTTTAGTCGGCGATGACCATGTTGTCGCGGTCGATCAGCTCCGGCTCGGCGACGTAGCCGAGCAAGCTCTCGATCTCGTGGCTGGGCCGGCCCTTGATGCGGTCGATCTCCTCGGCCGCGTAGTTGACCAGCCCGCGTGCGATTTCGGTGCCTTCGGGATCGAGGCAAGCGACGACTTCGCCACGGCGGAACGCGCCGTGGACCGCTTGGACGCCGACGGATAGGAGGGAGACGCCCGACTGCCGCAGCGCCTTGGCGGCACCGGCGTCGACGATGAGCTCGCCGCTGAGTTTGAGCTGGTTGGCGAGCCAGCGCTTGCGCGCCATCAGGGGTTCCTGGCTCGGCTCGAGCAGGGTGCCGAGCGGGTCGCCGGCGCGTAGGCGGGTGAGGATGCGTTGCTCGGCGCCGGGGGCGATCACGGTCGCCGTGCCGGAGCGGGCGGCGCGGGCGGCGGCGTCGATCTTCGAGGCCATGCCACCGCGGCCCCAGATCGAGCCGGCGCCGCCGGCCATGGCGGCCAAGGCCGGATCGCCGGCCTGGCCTTCGCGGATGACCTGGGCCTGAGGCTCGATGCGCGGGTCGCTGTCGTAGAGACCTTCGGTGTCCGTGAGCACGACCAGCGCGTCGGCCTGCGTCAGATTGGCCACGAGCGCGGCCAGGGTGTCGTTCTCGCCGAAGCGGAATTCCTCGTTGGCGACCGTGTCGTTCTCGTTGACGATCGGCAGGCAGCCGAGGCCCACCAGCGTGCGCAGCGTGCTGCGCGCGTTGAGATAGCGCTTACGGTCGGCGAGGTCGTCGTGCGTCAGCAGCACCTGGGCCGTGCGGATGCCGTGGCCGGCGAAGGCGCTCTCGTAGGCTTGCACCAGGCCGGTCTGGCCGACCGCGGCGGCGGCCTGCAGCTCGTGCAGCGCGTGCGGCCGGCGGGTCCAGCCGAGGCGGTTCATGCCCTCGGCGACGGCGCCGGAGGAGACCAGCAGCAGTTCGGCGCCATCGTCGCGCAGCGCGGCGAGTTCCGCTGCCCAGGCGCGAATGGCGTCGGTGTCGAGCCCGCGGCCGCCGGCGGTGACCAGCGAGCTGCCGATCTTGATCACCCAGCGGCGCGCGCCGGCGAGTCGCTCACGCCCCATCGGCCGGCTCTCCGTCGGCGCCGTCGCCGTTTTGGTCGTGGGCCGTTTGCGGGGTGTCCCCGGCGCGCAGTTCTTCGAGGCGCGACATGATCGCGCCGCAGAGTTCGTCCGTGCCTTCGCCGGCGATGGCCGAGATCCGGTAGACCGGGCCGTGCCACGCGAGTGCATCGACGATGGCCTGGCAGGCCGGCTCGCGATCCTCGCCCATCAACAGATCCATCTTGTTGATCACCAGCCAGCGCTCGCGTGTCGCGAGCTCGGGCGAATAGCGTTCGAGTTCGTCGCTCAGCGCGCGGGCGGCCTCGGCCGGGTCGCCGCCTTCGTGCGTGGTGTAGACGTCGATCACGTGCAGCAGTAGTCCGGTGCGCTCCAGATGGCGCAGGAAGCGCAGCCCGAGACCGGCGCCCCCGGAGGCGCCCTCGATCAAGCCGGGGATGTCGGCCATGACGAAGCTGCGGTGCGGCTCGACGCCGACGACGCCGAGGTGCGGGATCAGCGTGGTGAACGGGTAGTCGGCGATCTTGGGCCGCGCGCCGGAGACCGCCTCGATCAACGTCGACTTGCCGGCATTGGGGTAGCCGAGCAGGCCCACGTCCGCGAGCAGCTTGAGCTGCAGGCGCAGCTCGCGCTCGTCGCCGGGCGTGCCGTTGGTGGTCTCGCGCGGCGCGCGGTTGGTCGAGCTCTTGAAGCGGGTGTTGCCCTTGCCGTGGACGCCGCCGCGGGCGACCAGCACCCGTTGTCCGTGGCCGGTGACGTCGCCGATCAGCTCGTCGGTCTCGTCGTCGTAGACCAGCGTGCCGACCGGCACGGTGACCTCGCAGTCGGCGCCGCGCGGGCCCGTGGCGTTGTTGCCCCGGCCGTCGCCGCCGCGCTCGGCCTTGTGCAGCCGCTGGTGGCGGAAGTCGGCCAGGGTGGTCAGGCCCCCGTCGCCGACCAGCCACACGTCGCCGCCGTTGCCACCGTCGCCGCCGTCCGGGCCGCCTTTGGGCAGGTATTTCTCGCGCCGGAAGCTCAGGCAGCCGTGACCGCCGTTGCCGGCCTGCACGCGGATCGTGGCTTCATCGACGAAATGCATGGGCGGGCCTGGATTGCTGGATGCGCGATTGTAGCGCGACCGCAACGGGGCGAGCAGGGGCCGTCGGTGCCGCATCGCCCGGGGCGCATCGAGTGGCGCCGTTGCGGGGTCGGTCGGGGCTGAAGCCGGGCCTACGGACCTTTGGGCGACTCGTCGGGCTCGGGCGCAGAAACGAAAAAACCCCGCCGGGGCGGGGTTTTTCGGTGCGGCTCGGGAGCGCGCGTTAGCTGTCGGCCGAGACGATCTCGACGAACTTGCGCTGCTTCGGGCCGCGGCGGACGAACTCGACCTTGCCATCGGACTTGGCAAACAGCGTGTAGTCCTTGCCGATGCCGACATTGCGGCCCGGGTGGAAGCTGCTGCCGCGCTGGCGCACGATGATGCTGCCCGCGCTGACCGACTCACCGCCGAAGCGCTTCACGCCCAGGCGCTTCGATTGGGAGTCGCGCCCGTTCTTGGTGCTGCCGCCTGCCTTCTTGTGTGCCATCGCTATCTACTCTCCTGGCGCGGACGCCGCAGGCGTCCGTCAGCCCGTGATACCGGTAATCTCGAGCTCGGTGAAATCCTGCCGGTGGCCGGTGCGCTTCTCGTGGTGCTTGCGGCGGCGGAACTTCACGATCTCGAGCTTCTTGCCGCGGCCATGAGCGCGCACGCGCGCCTCGACCTTGCCGCCCTCGACCCGGGGCGTGCCGACCTTGATGTCGTCGCCGTCGGCGATCAGCAGAACGTCGTCGAGCTCGACCTGCTCGCCCTCGGCGGCGGTCAGGCGCTCCACGCGCAGGGTGTCGCCCTGCTCGACCCGGTACTGCTTGCCGCCCGTCTTGATGACCGCGTACATCGGTGTTGCTCCTGCAATCTGGTGCTGGCGAAGGGCCGGACGGCCCGCCGACAAAGACGCGAAAGTCTACTGCGCGAGCGCCCCTCCGGTCAATGGCGCCGCTGTCTGCGCGCTTGACACCCCGCGGGGGGCTTTCTAGCATGCGCCGACCCTCCCTCGCGGGCTTACCCGATGCAGTTGGATGCCGTCCAGGCGCTCGTCGCGGCGGACATGGACGCCGTCAATACCACGATTCGGGACCGCCTGCGCTCCGACGTCGTACTGATCAATCAGCTTGGTCAGTACATCATCGACAACGGCGGCAAGCGGCTGCGTCCGCGCCTGGTCCTGCTCGGGGCCGGCGCCGGCGGCTACGAGGGCCCGCATCATGTCACCGTCGCCGCCATCGTCGAGTTCATCCATACCGCGACGCTGCTGCACGACGACGTCGTCGACGACTCCCATCTGCGCCGCGGCCAGCGCACGGCCAACGATCTGTGGGGCAACGAGGCGGCCGTGCTGGTCGGCGATTTCCTCTACTCGCGCGCCTTCGAGATGATGGTCGAGGTCGGCAGCATGCGCGTCATGGAGATCCTGGCGCATACGACCAACATCATCGCCGAGGGCGAGGTGATGCAGCTGCTCAACGTGCACGACGCCGACACCACCGAGCAGGCCTACCTCGACATCATCCGCTCGAAGACGGCCAAGCTGTTCGAGGCGGCGGTCCAGCTCGGCGGCGTGCTGGCCGGCGTGGATGCCGCGACCGAGGCCGCCATGGCGCGCTACGGCATGCACCTGGGCACGGCCTTCCAGGTCATCGACGACGTGCTCGACTACAGCGCCGGTGCAGAGGAAATGGGCAAGAACGTCGGCGACGATCTGGCCGACGGCAAGGTCACGCTGCCGCTCATCCACGTCCTGCGCAACGCCGGCAGCGCGGACGCCGCGGTCATCCGCGAGGCGGTCGAGACCGGCGGGGCCGCGCGCATCGAGTCGGTCATCGAGATCCTCACCCGCACCGGCGCCATCGGCTATGCCCGCGACCACGCCCATGGCGAGGCCGAGCGCGCCCGCGCCGAGCTCGCCAGCCTGCCCCCCAGCGAGTACCGCGACGCGCTCGATCGCCTCGCCTGCGAAGCGGTGGATCGCACCGCCTGAGCCCCGGCCGCGACGCATCGCCGACGCACTGGCGGCAGCCGCGTGCGACGGTCGCGGACGCTCCGGTATGATACTGGTGTGAGCCAGCCGCACCGCTGACGGCCGCCCGGGGTACCGCCGCAGGCATAATGGACGACGACGACGCGCGGTCGGAGCCCGAGGTTTCCGACCTGACCCAGTTGCTCGATCGGGTCAGCGAGGTGGCCGAGCGGCACGAGCGGGTGTCGCTGCGCGCCATCCTCGCGCGCCTGGGCGGGCGCTCGTTCGGCCCCTTGCTGCTGCTCGCCGGCCTGATCACGCTGGCGCCGGTCATTGGCGACATCCCGGGTGTGCCCACGCTGCTCGCTGCGGTGGTGCTGCTGGGCGCGGGGCAACTTCTGATGGGGCGTGAGCGCCTGTGGCTGCCGCGCTGGCTGCTCGATCGCTCGGTCACGCGCGCCAAGGTCGAGCGCAGCCTGCAATGGCTGCGCCGCCCTGCGCGCGGCATCGACCGCACGCTGCGCCCGCGCCTGACGCTGCTCGCGAGCGGTGCCGGCGGCCGCGCCATTGCCGCTGCCTGCATCGTGATTGCGGTGGCGATGCCGCCGATGGAGCTGGTGCCGTTTTCCGCCAACGGCGCCGGCATCGCCCTCACCGCGTTCGGTCTGGGGCTGATCGCCAGGGACGGTCTGCTTTCGCTGTTCGCCTTCGTCATCACGTTCGCGAGCTTGGGCGCGCTCGCATACGGGCTTCTCTAACGCCGTAAGCTGCGGCCGCAGAGGCGCGAGGAAGGTGGGCGGCGCATGGGCGCCAGCCGGGTGCCGTACTGCAGATCGCCGGAGGGAGGACGATGACCGACGCGCTCTTGCCGCAGGCGCTGTTGTTGCTGGGCACGGCCGTAATCGTCGTGGTCGCCTTCCAGCGGCTGCGCATCCCCTCGAGTCTCGGCTATCTGCTCGTGGGCGTCCTGCTCGGTGCCCACACGGCCGGGCCGGTCGTCGACGCCGAGCCGCTACGCGCGCTGGCCGAGTTCGGCATCGTTTTCCTGCTGTTCACGATCGGCCTGAATTTCTCCATCCCGCAGATCCATGCGCTGCGCCATCGGCTACCGCTGCTGGGCACGGCCCAGGTGGTGCTATCGACCCTCGGCGTGGGGCTGCTGGCCTGGGCGATCGGCCTGCCGCCGGCGGCGGCGTTCGTCGTCGGCGCCGTGTTCGCCCAATCCTCGACCACGATCATCAGCAAGCAACTGGCCGAGCAGGGCGAGGAGAACAGCCGCCACGGCCATCTCGGGCTGGCCATGTCCGTGTTCCAGGACATCACGGCCGTGCCCTTCCTGGTCGTCATCCCGGTGCTCGGGATGGCGGACGCCGATGCGTGGATGTTGACGGGGCAGCTCGCCATGGCCGTGGCCAAGGCGGCACTGGCCTTCGCGGTGGTGTTCGTGGTCGGCCGCTGGCTGCTGCGGCCGTTGTTCTATCTCGTGGCGGAGCAGCGCTCGCCCGAGGTGTTCACACTGACCGTGCTGTTCGTCTCGCTGATCGCGGCTTGGACCACCAGCAGCTTCGGTCTGTCGATGGCCTTCGGCGCGTTCCTCGCCGGCATGATGCTGGGCGAGACCGAGTTCCGCCATCAGGTCGAGTCGACCATCCGGCCGTTCCGCGACGTGCTGCTTGGCCTGTTCTTCATCGGCATCGGCATGCTGTTCAACCCGTGGGTGCTGCCGGACATCTGGCATTGGGCCCTGGCGGGCGCGCTGGTGCTGCTGGCGGTCAAGACGGCGCTGGTCGGGCAGATCGTGCGCTGGACCGGCACCGAGGCCCTGACGGCCTGGCGTACCAGCCTGCTGCTGGCGGTCGGCGGCGAGTTCGGCTTCGCCCTGGTCGCGATCGCGCTGGAGGCCGACGTGATCAGCGACCGGGTCAGCCAGATCGCGCTGACCTCGGTGCTGCTGTCGATGATCGTCGCCCCCTTCCTGATCCGCTACAGCCATCCGCTGGCGCGCGTGGTCGCGGCGCGCTCGTCGGGCGATGGCGAGCCGCCGGTGCCGCACGGCCAGACCGTCGCCGGCATCGGCAGCGTCAGCGATCACGTCGTCATCTGCGGCTACGGCCGCATCGGTCAGGGCGTGGCCCGGTTCATGGAGGAGCAGGGCGTCCCGTTCGTCGCGCTCGACCTGGAGCCCGACCGCGTGCGCGAGGCCCATACCGCCGGTGAGCGCGTGTACTACGGCGATTCGGCCGACCGCGACGTCCTCGAAGCGGTGGGCATCGAGCAGGCCCGCCTGCTGGTGATCACCTATCACGACGTGCCGCTGGCCGTTCGCATCCTCGCCCACGTGCGCTCCATCCGGCGCGACCTGCCGGTGATGGTGCGCACGCGCGACGAGCGCCATGTCGCGCAGCTGCGCGATGCCGGCGCGACCGAGGTCGTGTCCGACCAGCAGGAGGCGAGTCTGATGATCGCCATCCACGCGCTGCTGCTGCTCGACGTGCCCACTGCGCGCGTGGTCCGGCGCCTGCGCGAGCAGCGCGAGGGCCGCTACTTCATGCTCGGCGAGATGTTCCGGGGCGACAACGCGGTAGCGAACCCGGGCGAGGACGAGGCCGACCGCCTGCGCCCGGTCGTGCTGACCGCCGCCAGCCCCGCGGCGGGCCGCACGCTCGGCGACGTCGATCTGGATGGGGCCGCGGTCACGGCGCTGGTTCGCGAGGGCCTGCGCGAGGCGACGCCGTCCGACGACACCGAGCTGAAAGCGGACGACGTCGTCGTGCTCTACGGCAAGCCCGAACAGCTCCAGAGCGCCGAGCGCCGTCTGCTCGGCTAGGGACTAGTACGAGTAACGCTTCCCGCGATCGCCGCGCCGCGAAGGGTCGCGGCCCGCGAAGCGACGACCGCAAGTGTTAACAGGCCCTAGGAGGCTGTCCGAGAAACCCGGCGCCTACTGCGCGCGTCCCACAGCGG
>CAZVBX010000118.1:0-7676 GCA_964625925.1 uncultured Ectothiorhodospiraceae bacterium | reverse complement strand
GCCATTGGCCGCGAACGAACCGGGCAACCACGCGCAACGTCGACGGTTCGCGGGCGATGCCCGCTCCTACAGACCACATGGAAGCGCGCCCGCTCAGTACCCGATATCGCGGTACGAGCGTAGGATCTTCTCCAGCGCGATCACGTAGGCGGCCATGCGGTAGTCGGTCACGCGCGGGTTGTTCTGTCGTCGCTCGACCATCTCGTGAAAGGCCAGGCGCATGGTGTCGTCCAGTCCCGAGCGCACCAGGTCGAGTTCATCGGCGCCGCGGGCGATCTCGTCGCGGGCCCAGTCGGGCACCTGCGCGCCCGTGGCCATCTCGATGGCCGAGACGATGTGCTGTCCGCGCGCCTCGTGGAAGCGCTTTTCCATGCGCCCGAAACGCACATGGGCCAGGTTCCGGATCCACTCGAAATAGGAAACGACCACACCGCCGGCGTTGAGATAGGCGTCCGGCAGGATCTGCACGCCCTTCGCCGCGAGCTTCGCGTCGGCCTCGTAGGTGATCGGGCCGTTGGCCGCCTCGGCGATTAGATTGGCCTTGATACGATCGGCGTTGTCCTCGTGGATCACGCCCTCGAGGGCGGCCGGGACGAGAATCTCGCACTCGAGTTCCAGCGCCTTCGCCCCATCCGCGTCGAACGTGGCGCCGGCGAAGCCCTGCACGCCGCCGGTCTCGCGCAGATGCTTGTGCAGTGCGTCGACATCGATGCCGTCGGGCTGATAGACAGCGCCGTCGCGCTCGGCCACGGCCACGATGAGCGCATCGTCCTCGCGCGACAGGAAGCGGGCCGCGTGATAACCGACGTTGCCTAGCCCCTGGAGCACGACGCGCTTGCCGGCCAGCTCGCCTTCGAGCCCGGCCTCGCCGACGCACTCGCGGTGACGGAAGAATTCGCGCAGGCCGTATTGCACGCCGCGGCCAGTGGCCTCGTGGCGGCCGCGCACGCCGCCGTGCTCGACCGGCTTGCCGGTGACCGATGCGATGTAGTTGATGTCATCCGGATAGAGCTGGCGATAGGTGTCGGCCATCCAGCCCATCTCGCGCGGACCCGTGCCCATGTCCGGCGCAGGCACGTTCTTGGCCGGACTGAGGAAGCCCTTGTTCGCCAGCTCGCGGGAGAAGCGGCGAGTGATCCGCTCCAGTTGATCGGCGGTGTACTGGCGCGGGTCGATGCACAGACCGCCCTTAGAGCCCCCATAGGGCACGTCGACGATGGCGCATTTGTAGGTCATCAGGGCCGCGAGCGCCTCGACTTCGTCCTGATCGACATTGGGCGCGTAGCGGATGCCGCCCTTGGACGGCAGCCGGTGATCGCTGTGCACCGCGCGCCAGCCGGTGAATACCTCCGCGCGGCCGTCGATCTCGACGGGGAAGGACACCTGCAGCACCGAGCTGCATGCCTTGAGCGCATCGGAGAGCCCCGGCTCGAACTCCATCACGGAGATGGCGTGCTCGACCATCCGGTCGACACTGTCGCGGAATGAGCTTCCCGTACCCGGCTGGCTCATGGTCTCCTCCCGTTGCAGTCTGTTGTTGTTCGTCGATCCGCTACGCGCAGATCCGTTGCCCTATCGTCGCCCCATCCTCGGCGTCGGCGATGGCGCCGATTCATTCGCGGCCAGAGGCCGCTCCTACCTCCTATGCTCGCTAGCGCTTGCCGCCGCCGAGACACGGCGGCGATTCGGGGCTGCCCTGGCGCTCGGCCCATTCGTCGGGCGTGTAGGTGTGCAGCGCCAGCGCATGCACGGTACCGCCGTTGCGCTGCATTTGATCGGCGAGCAGATGATTGACGCGGCGATGACGCGCGACGAGTCCCTCGCCATCAAAGGCCGCGGCGACGGCCGTCACACGAAAATGCGACTGCGCGCCGGGCGGCACGTTGTGCTGATGGCTCTCGTCGAGGACCTCGAGATGGGCCGGCGCCAGGGCCTCCTGCAGCGTGGCCTCGATCGTCTGCTTTACTTGCGTGGGTGCGGTCTGTGACATGGCGCCAAGCTAGCACCGTGTACCGGCCCTGCCAAGCGCGCCGGGCCGGCGGCAGAGGGCTCAGAATTGGCGGCCGATGATCAGGCTGCCCCAGGCCGAGCGCTGGCCGTGGTCCTGGCGCAGCTCGTTCTCGCGCTCGCGCACCGCGAGCGTGACGTGATACCCGTTGGCCAGCGACCATGTCGCGCCGAGATTGAGTTCCCATACCACACTGCGCAGCTCCTGCGGTCGATCGAAGGTGACCTCGCTCTCGCGCAACTGCCCTTCGAAGAAGGCGTTGTAGAACTGGCGCCGTAGATGGGCGCCCCCCCACAGGTATAGCTCGCTCGCGCCGCGGCTGCCCGCCGGCGCGCCCAGATTGATATATTCCGAATAGGCCGGGTTGAAGCTCCACCAGGGGGTGGAGAATTCGCCCCAGCGCCCGGTGAGGCCGATGCTCGCCTGGGTGCTGTAGCCGATGCTCGCGCTGGCCACGGAGTTGAGCTCGAAGTCGAACGCAGCCGCATTGCGCCGGGACCAATGCGTCTGCCGCCGCTGCACCTGCCACCGGAAGGTCGGCTCGCCCCCGTCGGAGATCTCGTGATCCCAACCGCGGGCCTTCGAGTTGCCGGAGATGGCGTGCAAGCCGTTCTGAATGGATTCGGGAATGGGCGTGCCGAGCAGGCCCAGGGTCAGGTTCGACATGTAGCTCACCTGCCGTCGATGCAGCCGGATCTGGCGCGTATTGCCCACGAACACCAGTCCCGCGTACGGCCGGCCCGTAGGGACCGGCGCGGCGCTGTCGGTGTTTTTGGGCGTGAACGCCATGGTGCCGATCTGCCAGCTATGCCGCGCGGCATAGGGGACATCGGCGAACAGCGAGGACCACCCCGTGACGCGGTCGATCCAGCCGAGTGCGGGACTGAGCGACCACGGGTATCGGGTGGCCCGCTTGCCCGACAGGCTCAGCGCGAACCCGCCGGTATATCCCTGGTCGTCCGACAAGCCGGCGGACAGATAATCGTTGTCGGTGTAGAACGCCCAGCCGGTGGCATACGGTTCATGGTTGGTCGGCCCCGGTTCGCGGGGCGGAGACTCGGCTGCGAGCGCAGCGGCCGACATCGCCGATGCCCACGCCAGCAGGAGCACCCGCGCCGCGGCCGTCGCTCCGAGTGCGGTCCGCCGCGCGCGGAGGGCGGTGGCGAGCCGCGGCGCCGGCACGCCTGTTGGGTAGCGCTTGCCCACGGCCTAAGTGCGCCGCGTGCCGCACCGCCGGCATCGACCGGGCGCACGTGCCGCTCCCTGCCGATACACGGAAGCGGCCGTACACGCACAGACACCGGTCGCATCGGCGGCCCACCGCCGCATGCCCGCGCGGCGGAACCGCCGTTCAGCC
The DNA here is from genome assembly GCA_964625925.1 of uncultured Ectothiorhodospiraceae bacterium. Lineage (GTDB taxonomy): Bacteria > Pseudomonadota > Gammaproteobacteria > XJ16 > Halofilaceae > Halofilum. Next base: position 4,311 of record CAZVBX010000118.1, on the reverse strand, counting down.
CAGCTTCCATCGCGCATCGCTCGCGCCCTCCCTGGCGCTGCAGCGGCCCGGCATTCCCTAGCCGCGGCCTGCGATAACGATCCCGCCAGCGCTTTCGCTCGGGTCGCCGTGCCCACGGCGCCCGGTGAGGCGACCCCATTGCGAGACAGACACTAGCCGAGCAAAGCTGATTTGCTGAGTCCCGCAAGGACCGTAGTTCGCTCGTGGTACGGCGCTAGCGAAAAAGGCACGAGCGGCATGGGCCCTTCGGACGTTCGTACAGGCGTGTGAGGGAGACGCGGCCGGCAATTCACCGGCCCGCCGGGCGGCCAGTGCGAGTGCACCCCGCGATCGCGCGGCGAGAGGCCGGGGCGTTCGCAGCCTACGGCGCTCCCGGCACAGCGCGCCCTCCGGGCGCGGAGGGCGGCTGGAAACCCGCGCCGACACGTAGTACAAGCAGAAACAGGCCGCCCCGGACACGATCGGGCATGAAATGCATTCGGACAGCAGCGCTGTTGGCCGGGACCGTGCTAGGGGGCTGCACGGTTTCCGGGCAGTACGGCGGTGGACCGGCCATCCCGGTGGGGAGCGAGCTGGTGCTGCATCAGCGTCTGGAACTCGCACCGGAGGCCGCCCGGATTGTCCTCCAGGACGGCGAAATCGTGCCATCGAGCAGAGTCGATCGCGTGGAGACAGCCTGCGCGCTGCGGCTACGCCGCCGCGGCGAGAAGCCGTTGGTCCAGGCCATCGAGCCCGGCCGCTTCCTCGTCATCGGCGGCTCGCGCTCCTGGGCCGAGCCGGCGCGTATGGGGCGCGACCGCGATTTCCCGCATGCGCCGCGCCGCTACGAGTTCCACACGCAGGTCGAGATCCGCTCCGACCGGCAGCCGCAGGTGGATTCCCTGCAGTGCAGCAGAGAAGGCTGGCGTACGGGGGATGCGCCGGGACGGGCGCAGATTCGGGCAGCGCTGGCGGACGTGGCGACGCTGGAGGGCTGAACGCAGCCAGGCGCCGGCTTCACTGCCCTGAAAAAGGAAAGGCGCCCGGAGGGCGCCTTTCCATACTGCGGTTTCTGTTCCGGGAACCGGATCAGAAGGCGTGGGAAACGCCGAGGTAGACAATCTGCGGATCGCTGTCGGCCATGGTATTGCCGCCATCGATGCTCCTCGACTCGAGCTGACCGAACACCATCGTGCGGGAACTCAGATCCTGCGACAACTGGACGTGGAAACCGGTCATGTTGCCGGAATCGTCGTTGGTGTCGGCGTCGTAGATGCCCACACCGCCCAGGATGCCCATGCCGCCACCGAGGTCGGCCGAGGCCGCCACGTCGAAGGAGGTCGGCTCGGGAGGATTGCCGGCGGCATCCGAATCGAACATGGCGTAGCTGGCGCCCACGTTGACGCCGCCGAAGGCACCGCTGACGCTAAAGCCGGTCATGCTCGGCTCGGCCACGTTGTCGGCCGCTCGGTTGTTGGTTTCGTGACCAATGCCGATGTCCACCGGACCGGCGGCAAAGCTGGCGCCGATGCCCATCGTATCGATGAACTCGTTGTCACCACCGGCGGTGTTGTCGTCACCGGACTCGTTCATCACGCCCTCAACGGTCAGCTGGAACGCGCCGCCGTCGTAACCGTACTGGACGGTTTCGGAGGAGGCGTCACCGACGAAGCCCAAATTGCCGGCGGCCCGGTTGAACGCCAGATAGCCGCCCCGCACCTCGCCGATGTCGGTCGGCTCGAGCACGTGCAGGTAGAACGCCGAATCGACGGCCCAGCCCAGCAGCACGCTGCCGAAGTCGCCCGAGAGGGCGCCATAGGTGTTGTCGGTCGTAACGTTGGTGGCGTCGGTGCCAACCGCCAGCTCGGTGCCGCCCTCGAAGGTCAGGCCATTGCCGAGATCCTCGCTGCCCTCAATGCCGAAGTTGGCGCTGTCGAGGTCGATCCTGGTCTCACCTTCATTGTTGACCTCGCCACTGGCGTCGTCGTTATCCATCTGGACACCGGCGATGAACTCGCCCCAGACGTTGGGCTCGGCCTGGGCGGCCATCGGGGCGGCGCAGACGCTGGCGACCGCAGCTGCGATCAGAGATTTCTTCATTTTCATCTCAACCATCCCTCGTTATTAGAGGTTTACAGAAGCTTCTGTGGACTCACGTTCTGTTGCGTGAAAACCACCGCTAGCGTCCCATCACGATTGTTGGGGATCTGACACGCGCGGGGCGCCCCGCCAGTATTCGTCCCCCCTTGTGTGACGGGGTGAAGGCAGCCTAATGCAAAGGGATTCACGTTTCAACAAAGGAAGATGACAGTTTGTGGACGCGTTCTCGCTCCATTGTTGCGCGGACGCAACATGGCGGCGCCAGCCTCGCGCGCTCCGGGTGAGGGATAGCTGTTGGTTCAACACCACGGTCAATCTGGACGGCATCTCGTACGTGGGGCAGCAGCGGCGCGCTCGCCTACTCCACGCGATACGCCCCGCCTAAGCTGCGCGCCATTGCGAGCGCAGCCATTGCTGCGACAAGCGGAGCGAAGGGGAGCAATCCAGACGTACCGCGGGGATAGCGTAGACCCAAGGCCTTAGCCGCGACGCTGGGTCGCCACGGCGCCTGCCGGCGCCTCACGGTTCGTCTGCGTCCCCTTCGCCTCGCGGGCGGGGGCTGGCATGCTGCGCATCCCGCGGCCAGTGCGGGGATCGCCGGACCAGACGGGGCTCGGCCACCGATCATGGCCGTGCCGACCGAGCTCGTCCGCGACCATCGCCGCTCCTGGGAGGCGCTAGGGCCTCCCAGGCTGCCGATTTCGCTAAGTCGCGCCGTGGGAGCGGGTGATCGATTTCAGAGTCGGACCAGCCGCCGTCCCAGCGCGAGGTCACGAGCGGAGCGCCGCAGCCCCGACATGCGCAAGATCATCCACGTCGACATGGATGCGTTCTACGCCTCCGTCGAGCAGCGCGACGAGCCCGCCCTGCGCGGCCGCCCGGTCGCCGTGGGCGGCGCACCCGAGGGTCGCGGCGTGGTCGCGGCGGCGAGCTACGAGGCGCGGCGCTTCGGCGTGCGCTCGGCCATGCCGTCGGCGCGCGCCCTGCGGCTATGCCCCGAGTTGCTATTCATGCGCCCGCGCTTCGCGGCCTACCGGGCGATCTCGCAGGAGATCCGGGACGTGCTGCGCGAGTTCACGGACGCCATCGAGCCGTTGTCCCTGGACGAGGCCTATCTGGATGTCACCGGCGTGACCGCCTGCGGCGGCTCGGCGACGCGCATCGCACGCGCGATCAAGCACCGTATCCGCGAGCAGACGGGGCTGACCGCGTCGGCGGGCGTGTCGTATAACAAGTTTCTTGCCAAGCTAGCGTCGGACCAGGACAAGCCGGACGGCCTCTACGTCGTGACGCCGGATGCGGGCGCCGACTTCGTGGCCGACCTGGAAGTACGCCGCTTTCACGGCATTGGGCCGGCCACGGCCAAGCGGCTCAACGCGCTCGGCGTGCACACGGGCGCGGAGCTGCGCGGCTGGACGCAGGAGGAGTTGGTGATGCGGTTCGGGCGAGCCGGGGTGCGGTATTACGAATTGGCGCGGGGAATCGACGAGCGCCCGGTGGAGACGCGCCGCATCCGCAAGTCCGTCGGTCAAGAGAACACGTTCGCGCAGGACCTGACCGCGCTCGCGGACATGGAGGCGGAACTCGAGCGCCTAGCCGGACGGGTCGCAACGCGCTTGGAGGAGCTCGGCCGCGCGGGGCGCACCCTGACCGTGAAGCTGCGCTTTGCCGATTTTTCGCTGGTCACGCGCAGCCTGACGCAGCCGCAGGGCTTCGCCCGTTGGGCCGATATGCGCCCCGCCCTGCCCGCGTTGCTACGCCGCGCCTGCCACGAGGGCGACGCCGTGCGCCTCCTGGGCGTGACGGTGTCCAACCTGGACGTGCCGGCGGTGCGGCAGGGCGAGTTGTGGGACGTGGAGTGAACGGGACGGCCGCTTACGCCGTATCGTGCCCAGGTGGCCCGATATCTCATCTCGCTGGGTCGGCAGTTCCGCCTTCCAGGCGGGCAATACCGGTCCGTCTTTGCGAGCGGAGCGAAGCAACCCATCGTTTGCAGCGGGCAGTGGGGTGACGTACCTCGTTCGAGTTCGACGGTGGATTGCTTCGTCGCCTAGCGGCTCCTCGCAATGACGTCATGCCGGGATTTGATTGCAATACCTCTAGATTCCCGCTCCCGTCTTTGCGAGCGAAGCGAAGCAATCCATGCTGCGGACAAGGTGCAGAAACTGGGGGCGAGCTCGACGGTGGATTGCTTCGTCGCCTAGCGGCTCCTCGCAATGACGTCATGCCGGG
>CAZVBX010000117.1:0-7789 GCA_964625925.1 uncultured Ectothiorhodospiraceae bacterium | reverse complement strand
ACACACGGGGGTAAGGGGGCGTCTGTCCAAACTGCCTCCCAACCGCCACTTCGTTACTCATTTCGTAACCAGCTACCTCCCTGCAGCCGGCCTCCAACCGGCCCAGAGCCCTGCAAGCAAGTACTCGTGCAATATCCGGGCTCTCATCGCTCGTGTCGAGCGAGTGCCACGGCGAGGCGGTCGGACCGGTCACTGGAGCCGCATCGCCGGGCGGCCGCCGTGCGCGGAGATCGCCTTGCTCAGGAATTCCTCGGCGTAGCCGCGGTTGCAGCCGCCTGGCGGCGGCCTCCGGGGCCGAATCCGGCGGCTGTCATGCGGCGCCGTGATCATCCCGTGTACGGCATGCGCAGATAGCTGCGGTGGTCCTCCACCCGGGTCACGCCCTCTACGCTCTCCGCGGCCACGCGCGCCGCGTCGCGCTCGTCCTCGGTGCGATAGACCCCCCACAGATCCACCACGCCGTTGCTTACGGTGACGTTCATGGCGATCGGGTTGCGCCAGCCATGCGAGCGCAGGGCGGAATTGATCTTGTCCCGGATCTCGCCGTCCTTGGGCTGGGCCTGCAACGGCGGCTCTCGATGCGCCGCGAGCTTCTGCACGATGTCGGCACGGCTGACGATGCCGACCACACGATTGTTGCGCACGACCGGGACGCGCTTAATGCGCCTGCGCTCGAGGGTGGCGGCAATCTCGTTGAGTGGCGTGTCCTCGGCGACCGTGACCACCCGGTCTTCCATCACGTCGCGGATGCGGCTGGCATGCGCTTTCACGAACTCCCGCGCAAGGGTCGATTCGGCGGTAAACAGTTGCAACCACCAGGACCGGTGGCGCTCGGCCGTGCCGATCTCGGCCCGCCGCACCAGGTCGCCCTCGCTGACGATCCCGACCAATTCCTCGCCATCGATCACCGGCGCTGCGCTGATCCCGTGGTCCATCAGCACCTGCGCGACGTCCCCGACCGTGTCGTCGGGCCCGACCGAGATCACGTGGGCGGTCATCACGTCCTTGGCTTGCATCGCCATACCTCCAAGTCCAACTCCTGCTCTGACAACGCGCCTCGAGCGCGGTTCTGCAACCTGCGGTCGTAACCCCCGCGCGGCGCGTCGGCGCACGGCCCTGCGTCGAGGGTAGTAGGCGATGGCGGGGCTCGACACGCCCTGGCGCGCGGCCATCCGGCGCCACGTAATCCGGGTGTCATCGGAGCGGCCTATGGTGGATCCCGGCGCTGGCCCTATTCCCCGGGAGTCCGACGATGGCGGAGGCACCTACGCATTCCGCGCGGCAGCGGATCGCTCCAGAGAAGCTCCAGGACCCCTCGCTTTATATCAATCGGGAGCTGAGCCAGTTGGAGTTCAATCGCCGCGTGCTCGAGCAGGCCAAGGACCCGGAGACGCCCCTGCTGGAGCGGTTGCGGTTTCTCTGCATCTCCAGCACCAACCTCGACGAGTTCTTCGAGGTGCGCGTCGCCGGACTGATGCAGAAGGCCGAGGCGCAGGCGGTGCAGCGCAGCGCGGACCAGCTCGCGGCCGCCGAAGTGCTCGCGGCGATTGCGGACGGCGCCCACCGGCTCGTGGACGAGCAATACCGCGTCCTCAACGAGGTGCTGATCCCGCAGCTCGCGCAGGCAGGGATCCGTTTCGTGCGCCGGCAGCAGTGGAGCGCGGCGCAGGAGCAATGGCTGTTGCGCTACTTCGAGACCGAGCTGCTGCCGGTGATCAGCCCCATGGGGCTCGATCCGGCGCATCCGTTTCCGAGGATCCTCAACAAGTCGCTCAACTTCATCGTCTCGCTGCGCGGCAAGGACGCATTCGGCCGGAGCGGCGGCACCGCGATCGTGCAGGCACCGCGTGTGCTGCCGCGCGTCATCCAACTGCCGCAAGAGGAGAACGGCGACGGCGGCCACGACTTCGTTTTCCTCACCTCCGTAATCCACACCTTCGTCGAGCGCCTGTTTCCGGGCATGCGCGTCCACGGCTGCTATCAGTTCCGGCTCACGCGCAATTCCGACCTGTTCGTCGACGAGGAAGAAGTCGACGACCTGCTGCTGGCGCTCGAGGGCGAGCTGGCGTCGCGCCGCTACGGCGATGGCGTTCGCCTGGAGATCGCGGACAACTGCCCCGATGACATCGCCGACTTCCTGCTGGCCAAGTTCGAGCTGAAGCGCGAGTCGCTCTACCAGGTCAACGGCCCGGTGAACCTCAACCGTCTACTCGCCGTCTACAATCTGGTCGAGCGCTCGGACCTGAAGTTCCGGCCGTTTCAGCCCGCCATCCCGGAGGGGCTGCATCCCAACGCCGACATCCTGGACACGATCGCCCGGCGTGACGTGTTGCTGCACCATCCGTTCGATTCGTTCGCGCCCGTCCTGGATTTCCTGCGCCAGGCCGCGGCCGATCCGCAGGTGCTCGCCGTCAAGCAGACGCTCTACCGCACCGGCCCCGACTCGCCCGTGGTCGACCAGCTGGTCGCGGCCGCGAAGGCCGGCAAGGAAGTCACCATCGTGGTCGAGCTGCGCGCGCGCTTCGACGAGCAGGAGAACATCACGCTGGCCAACCGCTTGCACGAGGCGGGCGCGCACGTGCTCTACGGCGTGGTGGGCTACAAGACGCACGCGAAGATGCTGCTCGTGGTGCGGCGCGAACGCAGCGGCTTGCGCAACTACGTCCATCTCGGCACGGGCAACTACCACACCGGTACGGCGCGCGCGTACACCGACTACGGCCTGCTGACCTCGGCCCCCAAGATCGGCCAGGACGTGCACGACATGTTCCTGCAGCTAACCAGCCTGGGCCGCGTGCCGGCCATGCACCGCCTATTGCATGCCCCGTTCACGCTGCACACGGGCCTGCTCGAGCGGATCGCGGCCGAGCGCGAGCGCGCGGCGGCGGGCGCGCCGGCGCGGATCATCGCCAAGGTCAATTCGCTGGTCGAGCCGACGATCATCGCCGCGCTCTACGAGGCGGCGGTCGCGGGCGTCTCGATCGACTTGATCGTGCGGGGCATGTGCTGCCTGCGGCCGGGGGTCGAGGGCGTCTCGGAGAACATCCGCGTGCGCTCGATCGTGGGGCGCTTCCTCGAGCACACCCGCGTGTACTACTTCTCGGGAGACCAGCCCACAGTATGGCTCTCGAGTGCCGACTGGATGGAGCGCAACTTCTTCCGTCGGGTCGAGACCTGCTTCCCGATCGACGATTCGCGCCTGCGCGATCGCCTTTTGCAGGAACTCGAGTCCTACCTCAGCGACGACGACCAGGCGTGGCAACTCGGCCCCGAGGGCGACTACCACCGCGTCGCCGCGCCCGAAGACACCGCGGCGTACAACGTTCAGCAGGCCCTGCTGGCCGATGCCGCCGCGCGCCAGCAAGGCGTCGATAGCGCATCCGAATCAAGGACATCCTGGCCCTGAACCGACCGTAGGAGCCTGTCCGATAAACCTGCGCCTCGCGAGCGCGTGGCACAGCGAGCGGATAGCGCCGGGTTACTCGGCGGCCCGTCGAACAACGGCCTGACCAAAAATAAACTGACCAAGGCCTCCCTGGCCTTGGTCAGAGACGGCCTACGGAACCCACGCTCCGCAGGGCCTGGCTTCAGCGGTGTACCGCCGCTGAAGCTTCCGGCACATCCCTGTACCGCGGGGACCTCCGATCGTTCACGCCTGGGCCACCACGCTCCCGGCGCAGTCCTCACCGAAGCGCAGCGAGAAGCCGGCGTTCGCAAGCCGTTTCGCCTCATCGGCGAGATCGGCCCGGGTCAGCGGATGGCCCGCGAGCCAGCCCGAAGGCAAGCGCAGATCGACGACGCCTCGGTCGACCTCGACGCATGGATTCGGGACCGGCTCGGGCCGCCTGCCGCGATGCAGCACCGCGGCCAAGCGCAACAACACCGCCAGGCGCGCCAGCCGTTGCCCCTCGGCCTGACCGAAGGAGGCGAAGTGCTCCGCCGGGAACTTCCGGCGCCAGCTGCGAACCAGCGCGGCGAGCGCGTTCTGCTCCGCCTGTGCGAACCCCGGCAGATCGCTGTGGGTGATGATGTACGCCCCATGCTTATGGCAGCCGGAATGGGCGATGTCGAGGCCGATCTCGTGCAACTGAGCGGCCCACCGCAGCAGCGCGCCGGCTGCGTCGTCGAGCTCCCACGCATCGCGCACCTGGGCGAACAGATAGCTGGCGGTGTTCGCCACGCGCTCGGCCTGCGCCCGATCGGCACGGAAGCGGTCGGCCAGGCGCTCGACGCCGGCGCTCCTCGGATCCGCATGGTCCTTACGGCCTAGAAGGTCGTACAAGATGCCCTCTCGCATCGCGCCCTGCGCCACCCCCATCTCCCGAATACCGAGTGCCTCGAACAGCGCCCGCAAGATCGCCAAGCCCCCCGGGAATACGTCGCGGCGTTCCGGCTTGACGGCCGACAGATCGAGCCGATCCAGGGTCCCCGCTTCGATCAGGCGCTGGCGCTCCCGGGTGAGCCCATCGAAGGTGATCGTGCCATCGGTCCAGCCGGCATGCGCCAAGCTAGCCGCCACGGCCCGAGCAGTGCCGGACGCGCCCAGGGCGTGATCCCAGCCGCGCTCGCGCAGGCGCGCCTCGATGGGCTCGAGCTCCATGCGAGCGGCCGTTTCCGCCCACACGAAGTGTTCCCGCGTGATGTACCCATCGGGGAAGAAATCGCGGCTGTGGCTGACACAGCCGAGGTGAAGGCTGGCCTTGTCCAGCGGCTCCGCGCCCTTGCCGACCACGATCTCGGTCGACCCGCCGCCGATGTCGATCACCAGTCGCCGCTCGGTGTCGGTGAAGCCCTGCGTGACGCCGAGGTGGATCAGGCGCGCTTCCTCCACGCCCGAGACGATCTCGACGCCGCATCCCAGCGCCTCGGCGGCGGCGTCGAGGAAGCTGCCGATGTCGCTCGCCTTGCGGAAGGTGTTCGTGCCGACGACACGGATCTGGGCCGGGGGGATGTCACGCAGGCGCTGGCCAATGCGTCCCAGCGCGTGGAGCGCACGCGATTGCGCCTCCTGGGACAGGCGGTTGGCGCCATCGAGCCCCGCCGCCAGACGCACCATCTCCTTGACCCGGTCGAGCACCGTCAACGAGCCGTCGGGCTCTCGGCGCGCGATCAGCACGTGGAAGCTGTTGGAGCCGAGATCGACGGCCGCAAAGGTTTGCGTAGGGAGTCGGACCACGATGCCTCGCCTGGATCCTCCGCGCCCGCCTGTTGGCGGACCGCGTTCGCCGACGGGGCCGGACTCCCCGTCACGCGCATTACGATAGCGCGGATTCGTTACGCTGAGCTGACGATCCCGTGTCCGTGCAATGACACGCGGGTTCATTCCCGGTCACCGGGCGTTTTCATCGGCTTGTCACCGAATGGCCGTACCGTCGCCGCGCCATATCGCACCCGGAGACCACGATGAGAGCGCCGATCACAGCCGATGTGCCCGAATGGATCGTCACCGGCACCCGTGCCATGCTCCCCGATGGCCGGCTGGAGGACGTATGCGTCCGGATCGCCGGATCATACATCGTCGACGTCACCTCCGACGAAGGACGGCCGAGCGAACGCCGCCTGGATGGCGGTGGCCGCTGGTTGCTCCCCGGCATCGTCGATCTGCACGGCGATGCCTTCGAGCATCTGCTCATGCCGCGTCCGTCGGTCTACTTCGGCACGGGGATGGCTTTAGCGGAGGCCGATCGCCAGATCTGCGCCAATGGCATCACGACGGCGTTTCACGGCATCACCTATTCGTGGGAGCCGGGGCTGCGTAGTGGCGACACGGTGCGCGACATCATCAACACGATGGAGCGCCTGCGACCGACGCTCGGGGCGGACACGCGCCTCCATCTGCGCTACGAGACTCGCAACATCGATGCGGTCGATGAAATCGAGCGTTGGATCCGGCAGAAGCGCTTCAGCCTGCTTTCCCTGCATCATCGTGCCTCGACGAGCCCAGGCCGGGTCGACGGCTCCGACGAGGGCGTCGGGCAACGTGTCCGTTCCGGATTGTCGGACCAGGAATACTCCGCGTTGGCGCAGCGTGTGATGGCGCGCAGCGACGATCAGATCGAGGCGGCGATTCAACGTGTATGCGACGTGGCGCGCTCGCAGAATCTGGCGATCGCGTCGCACGAGGACGATGCGCCCGAATGGCGGCGCCACTTCCGCGGCAAAGGCGCCACGCTGTGCGAATTCCCGTGCAACAAGCCGACGGCCAAGGAAGCCCACGCAGCGGGCGATATGATCGTGCTCGGTGCGCCCAACGTGCTGCGCGGACACAGCCACCTCGCCCGACTCGACGCCTGCAGCTCGGTCGCCAGCGGGCTGTGCGACGCGCTCGCATCGGACTACTACTACCCGTCCCTGGCGGCGGCGCCGTTCCGCCTCGCCGACGGCGGCATCTGCGAGCTCGCTGACGCCTGGTCGCTAGTGTCATCGGGGCCGGCGGCGGCAGCCGGTCTCTACGACCGGGGCTACATCGAACCGGGCCGTCGCGCGGACATGCTGCTGATGGACTTCGACCCCGACGGCAATCCGGCCATCGCGGCCACGATCGCGGGCGGACGGTTGGTTCACGCCGCGGCGCCCGATCTCTGCGCTGCCAAGCCGCAAGCGGCTTGAGTCCCCGAGGAGCCTGTCCGGAAACCTGCCCCGTCGCGAGCGCGTGAGACAGCGAACGGATAGTGCCGGGCGCACCGCTGCGCCCGGCCGGGGCGCCGGGGTTCCCGGGCAGGCTTCGAACCCACGCTCGGCCCCACCCGGCTCGCCATCGCCAGATCGCGCGTCCGCCGGGGCCTGTCAAAAGGCCTTCATTCGCAGCCACTAGCGTGGGCGGCGCATAGACGCGATGATCGACAAACGCGTTCGACGACACCGCTCTGCCAAGCCACGACCGGGCGTACATCGAACACCGCTCGCAATCGGTTCAACGGCCCAGCCGCAGCCACGGACGAAGACCGCGCTGCGCGCGCAGGCGCGGTGCTCGTGGCGACGCCCCGACCAGCCACGTAGCATGGCGGCATGGGTGAGCGCTGTGCTGTCTACTACGTCCCGCCAGCAGACGGGCGTCTCTGGCAGCGCGGCTGCGACTGGCTCGGCCGGGACCCGGAGACCGGCCGCCGGACACGGCCGCCGCGGTGGTTACCGCCAGCCCGCTGGCGCAGCATCGTCGCCGGCGCCGCTTATTACGGGCTGCACGGCACGCTCAAAGCACCCTTCCGGCTCGCCAGGGGAGCCGACCCCGACGACCTGTGCCGCCATGTGGCCGACCTGGCTCACGACCACGCACCGTTCTACCTCCCGCCGCTCGATCTCGCGATGTCGCACGAGCAGATCGTGCTCGGTCCAGTTCAGCCCGCCCCCCGGCTCACACGACTGGCGCTCGATTGCGTCCACCGGCTGGAGCACCTGCGCGTCCCCGAGCCCGGCGACGACGGCCGGTATTGGGGACCGTGGCGGTGCTTGGCGCCGGACCAGCGCAAGCTCCTGCGCGATCTCGGTTACCCCCACACCGGCGAACGATTCTGGTTCCACATCACGCTGACGGGCGTGCTCACTCGACGGCAGCGGTGCCGGGTGTGGCCCCTGCTGCGTCGCCGATTCGCCCCCGTCCTGCGCCGCGACGACATCCCCGCGAACGAGGTCGCCGTGTTCCGCCGGCGCGAGCACCCCGAGCGTTATGTACTCTATCGCCGCATCCCGCTCGGCAGTTCCATGTAGGAGCAACCACCGGCCGCGAACGAACCCGGCAACCACGCGAAACGTCGACGGTTCGCGGGCAATGCCCGCTCCTACAAACCAC
>CAZVBX010000116.1:0-7836 GCA_964625925.1 uncultured Ectothiorhodospiraceae bacterium | reverse complement strand
TCCCCAAGGGGATTCGAACCCCTGTTGCCGCCTTGAGAGGGCGGAGTCCTGGGCCTCTAGACGATGGGGACGTGATGCGAACGCGCAATGATAACCCGGCTGCGAGCGGCGGGCCAAGGGGCCGACGCCTCGACGGACGCATGTCTTGGGCGCGATACTGGGCCCCGATCCAGGACGGACGGAGGTGCATCGATGCGGTGGGAGAAAGCCGCGTCAGCGCTCGAGCTACGGCGCGGGGATATCACCGCGCAAGAGGTCGACGCCGTGGTCAACGCGGCCAACGCGCGTCTGGCCTCCGGTGGTGGCGTCGCCGGCGCCATCCATCGCGCCGCCGGCCCCGAGCTGTGGCAGGCCTGCGAGCCGCTCGGGGGCTGCGCGACCGGCGAGGCCAAGGTGACCGACGGCTTCGCGCTGCCGGCGCGCTGGATCGTCCACACGGTTGGTCCAGTCTACGGGCAGGACGAGCCGGCCGCGGAGCTGCTGGCGGCAAGCTACCGCAACAGCCTCGCGGCGGCTGACGAGTGCGGCGCACGGTCGATCGCGTTTCCGGCGCTCAGCACCGGCGCTTTTGGCTATCCGCTCGCCGATGCTGCGGACATTGCCCTCACCACGCTGCTCGAACATCTGCCCCAGCAGCGAAACATCGCGCTTGCGCGACTGGTGCTCTTCAGCGCGGACGAGTTGCGGGTGCACGAGCAGGCGCTTGCCCGCCTGGCCGAGGCCCGCGGATGGCTGCGCGTCGATAGCGCGTGACCGCTCGTGGTAGTGTGCCGCTTGGCGCGGAGCGCCGAGCGAAGACGCGGCCGGTGTCCGACTTGTCGCACACGAGGATTACGTAATCATTACAACGCCGGAAGCGGGGTGGCGCGGCGTCGGCCGCTCGGGTAGCCTCGCTCGCCTGTGAGGGGGAATACCGGGCCGCATATGCCCGGCGGGGAGACCGATTGTGGATATTCAGGGCGTACGTGACGCCTACCGCCGATACGCACGCTACTATGACCGCTGGTTTGGCGCCGTATTCCATCAGGGACGCCGAGCCGCCATCGAGCAGATGGGGATTCAGCCCGGCGAGCATGTACTCGAGGTCGGCGTCGGCACGGGGCTATCGCTACCGGAGTACCCCGAAGGGGTGCAGGTGACCGGCATCGACGTGTCGCCGGAGATGATCGAGATCGCCCGCGAGCGCGTCAGCTCGCTCGGGATGGAGGACAGCGTCACCATCGCCGAGATGGACGCCGAGCAGATGAACTTTGCCGACGGCGCCTTCGATCACGTCGTGGCAATGTACGTGCTGCCGGTATCGCCTTCGCCCGAGCGGTTGGTGGACGAGATGCGCCGGGTGTGTCGTCCCGGCGGCGATCTCTTCTTCGTCAATCACTTCCGCAAACGCAACCCGGTCATCGGCAGCGTCGAGCGCCTGCTGTCGCCGCTGACGGGGCTGCTCGGATTTCGTCCCGACTTCTCGCTGGAAGAGGTCGTGGACAAGACCGACCTGGACATCATCGAGTCCAAGCCGGTGAACCTGTTCGGCTACTGGACCCTGCTGCGGGCGCGGCGCGAACGCCGCGGGCAAATCGCCGCAGCGGCCTGACACGGCCGAATCGGTTACGGGGCCGGTGGCGGCCCCGTCACTCCCTCGGACTAGCCCGATCCGTCACCCCGCCGTGGGTCTCGCAGCGACGAGCCACGGCCTTCCGCCAACGTCCGTGTGGCGTTGTCCGGTCCGATCAGCCGGCTTTACCCGCAGCGCGGCGTTCGCGCACGGCCGCGGCGATCTCGTGCAGCAACGGCTCGGTCCGTTCCCAGCCCATGCAGGCGTCGGTGACGCTCTGGCCGTACACGAGCTCGCCGCTGCCCAGGCTCTGATTGCCTTCCTGCAGGTGGCTCTCGAGCATCATGCCGAAGATGCGCCGGTCGCCGCGCCCGATCTGGTGCGCGATGTCGCGCGCGACATCGGCCTGCCGATCCGGCTTCTTGCGCGAGTTGGCGTGGCTCGCATCGATCATGATGCGCTGCGGCAGCTTCGGCTGCGCCAGCATGTCGGATACATCGTCGACGCTGGAGGCGTCGTAATTCGGCTGCTTACCGCCCCGCAGGATCAGGTGGCAGTACGGATTGCCGGTGGTCTCGACGATGGCCGAGTGGCCGCCGCGGGTCACGCCCAGGAAATGATGCGATTGTGAGGCCGAGCGGATGGCGTCGACGGCGATCTGCACATTGCCGTCCGTGCCGTTCTTGAAGCCGACCGGGCAGGACAGCCCCGAGGCCAGCTCGCGGTGGACCTGCGACTCGGTGGTGCGCGCGCCGATGGCGCCCCAGGTCACCAGATCGGCGACGTACTGCGGACTGATGAGGTCGAGGAGCTCGGTGCCGGCGGGCACGTCCATCTCGGCCAGGTCCAGCAGCAGCTGACGGGCCCGCTGCAGCCCCACGTTGATATCGAAGCTGTCGTCCAGGTGAGGATCGTTGATCAGCCCCTTCCAGCCGGTGGTCGTACGCGGCTTCTCGAAATACACCCGCATGAGGATCAACAGATCATCGCCGAGCTCGCCGCGCATGCGCTGCAGGCGGGTGGCGTAGTCGCGCGCTGCCTCCGGGTCGTGGATCGAGCACGGCCCGCAGATGACGACCAGGCGATCGTCGTCGCCATCCATGATCCGCTGCACCTGTTCGCGCCCGTGATGGACCGTGGCCGTCGCGCGCTCGCTCGCCGGCGTCATCTCCTCCGGGGGAATGAGCTCGCGAATGTTGCGGATTCTCAGGTCTCCGGTGGCGTATGACATAGACATTACTCCTGGATGGCGCCTTCTTGCGCTGCGATCCCCGCCCCGATCGCACCGATGAGCGCGCGCAGCTCGGCATTGCGGGTTTTCATGGCCGCCTTGTTGACGATCAGGCGGCTCGTGATGGTGGCGATGGTCTCGTACGGCGCCAGGCCGTTCGCCTGCAGCGTCTTGCCGGTATCGACCAGATCGACGATCCAGTCGGCGAGGCCGACCAGGGGCGCCAGTTCCATCGAGCCGTAGAGCTTGATGATATCGACCTGGCGCCCCTTGCGGGCGAAATATTCGTGTGTGCTATGGACGTACTTGGTGGCGACGCGCGGGCGTCCGCGCGCCGGCGGCACGCGCGCATCAGCGTCCGGGCCAGCAAGCATCAGCCGGCAGGCGGCGATGCCGAGGTCGAGCGGTTCGTACAGCCCCTCCCCGCCGTGCTCGAGCAGCACATCCTTGCCCGCGACGCCCAGATCGGCGCCACCGTATTGGACGTAGGTCGGGACGTCGGACGCGCGCACGATGATGAAACGCACGTCCTGGCGTGTGCTCGGCAGCATCAGCTCGCGGCTGGTCTCGGGGTCGGCCGTGGGCTCGACGCCCGCGCGCGCCAGCAGCGGCACGGTCTGCTCGAAGATGCGGCCCTTCGACAGGGCGATCGTGACCGGCGCCGTGCTCATGCCGGCACCCGCTGGATGCGCGCCCCGAGCTGCGAGAGCTTCTCCTCGATGCACTCGTAGCCGCGATCGATGTGGTAGATCCGATCGACGGCGGTCTCGCCCTCGGCCACCAGGCCGGCGAGGATCAGGCTCGCCGAGGCGCGCAGGTCCGTGGCCATGACCGGCGCCGCCGTCAGGCGGTCGACCCCGTGCACGATGGTCGTATTCCCTTCCACGCGCATGTCGGCGCCCATCCGCTGTAGCTCCTGCACGTGCATGAAGCGGTTCTCGAACACCGTCTCGGTGACCGTGCCCGCGCCCTCGGCCACCGCGTTGAGCGCCGAGAACTGGGCCTGCATGTCGGTCGGGAACGCGGGGAACGGCGCCGTGCGCACATGCACCGCACGCGGGCGCCGCCCGCCCATATCCAGCTCGACCCAGTCCGGACCGGTATTCACGTGCGCTCCCGCCTCCGCCAGCTTGGACACGATGGCGTCGAGCAGCCCCGGATCCGTGTCGCGCACCCGCACGCGCCCGCCGCTCATGGCGGCCGCGCAGAGGAACGTGCCGGACTCGATGCGATCGGGCAGGACCCGATAGCGCGTGCCGCTCAACGCGGGCACGCCATCGATCACGATGCGGTCGGTGCCCGCCCCCGAGACCTGCGCGCCCATCTTGTTGAGAAAGTTGGCCAGATCCACGACTTCCGGCTCGCGCGCAGCATTCTCCAGCACCGTCGTGCCGCGCGCGAGGACCGCCGCCATCATCAGGTTCTCGGTGCCGGTCACGGTGACCGCGTCGAGCACGAAGTGGGTGCCTTGCAGGCGCTGGCAGCGCGCGTGGATGTAGCCGTCGGCCACCCACACGTCCGCGCCCATGGCCCGCAGCCCCTCGAGGTGCAGATTCACCGGGCGCGAGCCGATTGCGCAGCCGCCCGGCAGCGAGACCTCGGCGCGCCCGTAGCGCGACAGCATGGGACCGAGCACGAGGATGGACGCGCGCATGGTCTTGACCAGGTCGTAGGGCGCGTAGAACTCGGAGAGCTCGCGGCTGTCGACCTCGATGTTCATGCGCTCGTCGACGGTCAGATGTGCGCCCATGCGCCCGAGCAGGGACATGGTCGTGGTCACGTCGTTGAGGTGGGGAACGTTCTCGATCGTGACCGGGTCATCGGCCAGCATACTGCCGGCCAGGATCGGCAGCACCGCGTTCTTGGCCCCGGATGCGCGCACCTGGCCCTGCAGCGGCGCACCGCCGCGAATCAGGAGTCTATCCATCGGAGGAGTCTCGGGCCAAGCGGCCACCGGTCGCGGTGCAAACCATTGATTATACGGCAAGCGGCCGCGAGAACCACAGTAGTCGCGCTGCAGGGCCCGTGGATCCGGTCACGGAATCACGTCATCGGACGGCTCGTACGCGCCCGTGAGCAGCCCCTCGACCTGAGCCAACCCCGCGACGCGCCGCATGGCATCGGGCAGCGCGCGCAGATTCAGCTCGACCCCCCGGCGGTGTGCCTGTCGGCGCCACTCGATCAGCAGCGCAACCCCCGCGCTAGTGGGCTCCACCCCGGAGAGGTCGAGCTCGACCGGCCCCTCGGCGAGCAGTTCGTCCGTCTGCGCGAACAGCTCGGGGACGGACGCGAAATCGAGGGTTCCGGACAGACGCCAATGCCCGGCCGATTGGGCCTCGATCTGCGCGTTCACGATTCGGCCCCGGGCGCCTCCGGTGTAGTCTCGCCGGACTCGTTCTTGCGCCGGAGCTCTTCGACCAAGCCCCCGATCCCGTTCTGTTGCACGAGCGAGGAGAAATTCGAGCGATAGGTGGTCACCAGGCTGATGCCCTCGACCACGACGTCGTACACTTTCCACTCGCCATCGACGTAACGTACCCCGTAATGGACCGGGATCGGCTGCCCCTCGGGACGCGTCACGCGCGAGCGCACGGTCACCCGGTCCTCGTGCGAGCTCTCTTCCAGCGGCAGGAACTCGATCTGCTGGCCGCTGTATTCGTCGAGCGCTTGCGAATAGGTACGCACGAGCAGCGTCCGGAACTCCGTCACCAGCGCGCGTTTCTGCTCACGGCTTGCATCGCGCCAGTCCGCCCCGACGGCCAGCCGCGTCATGGTGACGAAGTCCATGTGCGGCATGATGATGTCGCTCAAATCCTGGCGCACCTGTTCGACGTCCATCTCGCCGCTATCGGCGTGGCGGGCGAGTACCGCCAGCACCTCGTCGCTGACCTCCTCCAGCAGCGCCTGGGCGTCGGCCGGATTCGGCTCGGCCGCGGATACGGGCGTGGCCGCAACCGCCATCATGAGCATTGTCGCCGCGATCCACCGCAGCGCCCCCTGTGCATTCGAGTCCATCATCGCACTCTCCACGTCGCACGCATCCCCCCGCGCACCGGGGCCGGATCCGTTGATTCTGGCCAGCGGCCGGGTCCCGGCCGCCGGATCAGCATGGGCTCGGCCGCCCTGATTCCCGGTTGCACAGGCACTGGTCCATCCCTTCCCCGCACCACGGCCGACCGGGCGTATTCGATGGTATCCCGTTCTGTAGGCATTCGCTCGCCCGCGGCCGGAGCGAGCGCCCGACGATCAGCTCCGCGCCGCGATTGCCCGTGGTTACTGCCCGGCCATAAGGGCCGTCACGACGAGGTTCAGGCCCAGCACCGCCAGCGAGGCATGGACCATCGTGCGCGTCGTGGCGCGACTCACGCCTTCCGCAGTCGGCTCGGCATCGAAACCCTCGAACAGCGCGATCCAGGTCGCAACCACCCCGAAGACCACACTCTTGAGCAGCCCCTTACCGACGTCGGCGACCAGGCCGACGTTCGCCTGCATCTGGGACCAGAACGAACCCGCGTCTACGCCCAGCAGGTGGACCGCCACCAGATAGCCGCCGCCGACACCGACGGCGGTGAACAGCGCCGTCAGCAGCGGCGTCGAAACGACCCCGGCTGCGAACCGCGGCGCGAATACGCGGCGATACGGATCCACCGCCATCATCTCCAGCGCCGATAGCTGCTCGGTCGCCTTCATCCGCCCGACTTCCGCGGTCAGCGCCGAGCCGGCGCGGCCGACGAACAGCAATGCGGCGATCACCGGTCCGAGCTCGCGCACCAGCGGCAGTGCGACCCGCACGCCCAGCGAGCTCTCGGCGCCGAAGCGCAGCAGGCCGTAAGCCCCGTGCAATGCCAGCACCATGCCGACGAACAACCCGCCGAGCGCGGTGACGACGACCGTCCGGCCCCCGACCGAGCCCATCTGCGCGACGGTCAGGCGCGGGCGCCGCACCGACGCGCCCACCGAGCGCAGTAGCTGCAGGCCGAACAGGTGCGCGCGCCCCAGGCGCTGGAACGCGCGGATGCTGCACCGGCCCACGGCGGTGATCGGGTCAGCCACGCCGGCGCTTCCGCTGGCTGGGGGCGGCGAACAGCTCCTCGGCATAGCTTGGCCCGGGGTAATGGAACGGCACCGGGCCGTCGGGCAAGGCGTGGACGAACTGGCGTATCCAGGGCGAGCGCGAGGCCCGCAACGCCTCCGGCGTGCCCCGCCCGACCACGTCCCCGTCGGCCACGACGTAGGCGTAATCGGCGATCGACAGCGCCTCCGCGACATCGTGCGACAACACGATGCTGGTCAGTCCGAGCGCGTCGTTGACCGAGCGGATCAACTGCACCAGCACGCCCCGCGAGATCGGGTCCTGGCCCGTGAACGGCTCGTCGTACATGATCAGCTCGGGGTCGAGCACCAGCGCGCGCGCCAGCGCGACACGCCGGGCCATGCCGCCGGACAGCTCGGCCGGCATCAGATGGCGCGCTGCGCGCAGCCCAACGGTCTCCAGCCGCAGCAACACGAGCTGGCACACGAGCGCCTCGGGCAGCGCGGTGTGCTCGCGCAAGGGAAAGGCGACGTTGTCGAACACGGAGCGATCAGTGAACAGCGCACCCGACTGGAACAGCGTGCCCATGCGCTTGCGCAGGGCAGCCAGGTCCTCGCGCCCGAGTGCCTGCACGTCCTGGCCGCCAATATCGATGCGCCCGGCCTCGGGTCGGAGCTGGGCGCCGATGAGCTTGAGCAGGGTGGTCTTGCCGCTGCCGCTAGGCCCCACAATGGCCGTGACTTGCCCGCGGGGAATGTCCATGTTGACGCGATCGAACACCACGCGATCGCGGCATGTGAAGCTTAGGCCGCGGATCAGGACGTGGGTATCGCGTTCGGTCCGTTCGGGCGACACGGGCGCTCCCGCTGCCGGCACGCGGGCCGGGTGGCACAACGGCGAGCGATTCTACCATGGCGCTCGGCGCCCCGCGCTGGCCTTTCGCCCGCTCCTAGGGCCTGCTAACACTTCCCGCGGTCGTCGCGTTGTGGCCCCCAATCCGGGCCCCGCAAGGCGCGAGGA
>CAZVBX010000115.1:0-8043 GCA_964625925.1 uncultured Ectothiorhodospiraceae bacterium | reverse complement strand
GCGCCCGCTGGGGCACGCGCGCAGTAGGTGCCGGGTTTCTCGGACAGGCTCCTAGTGGGCCATGCGGGTATTTCGGTAATGCGCTGCGGCGCTGTGCGTGCTCGCCGCAAGGCGCGAGGAGCGCGTGTAGCGTCACTACACAAGTGACGAGCAACGCCGCGGCGGGTGCGCACAGCGCCGCCCTTCGGGAGCGGACATGGCGCTCCATCACGGCGTTGCGCCTCGCTCACGTAGGACGCGCTACGCTCGTTCGGCGCGCCTTGTGCTGAAGCGCCATGTCCGCTCAGCGCGTTACCGAAATACCCGCATGGCCCACTTGCCCCTTCGCCCATGGTGGCCCAAACGTGAAGGTGACCACGCACACTCTATCAGGTGCCCCGTTCGGAGACGTAGCCGCTGCACGGCTCCGTGTGCGACGTCTCGCCGCGCCGGTGCAGCACGGGCGGGGCGCTACGCCCGCTTCCGCTGCACAGTTGGGCCACTCGAGGACGATATCAAGGCGCATGCGATGACGATTCGGCGACGATAACGGGATGCGTGCCATCGCGAACGGGTTGAGCTTGGTGCGGCTGATCTCCGTCGGGCCGCTGCTGGCGCTTGCCTGGGCGGGGCTGCCGCTGGCGTTCGTGCTGCTGCTGCTCGCTGCCGTGGCCACGGACGCGGCGGACGGCTGGTTCGCGCGGCGGGCGCCGGCCGACGGCGCCGATGCGACCGGCGCCCGGCTGGACTCCTATGCCGACTACAGCTTGTATCTGGCGGTGCCGGTGGGCGCGTGGTGGCTGTGGCCCGACATGATCACGCGCGAGGCGGCTTGGCTGGCGCTGATCGTGCTCGGCTACTCGCTCCCCGGCGCCATCGCCATCGCTCGCTTTGGTCGCCCGGCCGCATATCATACCTGGGGCGCGAAAGCGGCCGTCGCCGTCGTGGCGCCCACGCTGCTGCTACTGCTCGCAGGCGGCCCCGCCTGGCCGTTGCGCATCGCCACCGTGATCGCCCTGCTCGCCGGCATCGAGCAGTGCCTGATGATCCGCATGGCCCCGGGGCCGCAGGAACAAGTCCGCTCGCTGTGGCATGCGCGACGCCTGTGGCGGCCATAGAGCGGGAGCGGCCGGTCGGTCGGGCTGAAGCCCAACTTACGCCGTAATATGGCCGCAGCGCTTCGATACCCACGTAGGTCGGGCTTCAGCCCGACCCGAACCGGGTACAGCGCGCCCTAAGGCGATGACCTCGGGACGTGCCAACAGGCCCTAGTGGCTCATCAGCACGGGCACGGTCATCTTCTCGAGCACGTTGCGGGTCACGCCGCCGAGCACCAGCTCGCGCATATAGCCGTGGCCGTAGCCGCCCATCACGAGCAGATCGCTGCCGTATTCGCCGATTTTCCCGAGAATGGTGTCGGCCGTGCCGACCTCACCCGGCTCGAGCGTATGGACCTCGACCGGGACCTGATGCCGCGCGAGATGCAGGGCGACGTCGCGCGCGGGCGTGGGCCCCTGGCGCTGGCCGCGCCTGGGCGGATTCACTGCGACCAGATCCACCTGGCGCGCTCCGCGCAGAATGGGCAAGGCGTCGTGCAGCGCACGCGTGGCCTCGCGGCTCGCGTCCCAGGCGACCATGGCGCGCGAGCCGGCGAGCGTGTGGCCGGTGCCGGAATACGGCACGATCAGGGCCGGCCGGCCGCTGGCGAGCATCACATACTCGGTCAAATGCCGCCCGCCCATGGGGGGATCGCTGGGATCGGTCTGGCCGACCACGGTCAAGTCCGTGTAGCGGCACTGCATCGCGATCTCACTGCCGATCTGATCGACGGCCGTTTCCGATGTGACGGTCTCGAAGGAGACGCCCGACCGCTCGGCCTTGCTCCGGAAGTCGTCCAGCACGGCGGTCGCGCGCTCGGACTCCCCCTGATGGAACTCCGGCGGCAGGCTTCGGTAGTCCGGCCAATGCACCCAGCCTTCCGTCAGATCGAGGCGACCCACGCAGTACAGCGCCGTGATGTGCGCCTCGAAATCGCGCGCCATCGCCAACGCGACGTCGACCCGTTTGGGACACGCCTGAGTGCGATCGAGATCGAGCAGCAGTCCTTTGTAACCCATACCAAATCCTCGGCCGGCATCAGCCATCACCACGGCTCACCACCCTATGCACGGGCATGGCCGCGATGTTGACCGAGATCAAGCCGCGGCCGCACCGCGGTCCTGCCCTAGGGCCCTCGCGGCGTGAAGGGGTCTCCAGGGGCTGCAGTGCCGCCCCTGAGTTACAAAGCCGTAACCTAACCGTTTAGTTGCGAGTTGATAGCGTATGTCGCGTCGAACGCCCGGATCGGACAGCGGGTGCGAGCAGCGGCATCGACAGCCGCTCGGCGTGGTTCCGGCATCACGTTCGTAGCGCTGCCCGTGGGTTCGGGGCGTTCGCGCACGAGCTTCAGTCAAGCGACCGACGTAGGGAGGAACGATGCAGATGAGCCGATTTGCAAGCGTGCTGATGGCGCTAACCCTCGCCGCCCCACTCACCGCTGCGGCCGCCTCCGGTGAGAAGTCCAACTTCGAGGAGGTGGACTCCGATGGCGACGGGCAGATCGCCGTGAGCGAGGCCGCCGAAGCCGGCATTCCGGAACAAGAGGCCAAGCGCGAGGACATCGACGGCGACGGCAACCTCAGCCAGACGGACTGGAAGTTCGTCGACATGAACCCGGACCAGCAGAGTGGATCCGATTCGTCCTGATCGCATGACGCATGACCGGTCGCGGATCCGGCGCCGGGCCCGTTCGGCCCGATCTGCGACCCTGCGCTTTCTGCCTCACCCTCTGGGCGCCACTACCGAGGCGCCCAGAGGGTGAGCGAGGCGTCGCGGCAGGCATCGGTCACGGCGGCGCGGCGCCGCCTGCTGATCTGCGCGGCCGTCCTCACCGGGCTGACGCTGCTGTCGGCCCTATGGGCGCTGTCCCCGTTGCGGGAGCTGATCGAGCCACGCGCGTGGCTGACGCTACTGCGCTCGCTCAGCCATCACCCGGCGGCGCCATGGGTCGCGATGGCGGGATTTCTCCTGGGCAGCCTGCTCGTCCTACCGGTCACCGTGATGGTGGTGCTGACCATCGCCTCGTTCGGCCCGACCGAGGGCTCCCTCTACGCGTTCGGCGGCGCCGTGCTCGCAGGCCTGGTGAGCTTCGCGATCGGCCGGTGCCTCGGGCGCCGGCAGCTGGACCGCCTTGCCGGGTCCCGCCTCCACGGCCTGTCGCTCAAGCTACGCAGTGCCGGCATCATGACGGTGGCCGCGGTGCGCATGTTCCCGCTGACGCATTTCACGGTGGTAAGCCTGGCGGCGGGCGTGTCGCACATCCGGGTGCGCGATTTCCTCGCCGGGACGCTCCTGGGCATGGCGCCCGGTATCGGCGTAATTGCCATCTTCTATGAGCAGATGGCCGTGGCCCTGCGAGACCCCGGGATCGAACCTCTACTGTGGCTGGCCGCCCTCTCGCTTGCCACCCTGAGCGCGCTGTGGTGCCTACGCCGGCTCATCCGCCGCCCCTAGCCGGGATATTGCACCAACAAGAACGGCGAACCCGGTATAAATATGTGGTGGATCAAACGGCGGCGCGCTGCTATTGAGCGAAACCGATCGGCGGATCGGGTTGCTCAATGGACTCACGCAAGGTCCGGTCGATTCCCGTGATCAGCAACGGATCGATCACCATTTCACGGCGATGCTGCGCCAGCGGGTGTTCGGTGCGGCGCTCGGGTACTGCGATCTGAACGATCACGATACGCTACGCCGTGACTTGGCGTTTCAGACGGCGGTCTCGCGCGACGAGCCGTTGGCTTCGGCATCGACGCTGTGCCGCTTCGAGCAGTGCGCCAATGCGCGCTTCGCCTGGGCCGCGCCCGAGGCGCTATTCGAGCGCTTCTGCGCATCGTTCGATCCCCCGCCGGCTTTTACGACGGCTACTGCTTCCTGCCCCTGTATGTCGTCTGCGGCGACCAGCTGCTGGTCAGCTACCCGCGCCCGGCGCATCACAGTGCGGCCACCCTGCGGCTGCTGGTCCGCCGCCTACAGGCGCGTTGGCCCGGCGTCGAGATCGTCCTGCGCGCCGATGCCGGATTCTGTACCCCGAAGCTGCTGCATGCGGCCCAGCGCCTGAGCGTCGAGTATATCCTGGGCTTTGCCACCAACGACCGCCTCAAGCGGATCAGCGGGCCGTTGCTCGATGAGGCCGAGGCCGCCTACCGGGCGAGCGGGGCGCCGGTGCGCCACTTCGCCGAGCAGTCGTTCCAGGCACGCTCGTGGAAGCACTCCAATCGACTCTTGATCGAGACCGAGCATAACGGCCTCGGGCGCAACGCCCGGTTCGCATCACCCGCCTCGAAGGCGATCCCCAGACGCTGTACGGCACCGAACTGGCCCGCGCCACTATCGGTACCGTGGCCTCAAGCGACTCAAGATCGGGGCCGTGGTGCTGCGCAACACCCGCCGCGTGCGGTTGTACTTGTCGAGCCATTACGCCTATCGCGATCTGCTGTCCACGGTGGCAGCCCGCCTACGGCCTGGATAAGCCCGCCTGAATGCTGGCCCCGGCACGACGACCAACACACGGGGGTAAGGGGGCGTCTGTCCAAACTGCCTCCCAACCGCCACTTCGTTGCTCACTCCGTAACCATTGAGGGGACCTCTCATTCAACTCGCCACTTCACGTAGATAATGACGGTATCGACAGTGCCGCTGGATCGCTTGACTTTGTTCGCGATAGACCATTGTGCGCGAGGATGAGAGATCCGAGTTCTTCCCCGCCGTTGGCTGCCTCTGTTTGGCTATTCGCGCCGGACCTTGGATTCGATGGTAGAGCTTCGGCGTCCGTTGGCTGCTGCGGCATCCGTGGCCACTCGAGCCAGCACTATGACTCACCGCCAGGGCGTCTGTGAACGACGCGTCAGATCACACGCTTGCGGATGGCCGAGGACAGCTGCTCGAAGCCGAGCACGCAGATCAGGATGGCGATGATGATAGTCAGGGCTTCATCGTAGTTGAACAGCCGCATGGCTGCGGCCAGCTCGACGCCGATACCACCGGCGCCAACGAGGCCGAGCGTCACGGCGGATCGCAAGGCCTTCTCCACGCTGAACAGGCTGGTGGCGGTCATGGACGCCAGCGTCTCCGGCATGATGGCTCCGCCAATCACGGACAACCGGCCGGCACCGGTGGATGCCAGCGCCTCCGAGGGTCCGGGATGGACTTCCTCGATGCGCTCGGAGAAGAACCGAGCGGCAAACCCGATCGTGTCCATCACGATAGCCAGGACACCGGCGAACGGCCCCAGCCCGACGGCAACGACGAAGATCAGCGCCCACACCAGGTCGGGGATGGTCCGCATTGACGCTATGATGCAACGCGTGACCACACGGACGCTGGCGTGTGGAGCGGTATTGCGTGCGGCAAGGAATGCGAACGGCACACTCAGCACGACGCCAGCAGTGACGCCCACCAGCGCGATGTAGAGCGTCTCGAGCATGGCCCAGCCGATGACGTCCAGATCCGACAGGTAAGGCGGGAACGCGCGGCCGATGAAGTCCACCAAGTTGACCGCACCGCGCGCCAGCCGCTGGGGCGTGATCTCCATGACCAGCGCGCCCTGGACGAGCAGCACGAGAAATACCGGAACCACGACCCAGAGAAACGGCGAGGGTCTGCGAAACCGCGGTGGCGGTGCTGTGTTGGCAGTCACCGAATTGGGGTTATTCATGCCGTGCAATGGCTCCGTCATGCCGGCTGTGCGAGTGCTTGCTCTTCATGCCCCGGTACCGTGTCGTCCACGCGCACCACCCCTTGGTAAAGCCCGGCCATGGCCGAGTTGCCGACCGGATTGCGCCAGCTGTCCAGCTCGATGCGGCCGGCCTTCATCCCGACCACCCGGTCGCCGAACTCGCTGGCCAGCTCCAGCTGGTGCAGCGAGCAGAGCACCGTCATGCCGCGCTCGCGGACGACATCCACGAGCAGCTCCATCACGGCGCGGCCGGCGCGCGGGTCCAGGCTGGCCACCGGCTCGTCGGCCACCAGCACCTGCGGATCCTGCAGCAGGGTCCGAGCAAAGGCGACACGCTGCTGCTGGCCACCCGAGAGCCGGCGGCAGTCCTGGCCGGCGTGCTCGGCCAGGCCAACACGCTCCAGGCAGGCCATGGCCCGGTGGCGCAGGTTCCGGGGCGCGAATGCCGGGAGCGTGCGCGCTAGGCCACCCGGCTGCTGCCCGAGGGCACCGTAGAGCACGTTCTGGAACACACTCACGTTCGGAACCAGGTTGAAGTGCTGAAACACCACGCCGATCTGACGGCGCACCCTGCGCAGGCTCCGCCCGGTAGCCCGCCCGATGTCGACGCCATCGATGTCCACGGTGCCGCGATCAGGTCGAGCCAGGCCGTTGAGGCAGCGGATCAACGTCGACTTGCCGCAGCCGTTGGCCCCGAGCAGCACCACGAACTCGCCGCTGGGGATCTCCAGCTCGATGCCGCGCAGCACGTACAGGGCGCCAAAGGACTTGTGCAGCTCGCTTACCCGAATAGCCGACAATGTCGGTCTCCCCTCGAGTCGTACGCGCGAAGATGTCTCGTCGTGTCCCATGTGCAGTCGCAAGGAAGAGACACATCCCTGTGTCTCCCGTAACGCAAGCGACGTAGCGGCCGCGTCATCAAAGCTCGATACCGGCGGCCTGGTAGGCTTCCTCGATCACGTCGTAGTCCTCGGCGGCGAGTCCGAAACCCAGCTGGGAGTCGCGGTTGAGGAACTTGTCCTCATTGCGATCCGTTGAGACCAGCGCATCCCAGAGGTCGTCCCGGTTGGCCTTGAGCGTCTCCCGTAGGCCGGTCTTGCAAGCCTCCGGAAGATTGCCGCGGATAACCACCGGATCACCCGGCAACGAGTCGCTCTTGGCGATGACACGATAATCACCGTCGGAATCCATTGCGCGGATTTCCTCGATGTCGCGGTTGCCGCCGCCCATCGCGGCGACATCGCCATTGACCAGCGCCGCGATGCGGGCGTCGCCTGCCATGGTGATTTCCAGATCGCGGTCCAGATCGAGACCGGCCTCGACCAGCATGCGGCTCGGAATGATATGGCCGCTGGTGGAGCCCGTATCCTTCAATGCGATGTGCTTGCCCTCCAGATCCTCGAGGGACTGGATATCGCTGTCGGCCGGCACGAAGAAGCTGCTGCCATAGTGTGGCCGCTGGATATCGAATAGCACTTCAATGTCGCTCTGCCGCTCGAACAGCACGAACTCCGAGGGACCGGCGAAGACCAGCTCGACGTCGTCATACTGCAGGGCATTGCCGGCAGCGGTGCGGTTGCTGAGGCTGTAGAGCTCGAGTTCGAGGCCGGTATGCTTCTGAAAGGACTCCTGGAACGGACCGAACGCCTCCTCCAGGGGCCCCATGCCTTCGACGCCCGTGTCCGCCATGCGCATGGGGTTCGGGCAGACCTCCGACAAATCAGTGTTGGCAGCCGCGAGGCCAGGCACACCCAGAAGGGCGCCGACAGCAACGGTTGCGATGGTAGTACGGTTCTGCCACATGGTGAGCTACTCCTGACAAGTGCTTATGGATGAAGCGAGAGGGCAAACCACGCCCTCTAGAATCCAGGAGCAGGCTGAGGCACTTAAATGAAGGACAGGTGACTTTTTTGTTACGAATGTATTTCACGCGGGTGCAGCGCGCCGACGACGGTGCTCGACGGGTGAACGCGCCATTGCTGCTCGCGGACGATGCTTGCCGCGATTGCAGCGCGGGGAAGGAAGCGCAAGTGCCCGATGGTACGGAGCATCAACGGGGACCGGCACCGGCCGGCCGCGGCGAGAAGATCATAATGCGCATAGCCTATCTGGCAACTGAATCAGACGACTTCCCATCGGCGCCCAGCGCGTGGGCGTCGACTACATCCTGGGCTTTGCACCAACGACCGCCTCAAGCGGATCAGCGGGCCGCTGCTCGATGAGGCCGAGGCCCCCTACCGGGCGAGCGGGGCGCCGGTGCGCCACTTCGCCGAGCAGTCGTTCCAGGC
>CAZVBX010000114.1:0-8081 GCA_964625925.1 uncultured Ectothiorhodospiraceae bacterium | reverse complement strand
GGCGACATGCACGACATCGCCAGCATGCCCTGCTCGTCCTCCTCGTCCTTGTAGAGGCGCACGGCGCACTGGCGGCAGGCGCCGACCGAGCCCAGGGCCGGATGCCAACAGAAGTACGGCAGGTCGTAGCCCAGCTCCAGGCAGGCCTCGAGCAGGTTCTTGCCCTCGGCGACCTCGTGGGCGCGGCCGTCGACGTGGATCGTGGGCATCAGCGGGCCTCCGCCGTTGCGCTCGCCGGCTCGGCGATACCGCGCTCGAAATCCTCGGGGAAATGCTCGAGCGCGCTCTCCAGCGGTCCCATGGCGCCCGGCGCATGGGCGCAGAAGGTTCGGCCCGGCCCCAGGAACTGGGTGTGCATGCGGAGCAGCTCGATGTCGCCGGCATCGCCGCGGCCGGCCTCCAGGTCAGCCAGGATCTTGGCGACCCAGGGCAGGCCGTCCCGGCAGGGCGTACACCAGCCGCAGGACTCGCGCGCGTAGAACTCCTCGAGGTTGCGCAGAAACCCCATCAGCGAGGTCCGGTCGTCGAGCATGATCAGCGTGCCGGTGCCGAGCCGGCTGCCGACCTGGGCGCAACGGTCGAAGTCGAGCGGCAGATCCAGGTGCTCGGTGGTGAGAAACGGCGTCGAGCCGCCGCCGGGCAGGCAGCCGCGGAAGCCGTAGCCCTCGCTCATGCCACCGGCATATTCGTCCAGCAGCTCGCGCACGGTCGTGCCCATGGGCAGCTCCCAGCACCCCGGGCTCCGGACATGCCCGCTCGCGCCGTAGAGCTTGGTACCGCCATTCTCGGTCCGGCTCAGGCTATGGAACCAGTCAGAGCCGTTATTCACGATGTGCGGCACGTTGCACAGGGTCTCGACGTTATTGACGACGGTGGGCCGGCCCCACAGACCCGCCTGTTGCGGAAACGGCGGCTTGTCGCGCGGCACGGCGCGCTTGCCCTCGAGCGCGTTGATCAGCGCCGTCTCCTCGCCGCAGATGTAGCGCCCCGCACTGGTGTGGATGTGCACCTCGATGTCGAGGCCACTGCCCAGGACATCGTGACCCACGTAGCCGGCCGCGCGCGCCTCGTCGATGGCCCGTTGCAGCAGGCGCGCCGAGGGGCGGTATTCGTCGCGCAGGAAGATGTAGGCGGTCTGGGCGCCGACCGCGAAGGCGGAGACCACCAGCGCCTCGACGAACTGGTGGGGATCGCCTTCCATCAGCAGCCGGTCCTTGAACGTGCCCGGTTCCATCTCGTCGGCGTTCGCGAGCAGGTAGCTTTGCACCGGCGGATCCGCGTCACCGGGCATGAAGCCCCACTTCATGCCCGTGGGAAAGCCGCCGCCGCCGCGGCCACGCAGGTTGGCGTCCTTGAGCTCCTGCTGGATGCTGCCCGAATCCATCTCCTTGAGCGCCTTGCCCAGCGCACGGTAGCCGCCGGCGGCCTCATAGCCCTTGCGATCGAGCGGCGCCTCGCCGGCACGGATGTTCTGCGTCAGCGGTCTCTCGGTCATTGGATGGCTCAGCCGTGCGTTCGAGGAACCACGGATGCACACGAATGGACACGAATCGCACTGCCGTTTTTCGGCAAGCTCGTGGGCGCGGTGGCATCCAACCCATTCGTGTTCATTCGTGGTTCCTTTCCGTGTTCATCCGTATCCATCCGTGATCCCTTCGGACGGTTCGGGCAATCGGCGTCATTCATACTGCTCCAGGATGGCGTCGATGCGCTCGGCCGTGAGATCGCGGTGAAGCTCGCCGTCGATCATCATCACCGGCGCGCTATCACAGGCGCCGAGGCAGTTAACCGGCAGCAGGGTGAAGCGATCGTCGGCGGTCGTCTCGCCGAGACCGACCCCGAGCTTCGTCTGCAGGTGCTCGCGCATGCGGTCGTAGCCGCAGATCCAGCAGCTGATGCTGTCGCAGACGAGCGCCACGTGGCGCCCGACCGGCTGACGGAAGACCAGGTTGTAGAAGGTCGCGACCCCCTCCATCTCGGCAACCGACATGCCCAGCGCCTCGGCGCAATCGGCCAGGCCCTGATCGTCGACCCAGCCGCGGCGACGCTGCACGGCCTTGAGCGCATCCAGCGACAGCGCGCGCGCGTCCTCGTAGTGCGGCAGCTCCGCTGCGATTTCGCGCCACTCCTCGTCCGAAAGCATAGCGATACCTCTTATCGATCCACGTCGGCCATGACGAAATCGATCGCCCCCAGGATCGCGATCAGATCGGCGACCAGGAGACCGCGGCTGATCTCCGGGATTTGCTGCAAATGGGGGAAGGACGGCGTGCGGATGCGCGTGCGATACGACATCGTCCCGCCGTCGGAGACCAGGTAGTAGCTGTTCAGTCCCTTGGTCGCCTCGACCGCCTGCGACGCCTCCCCCGGCGGGATCACCGGACCCCACGAGACGCCGAGGAAGTGGTTAATCAGCGTCTCGATGTCGTGCATCGTGCGGTCCTTGATCGGAGGAGTGGTCAGCGAATGGCGCGCCTTGTGCTCGCCCGGCGGCATGTTGTCGAGGCATTGCTGAATGATGCGCAGGCTCTGACGCATTTCCTCCACGCGCACGAAGCAGCGGTCGTAGCAGTCGCCGTTGGCGCCGACCGGGATATCGAACTCGAACTGGTCGTAGCCGCTGTAGGGGCGCTGCTTGCGCAGGTCCCATTCCAAGCCGGTCGCCCGCAACTGCGGGCCGGTCACGCCCCACTCGATCGCCTCGGCGCTGTCGTAGGCGGCGATGCCTTTCGTGCGCGCCTTCACGGTCCGGTTCTGCAATGCGATGCGGTCGTACTCGTCCAGGCGCGCGGGCATCCAGTCGAGGAATTCGCGAACCAGCTTGTCCCAGCCCTTGGGCAGGTCGGCCTGCAGTCCGCCGATACGGAACCAGGCCGGATGCATGCGGAAGCCGCAGATGGCCTCGATCACGTCGTAGGCTTTCTGGCGGTCGGTGAACATGTAGAAGATCGGCGACATGGCACCGACGTCCTGGACGAAGGTGCCGTAGAACAGCAGATGGCTCATGATGCGGAAGAATTCGCACAGCATGACCCGAACGACCTTGACCCGCTCCGGTACCTCGATCCCGGCGAGCTGCTCGACCGCCATGACGTACGGCAGGTTGTTCATCACCCCGCCGAGATAGTCCACGCGGTCGGTGTAGGGGATGTACGTGTGCCAGCTCTGGCGCTCGCCCATCTTCTCGGCGGCGCGATGGTGATAGCCGATGTCGGGGACGGCGTCAGTGATCTCCTCGCCGTCGAGCTGCAGCACGACGCGGAAGACCCCGTGCGAGCTGGGATGGTTCGGACCGAGATTGAGGAACATGAAGTCGGTCGCACCGTGGCGCCGCTGCATGCCCCAGGATTCGGGGTCGAATTGGAGCGCGGCCTGCTCGCGATCCTCGATCTCGTCGTCGAGCTCGTACGGGCCGATCTCGGTGCCGCGCGCCGCGTGATCCTTGCGCAGCGGGTGGCCCTCCCAGGTCGACGGCATGAGGAGGCGCGTCATATGGGGATGCCCGTCGAAGCGCACCCCGAACATGTCGAACACCTCGCGCTCGTACCAGTTCGCCGCCGGCCATACGTCGGTGACCGTGGGTGCCGTGAGGTCGCCCTCCGTCAGCGCGACCTTGAGGCGGAAGTCCGCGTTACGCTCGAACGAGAGCAGGTGATAGACCAGCGTGAAATCGGACGCCGGCTGGTCTTCCCGATGCTCGCGGATGCGCTCGTCGATTGCCGTGAGGTCATAGAGCATCCGGTAGGGCCGGTCGACGCCGTACTTGAGATGGCGCAGGGCGTCGTGCAGCCGCGCGCGATCGAGCCAGAACGTCGGAACGCCGTCGGCGGTCGGCTGCTCGCGGGTCTCGCCGCCGAAGCGCTGGCGGAAATCGCTGGCCGGGTGTGCCGTGTCGAGCATCGCCTTCCCTTGGCGCCGCCGAAACCGGTCGGGTTGCTCCTAAGGTCTGTTAACACTTCCCGCGATCGCCGCGGGAAGTGTTAACAGACCCTAGTCAGCGCGTCGCTAGATTTCGTCGGGCGGGCGCAATCGCTGCATGCGCCCGCGCTCGTCGCGCTTGCGGTCGCGCTGGCTGGTCGGCTCGGGCTGCTCGACGCCCTGCGGACCGATGCGCCAGGACAGCGGGCGGTGCTCGGTCTGCACCCGCTCCTGCAGCATGATCAGGCCCTCGAGCAGCGCCTCCGGACGCGGCGGGCAGCCCGGCACGTAGACGTCGACCGGTAGGAACTTGTCGACGCCCTGGACGACGCTGTAGACGTCGTACATGCCGCCCGAGTTGGCGCAGGAGCCCATGGAGATGACCCAGCGCGGCTCCATCATCTGGTCGTATAGCTTCTTAATGACGGGCGCCATCTTGCGGAACACGGTGCCCGAAATGATGATCACGTCGGCCTGGCGCGGCGAGGCCCGGAACACCTCCGACCCGAAGCGCGAGATGTCGTGTGGCGTGGTGAAGGCGGTCGCCATCTCGACGTAGCAGCACGACAAGCCGAAGTTGAACGGCCAGATCGAGTACTTGCGGCACCAACCGACGAGGCTGTCGAGACTTGCCGTGAGCACGTTGCGCTCGACCGCCTGGCGCGTGCCCTCGTCCACGGGGCTGTCGCCGCGTGCGCCGTGCGCAGGCGTTAGCGTCCAGCTCATTACAGGTGATCCCCGCTAGCGGAGGACGGTGCCGGATAGTCGGCGCGATAGCGTGGACGGCGCTGCTTCTTGCCCCAGTCCAGGGCCCCCATGCGCCACTCGTAGACCAGGGCCGCGGTGAGGATCAGCAGAAACACCATTGCGGCGCCGTAGCCGAACCAGCCGACCTCGCGGAAGGCGATAGCCCAGGCGATAACGAACACGACTTCCATGTCGAACAACACGAACAGCATCGCGACCACGTAGAACTGCGCGCTGAGCCGGAAGCGCCCGAATCCGAGCGGCACGATGCCCGACTCGAACGGTTCCAGGCGCCCGCGGCCGGAGCGGCGCTCGCCGAGATAGTGCGAGGCCAGCAGCAGCACCGTCACCAAGCCGAGCACGGCCGCGAGATAGACCAGCAGCGCCAGATGATCGACGCCTTGAGCGGACGGAGCTTCCATTGTCCCGACCTAGTCCGCGAGAAGCCTTGCCGGCCCTGTCCCGGACCGCATCTATCAAAGATAGATCGTTTTGGGCCCGCACTAAAGCACAGCCCCGGGCGAGGTGCCCGTCCGAGAAACCCCGTAGGCGCCAAGTCTCTCGGACCGGCCCTCGCCTGAGGCGTCCGTGAACATCCCGTAATCAGGGGGACAGGACCCCGTAATACGGGGGAAACCAAGGTAACTGCCGCGGGGTGCCATGCACCGAGACCGCATTACGAGCCCAACGGACGAAATGAGGGAGGCCACTATGCGCATCACGAGATCCTCGGCCGCGGCTGCTTTGCTCGCGTCAGTGTTCGTTCTGGCGGCCTGCGAAGGTCCCGAAGGCGACGGCACGGGCGGCGGAGGCATGCAGGAAGGCGGCGGCATGCAGGATGGAGACGGTATGCAAGGAGGCGGCGGCATGCAGGAAGGCGACGGTATGCAAGGAGGCGGTGGCATGCAGGATGGCGACGGCATGCAGGAAGGCGGCGGCCAATGACGGCCGCGGGCACCGGCCGGGGCGGGACGCCCGGCCGGCGCCCGCACCTACCAGAAGTAGATGATCGGCGCGAGGATGAACAGCAGTAGCAGTAGTGCCGGCAGCCGGTAGTCACGCCAGAATGGCTGGTCGGCCGGTCGCAACTGCGCGGCGATGTCGTGCCTCGTCCAGACCAGCTGATCCACGGTCTCGTCCTCCTTTTCGGGGGTCAGCAGACTGAGGACGACGTAGATGGCGATACCGATGAACATCATGATGCTCGACATGATGGTGAAGTGGATATCGGGCAACCCCAGACTCTCCCAGTAGCCCGTCGCCTCCTTGGCGATGAAGACGGGCACGCCGACCGCCAGGCCCAGGATAATGGTCCAGAACGCGCCCGCGCCGGTGGCGCGCCGCCAGAAGAGGCCGCCGATGTAGACCACGACGATCGGCGGAACGACGTAGGACAGCGACGACTGGAAGTACTCGAACAGGCTCTCGAAACCCTGAATCGCCGGCGCGTAGATCGCGCCGATCACCATCGCGATGCCCGTCACCACACGTCCGATCGCGACCAGTGCGCGGCCCGAGATGTTGGGTCGGGCCGGCTTGATGAAGTCCATGGTCACAAGGGTGCTCGCCGCATTGAGCGCGCTGTCGAGGCTCGACATGATGGCGGCGATGAGCGCCGCCGCGATCAGGCCGCGCAGCCCGATCGGCAGCAGATCGAACGCGAGCGACGGAAACGCAAGATCGGAGTTCTCGAGGTCGGGATAGAGCACGATCGCGATCAACCCCGGCGCGATCATGAGGAACAGGTTCGGCACCTTGAGAAAGCCCGCGAAGATCGCGCCCTTGCGCCCCTCGTCGATATCGCGTGCGCCGAGCGTGCGTTGCACGACGAACTGGTTGATCGTCCAGTAGTAGAAGCCGAGCAGCATCACGCCCCAGAGGCCCGGCCACGGCAGAAAGTCGTCGTCGGCCGGCTGGATCAGATCCATCTGCTCGGCCGTCAGCTGGCGCGTCAGCGCGCCCCATCCCCCGATCTCGTTCAAACCCAGCACGAACAGCACCGCGCCGCCGAGTATGAGCAGAATGGCCTGAACCGTGTCGGTAACCACGACCGCGCTCAGGCCGCCGAGGATCGTGTAGATGCCCGCCAGCAGCGCGAGCACCGCGATCGCCTGCCATAGCGCCAGAAACGGCATCGCCTGGATGATCACCAAGCCGCCGGCGTAGAGCGCGCCCGCGGTGTCGATGAACATGATCGCCAGCAGCGTGAACAGCGAGAACGCCTGCTTGGAGCGAAAGCTGTAGCGGTGCTCCAGGAACTCCGGGACGGTGTAGATGTTCGCCTTCAGGTAGGAAGGCAGGATGAAGATGGCGAAGAAAATCAGTAGCAGCGCGGCGGTCCACTCGTAGTTGTAGATCGCCATGCCATTGTCATAGGCGCCGCCCATCAGGCCCACGAAGCTCGAGCCCGACATATTCGAGGCATAGAGCGAGAAGCCGATCAGATACCAGGGCAGTCGTCCGCCGGCCAGAAAATATTCGCCGGCGGTGGAATGGCCCTTGCGCGCGATCCATACGCCGTGCGCGACCACACCAATGAAGTACACGAGCACGATCGTGTAATCGAGCCAGTGCAGCGTGAACTGCGGCTGATCCATGCGCCACCTCGCGGCCATCCTTGGCCCCAGAACATCCCCCGCATTTAGGCAAACGCCCGCGCGCGGTCAATCGAACGCTCCCGTAAGGGCCCCCGCCAAGGGACGGTCCTGGGGCCCGCCACCCTCGGCGCAGCCCGAGGTCGAGGGTGTGCAGTGTTCGCCTGCTCGCGCGATCGCGGCGGCGGCGCGTGCGACGCCGAGACGGACAAGCTGGGACGCGGATCCCCGATAACGGATCGCCGACGGCGAGCGCGACCTTCATTGTCGGCGTCGCCGGGTCCGCCGAGCACCGGACGGACGGCTTCGGCCGGTACTCGTTCGGCGCCACCCGATCCGGAACCCGGCCGACCTGCCCGCACTCGAACGCAATACGGGCACACACTGGAGCGAGCCCGGCGAGGACCCACCGTAAACGCGTTCACCGAGGCCGGCGCCGTGAAAGGCGTGCGAGTGATGGCGCGGCCGGGGCTGCGCTCGTTGGTGCCGCCCGGCCGAGGGGACGGGATCCACGGGTGGCGGTCTTTTACCGGCCCGGGTGCACCCGTGAGACGACCGTCAAGGCGAGGGGCATCCGGTGCCGGATCGCG
Organism: uncultured Ectothiorhodospiraceae bacterium; assembly: GCA_964625925.1. Lineage (GTDB taxonomy): Bacteria > Pseudomonadota > Gammaproteobacteria > XJ16 > Halofilaceae > Halofilum. The sequence continues at coordinate 232 of CAZVBX010000114.1, read as the reverse complement.
CGGACGGAGACGAACGGCCCGGATCAGAACAGGGCGACGGCGACCCGGGGCTAGGAGCCTGTCCGATGAACCCGACGCCTGCTGCGCGCGCACCACAGCAGCATCTTGAGGCGATCGCTCACAAAATCGCCGGAAGCGATTTTGCGCGCCAGCCGCGAAGCGGCCGGGCGCAGGGAGGCGCCCGGCAATCTGCTCGCCGTGCCACGCGCTCGCGACGGCGCAGGTTTCTCGG
>CAZVBX010000113.1:0-8181 GCA_964625925.1 uncultured Ectothiorhodospiraceae bacterium | reverse complement strand
CCTGCATTGGGCCGCAGGCTGCTTCGTCTTCGCGCGCCGCGACGCCTTCGAGGCCATCGGCGGCTTCGACGAGCGTGTCTACGCCGGCGACGAAGTCACACTCTCGCGCCGGCTCCGCCGCTGGGGCCGCGCCCATCAGCGCTCCTTCGTGGTCATCGAAGACCCGCCGGTCGTCACCTCGGCACGCAAGGCGCAGTGGTATACGCCGACGCAGCATCTGCTGATGATGCTCCTGGCCTTCGTGCCATTCGCGCTACGCTCACGCCGCCTGATGTGGTTCTGGTACCAGCGCCCGCTGCGCCGGTCGCGCTAACCGCGCCGACGAGCCGAGGAACCGGCCCCGCGACCGCTCGGGCCTTCAGCCGCGCATGATGTCGCGCATCCGGTACCACTCGCTCTTGCGGGCGAGGATGTGCGTCTGCAAATGGGTGCGGACGCGCTGGATTAGGCGATCCTTCTCCTCTCGCAGCATGTGGTCGGGGTCCTCACCCGCGTGCAGTGGATCGAAGCCGGCCTTCATCTGCTTGCACGATGTGCAAGCCAGCACGACGTTCAGCATACGGCCGCGATAGTCTGGAAGAAGGTGATCGCGCGCAATCGAGGAGTAGCCGAGACGCGATGCGAGCAGGTCCTCGCCGCAATAGCAGCAGGATCCGTTTGCGTCCGCTGCGGCCGCGGCGATATCGGGGGAGAAGCCGAATTCGCGTTGCAGCCGCTCCGCCGTGTCATGAATCATCGTGTTCCCTCCTGATCGATCATGCCGGTCGAAGATCTCAGCCCCGTCACTCGGTCGGAGCGCCTCGCCCGGAGCACACATGCCCCGCGGTCGCGGGAGGCTGCCCTAGGCCGAGCGGTCCGACCGGAGCGGCCGGTTGTTGTCGGGTGCGAGCGGTAGCGCCACGACCGATCGTCCAGATCGGTCGCGGTAAATCGCTCACCATCTAATTAGTAGGAGCCCGTTTACCCGTCAACAGCCGGGTCGGGTCCGGAAGGAGGGGCTCTCGCGAGTCGGGCCTTGCCGGCCTCGGTTCCAACGATCGCAGCAGACGCCTATTTGTTAGCCGCGAGACGCGGTTGCCATGGCGATCCCGAGTCCGATAAAGATCGTTCCGATCACGCGGTCGAGGTTGCGCTGTCCCCGCGCGCTCGTGAGCAGCCATTTCAGCCGGCTCCCGCAGGCTGCCACGATGGCATGATTGACGAAGCACATTCCGCCGTAGGTCAGCGACAGGATGATGGCTTGCGCGGGCACGTTGCCCGCGGGCTCGAGGAATTGCGGGATCAGGGCGAGCAGGATCACGATCGCCTTCGGGTTGGTCAGGGCGACCAGGAAGGCCTCGCGGAACAGGCGTGCGCGGCGCGCGTCGCCGGAGCCCCGTGTCGGTCCGGCTGTGGCGCTTCCGCGGCCGCGCAGGATGCGGATGCCGATGTAGGCAAGGTAGGCCGCGCCGATGAGCTTGACGACCATGAAAGCGGTCGCGGACGCCGCCATGAGGCCGCCCAGACCGAACGCCACGGCACTGCCCACGAGTAGCAGCCCGGCCGAATTGCCGAACGCCGACCACAAGGCGGCGTGCCAGTCGAAGCGGAGGCTGTTGCTGAGCGCGAGCACGACCGCCGGGCCGGGCGACACCGCCGGGGCGATGCTCACGGCCACGAAGACCAGCCAGTCATCGAGTGTCATCGGTTCGCGGTAGATGGGTGCGCGGCAACGCCGGAAGCCCGGACGCCGCGATCATTCGTGCAGGATGCGCGAGAGGAAATGGCGCGCGCGCTCGCTTTGCGGCTTTTGGAAGAAATCCTGTGTCTGGTCGATCTCCACGATCTCACCTTGGTCCATGAATACGACCCGCTGAGCCACCTTGCTGGCGAAGCCCATCTCGTGGGTCACGACGATCATGGTCATTCCTTCGCGGGCGAGCTGGACCATGACGTCGAGGACTTCCGCGATCATCTCCGGGTCGAGCGCCGACGTGACCTCGTCGAACAGCATGGCCATCGGATCCATGGCCAGAGCGCGCGCAATCGCGACGCGCTGCTGCTGGCCGCCGGAGAGCGCTGCCGGATACTTGTCGGCCTGGTCTTCCAGACCGACCCGCCGGAGCAGGGTGATGGCCTTCTCGTCGGCCTCCGCACGGCTGCGGCCGAGCACCTTGAGCTGGCCGAGCGCGAGGTTATCGCGGACAGTCATGTGTGGGAACAGCTCGAAGTGCTGGAATACCATGCCGATGCGCGCGCGCAGTTGCGGCAGATTCGTCTTCCGGGCGCTGATCTCGGTGTCGCCGACGACGATACGGCCCTGGTCGATGGGCTCGAGCGCATTGATGCACTTGATGAGGGTGCTCTTACCGGATCCGGAGGGCCCGCAGACCACCACCACCTCGCCGCGCTCGACCTGCAGCGAGCAGTCCTTTAGCACCTGGAAATTGCCGTACGACTTGCTGACGTTCTCGAGTTCGATCATGAGACGGTCTTTTTCTGAAGACGCTTGACGAGCAGCGAGCCCGCAAAGCAGATGACCAAATAGACGACGGCGGCAAAGATATACATCTCGATCAGTCGCCCTTCGCGGTTGGCGACGACGCTCGCCGATGTCATGAAGTCGCGCAAGGCGACGACGTATACCAGCGATGTATCCTGAAACAGGATGATCGCCTGCGTCACCAGCACGGGGATCATGTTGCGGAACGCCTGCGGCAGCATCACGTACTGCATGTTCTGCCGGTACGTCAGCCCGATCGCCTGGCCGGCGTGGAACTGATCGCGGCTCACCGAGTTGAACCCCGCCCGCATGATCTCGGCGTAGTACGCGGCCTCGAACAGCGAGAACGCGATCAGCGCGCTGTAGAACTGGCCCACGGACTCGCCCGTGACGAGCGGTACCAGGAAATAGAACCAGAAGATCACCAGGATCAGCGGCACCGAGCGGAAGGAGTTGACGTAGATGGCGCTGAGCCACCGGATCGGCCAGGGGCCCCAGACCCGCATGATGGCGAGCGCGGTGCCCCAGGCCAGGCCCAGCACGATGGCCAGGCCCGTGAGCTGAAAGCTCAGCATCAGCCCGTCCCACAGGAAGGGCAGCGAGTTGATGATGACCTGGTAGTCGAAGCCTTCCATGCTACTGATTGCCTTGCGAGAAGCCGGGCACGCGCAGGTAGCGATCGACCCACCCCATGAGGAATACCACCGCCATGGTGATCACGAGGTAGAGCACGGTCGCCGCGGTGAAGGCCTCGAACCCCTGGAACGTATAGTTCTCGATCTGCCGGCTCTGGGCGGTCAGCTCGAGCACGCCGATGGTCAGCGCCAGCGAGGAGTTCTTGAAGATGGTCAGGAACTCCGACGTCAGCGGCGGGATGATGATCCGGTACGCGATCGGCAAGCGGATGTGGATATAGTTCTGTAGCGGCGTCAGCCCGATCGCGAGGCCCGCGTTGACGAGATCCTTCGACAGCGTGTGGATGCCCGAGCGCACCTGTTCGGCGACCCGGGCCGCGGTGTACGTGCCCAGGCAGATCACGGCCGTGGTGTACTCGGGATTCGGCATGTCGCGCTTCATCCACATGCCGATCGTCTCGGGCATCAGCTCCGGAACGACGAAGTACCAGAGGAAGAGCTGCACGAGCAGGGGCACGCCGCGGAAGAGCTCGACGTAGGCCGCCCCGAATCCGCGGGCGGCACGGCTTTCCGAGGTGCGCAGAATGCCGATGGCCGATCCGAGCAGGAACGCGATCACCCAGGCGGCGACGGCCACGAGAAGCGTCCACTGGAGCCCGGACAGGAGCCAGCCGAAGTAAGGTTCCCGGAACAGGACGCCCCAGTCCCAGTTGTAATTCATGTTCGCTCCGGCGGGTCCCTGAGGAATCTCTGCTCAAAGACCGTTCTGGCCTTGACCAGACACGTACTACGAGAATGCGATTCTCGGCTCCCTCCTGTTCAGTGGCTTACAGCCACTGAATAAGTCGGCCCATCCAGGTGCCGCGGGAACGCCCGAAGGAGTCAGACGCTCCCAAAGGGGCGGGCGCCGGGACGAGCGCCCGGCGCCCGCGGATCGTGCCGGTCCGTTACTCCGGCAGGGAGTGGAGTTCCATGCTGGTCTGCAGCATGTCCGACATCGGGATGCCCATGGGCTCGAACCATTCCTCGAAAATGGCGTCGACCTCACCGCTGCGGAACAGATCGGCGAGCGACGCGTTCACCTGCCGGCGGAACTGGCTGTCGTCCTGCGGCACCATGATGGCGTACGGATCGTACGACAGGAAGTCGCCCACGACCTGATAGTCGTCCGGATTACGCGAATCCTTGATCAGGCCGAACAGGAGAACGTCATCGGTCGAATACGCATCGACCCGGTCCGTACGCAGCGCCAAGAAGCCCTGGTCATGATCCTCGACCGAGAGGATGTCGACGTTCTCGATGTTGCGCTCCTCGATCGCCTCGTTGACGGCCCGCTCGTTCGTGGTGCCCTGGGCGAGCGCGATGGTGTTACCGGAGAGGTCCTCGACACCCTCGATGCCGCTATCCGTCTTCGTCAGCAGCTTCGTGCCGGTGATATACGTGATGTAGGCGTAATCGACCTGCTGCTGACGCGTGAAGTTGTTGGTCGTCGAGCCGCATTCCATGTCGATGGTGCCGTTCGCCATCAGCGGAATGCGCGTCTGCGGCGTGACCGTTACCCACTCGATGTCGAGATCCTGGCCCAGGCGCTCCTCGATGTCCTCGACCACGTGCATGCACAGGTCGATGGTGTAGCCGACCGGCTCTTCGTCGTCTCCGATGTACGAGAACGGCACCGAGGCTTCACGGTGGCCGATGGTGATCGTGCCGTTATCCTGGATGCGCTGGAGCGTGGGGCCGTATTCCTGGGCGGCCGCGGGCAGCGAAAACAGCAGCCCGCATGCCGCCATGATCATGGTCGTGCGTGAGGCGTGTTTCTTCATGGGGTGATCTCCACTCGTGAGGTGGCTTGGTATTCTTTCGGCTGCGGCAGCCCGTTGGGGGCAGGATGCAGCAGCCGCTGCGCCGGGCACAACAGGCAGCGCCTGTATGGCCCGGCCTGAGCTTACGTTGGCAGCGTTCCGAGGGCGAGCCAATGCCGAATGCAAAAGGATTCATAAGAAAAATGCATGGACCGCCTCGAGCCGCTGCCAGATATTCTCGAGCGCGGCATTGTCGTTGCCCCGCAGCCGGCGAGCGCTGACGGCGAGCGATGGGGCGGGCAGCCCCGGCGTCAGGGCATGCAGGCTGCCGGCTGCGAGCTCCCGGGCCACCAGCTCGTGCGGCAGCCACGCGATCCCCAGCCCCGCCACGCACATCTCCTTGATACCCACGGCGAACGAGGATTCGCAGACGACCTCGAGGCGCCGCTGGCGCACGAGCGCCGCCAGGCAGTGCGTCCGGACCACCCGGCCGAGAAAGCTCTGCTCCGGGTAGTTGAGCAGTCCGATGGGGACGCCCTTGGCCTGATCCGTGGGGTCCAGCGGTGTGGAGGCGACCGGCACCAGGCTGTCCGTGCCCAGGATGCGGCGTTCCGTGAGCGCCCGTTGCGCCGGCGTCCCGTCCTCCACGGATTCCGCCTCATAGGCGATCATCAGATCCGCGCGCCCCTCGACGAGCTCGTGCATGCAGTCCTCGATACCGCCGGCGTGGACCTGGAACGCCGTATGGGGCTGCCAGTCCTGAAAGCGCTGGAGCCAGTCGGGCAAGTGGGTGAGCATGGGCGTATGCTGCGCGGTGATCGCCAGCCGCGGCTCGGTCAGCGTGTCGCTCTGCATGCGGCTGCGCAGGTCATGGGTGCGCCCGACGAGCGCCCGGATCTCGGGCTCGAACCGCGCCGCCGTCGGCGTCGGGGCGAAACGGTGCCCGCTGCGGTCGATCAGGGCCACGCCGAGCCATTGCTCGAGCATGCGGATGCGGCGCGAAAAGGCCGGCTGAGTGACATTGCGGCGGGCCGCGGCGGCCGAGAACGTGCCGGTGTCGACCAGCGCCAGGAAATCCTCCAGCCAAGCCAGCTTCATTGCCATCTCCCTCGGCGCTCACGAACGCCGGCGTCCCGCCGATCATGCATTTCCTTTATCGAACATAACAATGGCGGCATTGGTCGGGCCGCTGTGCGGGCTGTAGGCTTCGGGCCCGGCTTGGCCATCGCTCGCCACGCCCCCACTGCGATGAGGAGAAGTCATGAATCTGTCCCGCTTCGAGCGGACGCGCTTCGCCCACCTGCCGACACCCCTCGAGTTCATGCCCCGCCTGTCCGCGTATCTCGACGGGCCCAGTCTCTGGATCAAGCGCGACGACTGCACCGGCCTGAGCACGGGTGGCAACAAGACGCGCAAGCTCGAATTCCTCATGGGCGACGCCCGCGTGCGTGGCGCGGACGTAGTCATCACCCAGGGCGCCACGCAGTCGAATCACGCGCGCCAGACGGCTGCCGCGGCGGCGCGCGTTGGGCTCGGCTGCCACATCCTGCTGGAGGACCGGACGGGGCACACGGATCCCGAATACAACTACAATGGCAACGTGCTGCTCGACCAGCTCCATGGCGCGCAACTGCACACGTTCTCGGGCGACGCGGACATGAACGCCGAGGCGGAGGCGCTTGCGGAGGATCTGCGCGCCAAAGGCAGCAGGCCGTACATCATCCCGGGTGGCGGCTCGAACGAGATCGGTGCGTTGGGCTACGTCAACGCGGCCCTGGAGCTTCTGACGCAGGCGAATGACGCGGGGCTGACCATCGACCACGTGGTGCACGCGACGGGCAGCACCGGCACGCAGGCCGGCCTGGTGACCGGCTTCGCCGGCGCCCGCACGGGCGTGCCGGTGCTGGGCATCGGCGTCCGCGCCCCGCGCGAGGCGCAGGAGGCGAACGTGTTCGCACTGGCCGAGCGCACCGCCGCCCATATCGGCATCGACGGTGCCGTGGTGCGTTCCGACGTCGTCGCGAATTGCGACTATGTCGGGGAGGGCTACGGCATCCCCACCGACGGAATGATCGAGGCGGTTGGCCTGGTGGCCCGGCTGGAAGGACTGCTGCTCGATCCGGTCTATTCCGGTAAGGGGATGGCGGGGCTGATCGATCTGATCCGCAAGGGCCGATTCTCGCGCGACGAGCACGTGGTCTTTCTGCACACGGGCGGTAGCGTCGGGCTGTTCGGCTATCGCTCGGCGTTCGGGTTTCCCGACTACCGCGCCTGAGCGCCGTGGGGTAGCCGGCGTGCCCCTTTTTCGTAGAAAACGCCTCCCGGGGGTTCTATTCCCCGAGAGGCGCCGCCCGCGTGGCGGTCCCCCTCTTCGTCGCCGCCACGATCTGCTCGGCGAGCACCTGCAGGGTGTCGTAGACCGGTACCGCCGCCTGCAGCCGATGGGCGATCAGCGAGAACTCGGTGCAGCCGAGCACGAGGCAGTCCGCGCCATCGTCGACCAGCCGTTCGGCGGCCCGCCCGAGCCGCTCCACCTCGGGCGCCGCGGCGCGGTTGGCCTTGGCCGCGCGGATGACCTCCAGGAGGTCTTCGTCCGGGCCTCCGTGGAGCAGGGACGCGTCGTGACGGGCGCAGACCTGCTCGTATAATTCGATCTGGCGCACCGCGGGCGAGGCCAGTAGGCCGGCACGAAACGGCCCGCCCACATCGGCCGCGATCCGGGCCAGCGTGAGATCGGGCAGGTGCCACACCGGAATGCTGACCGTCTCCGCGGCGGCCTCCCAGTAGCCGTGGGCGGTATTGCAGGGGATCACGAGGAAATCCGCCCCCGCATCCTCGAGGCGGCGTGCCATGGCCGCGATCGCCGGAGCGGGGCTCGGCCCCGTGCCCGTGATCAACGCCTCGATACGCGAGGGCACCTTGGGATTGTTGTCCACGATCATGTGGACGTGATCGCGGTCGTCCTCCGCCGGCGTCGAGGCCATCACGCGCCGCATGAGCTCCACGGTCGCCTCCGGGCCCATACCCCCAATGACTCCCACGACGGGTTCATGCATGTCTACGCTCCCAAGCGCGTGCCGACGGTCATTCGGCTCACAGTAGCACGCGCTGCCCACGACGATGACTAGAGCATATGCGTGGTTGCCGGGTTCGTTCGCCGCGGATCGCCGGTCCTACATGGCCGTTGGGAACGGCTTGCGCATGGATCGGTAGGAGCGGGCACTGCCCGCGAACCGTCGAGGTTTCGGGTGGTTGCCCGGTT
>CAZVBX010000112.1:0-8372 GCA_964625925.1 uncultured Ectothiorhodospiraceae bacterium | reverse complement strand
CGGGCGCCCAGCCGCGCCCGCAGTCCGGGGCCGCTCGCGCGCGGCCGCCGGGCCGGTGCGCCCCGGTGGCGCTCAGGCCGGCGCGCCAACGCCCCTCCCGGCGAAGTCGTCGCGCACCAGCCGGCCATCGGCCAATGTCAGCACGGGCAGGCCGAAGGCCTCGGTCAGCGCGATATCGTGGGTCGCCACCAGCACCGTCACGCCGACGCGGTTGAACGCGACGAATAGGTCCATGATCTCGCGCGAGAGCTCCGGGTCGAGATTGCCCGTGGGCTCGTCGGCGATCAGCAGCGATGGCCGATGCACCACTGCACGGGCGATGCCCACGCGCTGTTGCTCGCCGCCCGACAGGGTGATCGGCATGCGCCGCTCTTTATCGACCAGGCCCACCTTGTCCAGCGCGGCGCGGGTGCGTCGGCGCAGATCGCCCGAGCGATAACCCGCGATCACCAGTGGCAGGGCGACGTTGTCGAACACCGTACGGTCGTAGAGCAGCTGATGGTTCTGGAACACGATGCCCATGCGCCGTCGCAGCCACGGAACGCGCCGGCGCGGCAACGTGCTGAGATTGATGTTGTCGACCAGCAGCGTGCCGCGCGTGACCCGCTCGATCCGTGCCAGCAGCTTGAGCAGGGTCGACTTGCCGGCCCCGGAATGGCCGGTCAGAAACGCCATCTCCCCGGCGGGCAGGCTCAGGCTCAGATCCGCGATCGCATCCTGCTGCCCCGGATAGCGCTTGCTCACGTGATCGCAGCGGATCATTGGATACTAACGCGAACCACGGGTGAGCACGGATCAACACGGATGGGCCGCCTGCCGATCCGAGCGCCGCGGCGCTGCGCGGATGCGCTGCTGCTTCCGGCGGGCGGTGGGGAACCACTCAATGAACACCAAATGAACTCCAAATAGGGAGCAAAACCGGCCTGAGTGCCTCTGGGGCGCTGACGACGGGATTGGTGCCGAATGATCGGCGTGCGACTCAAGAGAGACTCCATTTTGTGTTTATTTGGTGTTTATTGAGTGGTTCTTCTCCCCGCGCCATGCGGCGAGGACCTCACAGCGGAGCTCCTACAAGCGCGGGTGCGTAATCCGTGTTCATCCGTGTTCATCCGTGGTTCTGTCGTTATTCGTCTCGCCGATATTCGTCTCGCCGAGAAGGGCGTCGACGAAGGCCTCGGGGTCGAATGGGCGCAGGTCTTCGGGCGTCTCGCCGACGCCGACGAAGCGGATCGGCAGGCCGATCTCGCGCGCGATGGCGAAGGCCACGCCGCCCTTGGCGGTGCCGTCCAGCTTGGTCAGCGCCAGCCCGGTGACGTCGACGGCTTGGCCGAACTCGCGTGTTTGAACCAGGGCATTCTGCCCGGAACCGCCGTCGAGCACGAGCAGGGTCTCGTGCGGCGCGCTCTCGTCGAAGCGCGCGATGACGCGCCGCACCTTGCGCAGCTCCTCCATCAGGTTGGATTGCGTATGCAGCCGTCCGGCCGTGTCGGCCAGCACCACGTCGATGCCGCGGGCCTCGGCGCGATGGAGCGCATCGTGGATCACTGCCGCGGAGTCGGCACCGGCATGCTGCGAGATCACGGGCGCATGGACGCGTTCGCCCCAGCCCTGCAGCTGCTCCACGGCGGCGGCGCGGAAGGTGTCGCCGGCCGCGAGCGCCACGGAGTGGCCGGACTGCTGCAGCCGGTGCGCGAGCTTGCCGATGGTGGTGGTCTTGCCCGAGCCGTTGACCCCCACCACCAGCATCACCCACGGTTTGCCCGCGGGCGGTTCGCGCGGCGGAGGCTCCTCGGGCGAGAGCAGATCGACCAGGGTTCGGCGCAGTACCTGGCGGACCTCGTCGGCGCTGCGGGCGCGCTTGGCCTCGCTACGCAGCGTGTCCACGATCGCCTGCGTGGCGTCGATGCCGACATCGGCGAGCAGTAGTTCCTCCTCGATCTGCTCGAGCAACTCGTCATCGAGCGCGCGGCCGCCGAATAGCGCGCGCAAGCCACCGCCCATGCGTGAGCGCGTCTTGGCGAGCCCGCCTTCGAGCGCCTGTTGCTCTGCTTCTTGCGGCGCCGCGCTCGTGTCCTCGCTCGCCGTTTCCGTTTCGTCGGAGGTGGCATCCTTGTCACGCTTGAACAGCCCGAACAGGCGGCGCATCGGGAGATCTCCGGTTGACGAATGGGACTGCAGGAGCCGCCGGTACGGCGGGCGATTACGAAGCGTTAACAGGCCCTCGCGCGGCGAATCGGGTACGCTGCGCGAACGGGCTATGCTATCAGCCGCCCGTGACCCGGGGAATCGAGCCGAAGCGATGATGGAACGCCTGCGCACGACCGTATTCACGGTTCTTCTCGCCGCCGCCGGTCCGGCCGTTGCCGATCAGGCCAGCGAGGTGAGCCAGTTCGAGTTGGACAACGGCATGAAGGTCCTGGTGCGCGCCGATCCGCGCGCGCCGGTGGTGGTGTCGCAGGTCTGGTACGGCATCGGCAGCGTCGACGAGCATCGCGGCGTGACCGGGATCTCGCACGTGCTCGAGCACATGATGTTCAAGGGCACCGACGACCTGGATCCGGGCGAGTTCGCCGAGATCGTCCAGCGTCACGGCGGCGAGCACAACGCCTTCACCAGCCGCGGCTACACCGCCTACTACCAGCAGATCGCGGCCGAGCACCTGGAGCTGTGCCTGCGCCTCGAGGCCGACCGCATGAGCGACCTGGCGCTCGACGAGACCGAGTTCGAGCGCGAACGGCGTGTGGTGCTGGAAGAACGCGCCCAGCGGGTCGAGGACAATCCGCGCGCATTGACCCAGGAACGCCTGCGCGCCGTGGCCTTCCCCTCGTCGACGGCGCGCAATCCCGTCATCGGCTGGCCGGCCGACCTCGAATCCCTGTCGCTCGATCAGGTGGGCCGGTGGTACCGCCACTGGTACGCGCCCAACAACGCCGCGCTCGTGGTCGTCGGCGATGTCGATCCCGCGCGGGTGCACGAGCTGGCCCAGCGCCACTTCGGCGACAAGCAGCCGGCCGAGATGCCGGCGCGTCCACCGCGCGGGGAGGTGGCGCCGCGCGGGGAGTCCCGCATCGAGGTGCGGGCCCCGGCCAACCTGCCGTATGTCGCCATGGGCTGGCGGGTGCCGTCCCTGATGACCGCGGAGAATCCCGCCGACGTCTACGCGCTCGACGTGCTCGTGGGCGTGCTCGACGGCGGGCGCAGCGCGCGTATCGAGCGCGAGCTGGTCCGCGGCGGCGAGATCGCCGCGAGCGCCGGTGCCAGCTATTCCATGCTGGCGCGCACCGACGAGCTGCTGATGGTGGCCGGCACGCCGGCGCAGGAGCGCGGCGTCGAGGAGCTCGAGCAGGCGCTGCGCCAACAGGTCGAGCGCCTCAAGAACGGCGACATCGGCGGCCAGGAGCTCGAACGCGTCAAGACCAACGTCCGCGCCCGCGAGGTGTTCCAGCGCGATTCGATGTTCTACCAGGCCATGCGCATCGGCATGCTGGAGACGATCGGAGCCGGCCAGGACGCCTATCGGGCCTATCGCGAGGGGGTCGAGGCCGTTACCGCCGACGACGTGCAGCGGGTGGCGCGGGCGTACCTGACCGAGGAGCGCCTGAGCGTGGCCGAGCTCGTGCCCACCGGTGTCGAGACGCAGAGCCCGGCACCGAGCGCGCCCGCCGCGCCGCCTGAGGATTCCGCAGCGCCCGGAGGCGACACCCTTGGCCATTGAAACGAGAGTCCGGGCCCTGGTCGCGGCGCTCGCGCTGGGCGGTTCGCCCGCACTGGCGGCCGCGCCCGAGGTGCAGCAGTGGACCACACCGGCCGGCACGTCCGTGATGTTCGTCGAGACCCGCGCCATTCCGGCGGTCGACGTCCGCATGACCTTCGCCGCGGGCGCCGCCCGGGATGGCGAGCATCCGGGCATCGCCCACCTCACCAGCGACCTGCTGATGTCCGGCACCGAGCAGCTCGATGCCGACGCGTTGGCCCAGGCCTATGAGCGTGAGGGAGCGGAGGTCTCGACCGGCGCCGCCCGTGACATGGGCTGGGTCGAGTTCCGCAGCCTCAGCGACCCCCAGCACCTGGAGCCGGTGGCGCGCACGGTCGCCGCGTTGGTGAGCGAGCCCGCGTTTCCCGCGGCCGAGGTCGAGCGCCTGATCGATCAACAGCGCACGTCGCTGGCCCAGGAGGCGCAATCGCCCGGCGCGCTGGCCTCGCGCGCGTTCTGGCGCGCGGTCTACGGCGATCACCCGTACGGCCACGAGCCGCTGGGCACCGAGGAGAGCCTCGATGCCATCACGCGCGCGGATATCCAGGCGTTCCACCAGCGCTACTACACGGCCGCCAATGCGAATCTCGCGATCGTCGGCGACCTGTCGCCGGCGCAGGCCGAGGGCTTGGCGCGCACGCTCACTGAGGCGCTGCCCGAAGGCGAACCGGCGCCCGATCTGCCCCCCGTGCCTGCGCTCGAGGAGACGGTCTCGGTGCGCGAGGACTTCCCTTCCACGCAGGCGCATGTGCTCATCGGACGCCCCGGCATCGCGCGCGGCGACGAGCGCTGGCCTGCGCTGGTGGTGGCGAACCACGTACTCGGGGGCGGCGGCTTTGCCTCGCGTTTGATGCACGAGGTGCGCGAACAGCGCGGGCTGGTGTACGGGATCGGCAGCGGCTTCAGTCCCATGAGCGCCACCGGACCGTTCCGGATCCGGCTCCAGACCAGCGGCGATCAGACGCAGGAGGCGCTCGAGGTGGTCGATGACCAGCTTGCGCGCTTTCTGGGAGAGGGGCCGACCCAGTCCGAGTTGGACGATGCCATCGCCAACATCAGCGGCGGCTTCCCGCTGGAGATCGATTCGAACTCGGCGTTGACCGGACACCTCGCCATGATGGGCTTCTACGGCCTGCCGGCCGACTACCTGGCGAGTTACCGCGAGCGCATCGAGGCGGTCGATGCGGCGGCGGCGCGCGAGGCGTTCCGGGAGGTCGTCGGCGACCAGCCGCGGGTGCAGGTGATCGTCGGCGGCAATCGCGCCCGCAACGGCGGCGACTGAGTCGGCCCCCATGGCCAAGCGTCGCGGCGCGGGCGTGCGCGTCATCGGCGGGAGCTGGCGTGGCCGGCGCATCCACTTTCCGGCCGCGCCCGGACTGCGGCCAACCAGCGATCGCCGGCGCGAAACCCTCTTCAACTGGCTGGCCGGCGAGCTCGAGCGCGCGCGCTGCCTCGACCTGTTCGCCGGCTCGGGGGCACTGGGCTTCGAGGCCGGCTCGCGCGGCGCGGCCGAGGTGGTGCTGGTCGAGGCCTCGCGCGAGGTCGCCGCGGCCTTGGGCGCGAACGCCCGAGAGTTCGATCCGGAGCGCTTGCAGGTGGTCCATGCGCGCGTCGCGCGCTATCTCAACCGCGTCCCCCAGGCCTTCGACATCGTCTTCATCGACCCGCCGTTCCAGCAGCCCAGGCTGGCGGCCGACACCTTGCGGCGTCTGACCGGCGGTTGGCTCGCCGACGGCGCGCGCGTCTATCTGGAGATCGCCGCGCACGGGCAGCGCCCGGCGATCCCGCCGGGCTGGCGCCTGGCGCGCGAGGCGACCGGCGGCGACGCCCACGCGCTGCTGTTCGAGACGGCCGCTGGGCCCGGGCCCCAGTCCGAGTAAGTCCGTCGGGCGACGCGGTGCCCGGTGCCGGTGGCGTGCGCTTACAGGCACGGTACACTGGGACCATGGAAGAAGCTGCCGCCCCGCGCCGGCCCCGCGTCGGACTGCTGGTCACCTGCCTGGTTGATCTGTTCCGTCCGCAAACCGGTTTCGCCGCCGCCCGGCTGATCGAGCAGGCCGGTGGCGAGGTGGTGGTGCCGGAGCAGACCTGCTGCGGCCAGCCGGCTTACAATAGCGGCGATCGCCCCAATGCCCGGGCGCTCGCCGAGCGCGTGATCGACGCCTTTGCCGACTGCGATTACGTCGTCGTCCCCTCGGGGTCCTGCGCCGGTATGCTGCGCCGCCACTATCCGCAGCTTTTTACCGCGGACGATGGCGAGCTGCACGCGCGGGCGCAGGACCTGGCCGAGCGCACGCGCGAGCTCACCGAGTTCCTCGCCGAGTGCGGCCTGCGCTTGAACGGGGTGTCCTATCCGGCGACCGTGACCTACCACGATGCCTGCGCCGGGCTGCGCGAGTTGGACGTGCGTGATCAACCGCGCCATCTGCTCAAGCAGGTGTCCGGACTGACGCTGTCCGAATCGGCCGGTTGCACCGACTGCTGCGGCTTCGGCGGGACCTTCTGCGTGAAGTACCCGGAGATCTCGACGCGCATGGTCGCGGACAAGTGCCGCGGTATCGTCGAGTCCGGCGCGGAGACCGTGCTCGCGGGCGACCTCGGCTGCCTGCTCAACATCGCCGGCCGCCTCTCGCGCGAAGGCCACCCCGTACGCGCCCGCCACGTCGCCGAGGTCCTCGCCGGCATGACCGACGAGCCCGCACTTGGCGAATCCGCGGCCGAGTTCTCGAGCGCTGCGGTGTCGAGAACCACGGATGAACACGGATGAACACGGATTTCACTACCAGCGTCGGCCGCCTTGGAGCTCCGCTGTGGCCGGCTGGCCGACTTCGGGCGTGGCTGAGAACCACGAAATGGGCACTCGATAAACACAAAATAGCGGGTTCGATCGCATGTGCCCGCGACGAGCGATCTCGCGGCGTTTGGGTAGATTCCGCCCCTATTTCGTGTTTATCTTGTGTTCATTTAGTGGTTCATCCGCGCGCTTACGAAAGCAGAAAGCCAGCAGCGCAGCGCCGAGGCGTCCGGCGAGGCAATCGCCGCATCCGTGTCCATCCGTATTCATCCGTGGTTCCTCTCCGCTAACGATGGAAGTACGTACGCAATTGTTTCAGTCGGCGGCGCGGGAGGCGTTGGCGGACGCGCCGTTGCAGCAGGCGCTGGAGAACGTGCAGCGCGGCTTCGTTTGGGTAGATTCCGCCCCTATTTCGTGTTCATTTGGTGTTCATTTAGTGGTTCATTGGCGCGCCTACGAAGGCAGAAAGCCAGCAGCGCAGCGCCGAGGCGTCCGGCGAGGCAATCGCCGCATCCGTGTCCATCCGTATTCATCCGTGGTTCCTCTCCGCTAACGATGGAAGTACGTACGCAATTGTTTCAGTCGGCGGCGCGGGAGGCGTTGGCGGACGCGCCGTTGCAGCAGGCGCTGGAGAACGTGCAGCGCGGCTTTCCGGGCAAGCGCGCCGAGGCGATCGAGGGCTTGCCGGAGTGGGAAGCCGTGCGCGAGCACGGCACGGCGGTCCGCCAGCACGGGATCGCCTATCTCGATCACTATCTCGAGCACTTCGAGCAGCAGGTCAGCGCCAGCGGCGGGCAGGTGCACTGGGCGCGCGACGCCGCCGAGGCGCGCGACGCGGTCGAGCGTATCTGCGCGGCAGCGGGCGCGCGCACGGTCACCAAGGGCAAGTCGATGGCGACCGAGGAGATCGGCCTCAATGACCATCTCCAGGCGCAGGGCTACGAGCCGGTCGAGACCGATCTGGGCGAGTACATTCTGCAGCTGCGCGGCGACAAGCCGAGTCACATCGTCGCGCCGGCCATCCATCTGCGCCGCGACCAGATCCGCGACGCCTTCGACGCGCATCATGACGCCACGCTGTCGTGCCATTCCATCGACCATGCCGAGCTGCAGGCGGAGGCGCGCCGCGCCCTGCGCGAGCGGTTCCTGGAGGCGGACGTCGGCATCACCGGCGCCAACTTCTGCATTGCCGAGACGGGCAGCACCGTCATCGCCACCAATGAGGGCAATGGCGACCTGACGCAATGCCTGCCGCGCGTGCATGTCGTCGTGGCCGGCATCGACAAGATCGTGCCGACGCTCGAGGACACGAGCACGCTGCTGCGGCTGCTGGCGCGCTCGGCCACGGGCCAGGACGTCACGGTCTATACCACGTTCTCCACCGGCCCGCGCCGGGCCGACGACCTCGACGGTCCCGAGGAATTCCACGTGGTGCTGCTCGATAACGGCCGCTCGGACATGATCGGCGGCGAGCTCGAGCCCATGCTGCGTTGTATCCGCTGCGGTGCCTGCATGAATCATTGCCCCGTCTACGGCGCCATCGGCGGGCACGCCTACGGCTGGGTCTATCCGGGGCCGATGGGGGCCGTGCTCACGCCGCAGGTGGTCGGCATCGAGAGCGCCGCCGCATTGCCCAACGCCAGCACGTTCTGTGGGCGTTGCGCCGAGGTTTGCCCGGTGCAGATCCCGCTGCCCGACCTGATGCGGCACTGGCGCGAACGGGCACACGAGGCGGGGGCGGAGTCGCGCGCGGCGCGCTGGGGGCTCGGGGTCTGGGCCTGGCTGGCGCGGCGGCCGCGGCTCTATCGCCCGGTCGCGCGGCTG
>CAZVBX010000111.1:0-8448 GCA_964625925.1 uncultured Ectothiorhodospiraceae bacterium | reverse complement strand
CGCGCGCGGCGGACGACGACGCGATGCGAACGGGTGACGCGCGATGAAAACCAAGACCGTCTCATTGCTGGCGCTGATCACGTTTTCCGAGGCGACCATCGGCGTCTTCGTCAAACTGACCGACGGCCTGATCCCGATCCAGAGTCTGAACTTCTACGCCCTGGCCTTCGCGGCGGCGTTCCTGCTGATCGCGATGCCAATCGCCAACGGGCAGCCCCTGCGATTCCCGCGCGACAACCTCAAGGACACCGCGATCATCGGCGCGCTGATCGCGCTCCAGATCAGCGTGTTCAACTACGCGATGACGCTCGCCCCGATCGCCAACGTGGTCATCTTCTGGAGCGTCGCGCCGTTCTTCACGTTCCTCTTCTCGTGGCTGTTCCTGAGCGAGAAGGCGCGCCGCAACTACATCTGGATCTTCGCCGTCGCCATCACCGGCATCGTCCTCGCGAAACCACTCGAGGGCGGGCACATGATGGGAAACCTGATCGCCCTCGGCGACGGCGCGATCTACGCCGCGATGGTCACCTACATGCGGCACGAGGGCAAAACCGAGACCGGTAATGACATCGCTTGGTCGATGCTGGCGGGCGCCATCCTGCTCAGCCCCGCCCTATTCCTCGTCGGCCCTGGCGCGGTCACGGCGACCATCGCGTACCCGGCGCTCGGCGTCGACTTGCCCGTTTTCCTGTGGGCGGCCTGCCTCGGCATCGTCTCGACGGCCTTCGCCTACTTCGGCATCTCGATCGTGCTCAAGAGCATCCGCGCGAACCTGTATTCGCTGGTCGACATCATCGTGTCGCCAGTGGTCGCGTCGGCACTCGGCTACCTGATCTTCAACGAGATCCCCGCGACCAGCATGATCTACGGCGGTGCCATATTGCTCGGGGCGGGCTTCTGGCTCACGCGCGAGATGTCCCGTGTCGCCGACGCCCGCGCCGCGCACACGTCGACCAAAGAACAGAGCGCCCAACCCTCCGAGCGCTAGGGCAGCAGAGTCGCCCCGGCGAGCGGCGCCAGCAGCGCCTGCGCCGCCAGCCCGAGCAGGACGACGCCCGTTCCCGCCAGCAGCATGCCGCTGGCTGCCCCGCGTGCGAGCACGGCGACCTGCGCCGACGGGGGCTCGAAGTACATGGGAGCGATCACGCGCAGGTAGTAGAACAGCGACACCACCGTGTTGATCACGGCGACCACGGCGAGCCAGCCGTAACCGCCGTCGATCGCGGCCACGAACAGCGTCAGCTTGCCCACGAACCCGGCGAGCGGCGGGATGCCCACCAGCGAGAGCAGCGCCAGCGCCAGGACCGCGGCCGCCCACGGATGCGCTGCCCCGAGACCGCGGTAGTGATCGATCTGCGTACGGCCGCGCAACTGCGTGACGACGGCGAAGGCGGCGAGATTGGCGACGGCATAGCCGGCGAGGAAGAACACCAGCGCCGGCAGAGCCCAGGGCGTGGCGCCGGTCACCGCGACCGCCATCAGGGCGTAGCCCGACTGCGACACCGACGACCAGCCGAGCAGGCGCCGCAGGTCCGACTGCCAGAGCGCGGCGAGATTGCCAAGCGTCATGGTGGCGGCCGCGATCACCGCGACCAGCGGGCGCCAGGCGATCGCCTCGGGCGGGAACAGCGCCAGCAGGCGCGCCAGCGCGATCGCCGCGCCGATCTTCGGGGCCACGGTCAGAAAGGCCACCGACGGCGCGGGCGCGCCCTCGGCGACGTCGGGCATCCAGGCGTGGGCCGGCACGGCCGCGAGCTTGAAGCCGACGCCCACCACGCTGAGCGCCAGCGCCAACAGCGCGAGCCCCTGCGACGGTCCGCCCGCGATCGCCCCCGCGAGCTCGCGGTAACCGGTGGCGCCGTAGAGCCCGAACAACAGCGTCACGCCGATCAGCAGCAGCGTGTTGGCGAGGGCACCGACGAGGAAGTACTTCATCCCGGCCTCGACCGATAACGCCCAGTCGCGGTGATACGCCGCGAGGGTGTAGCCGGTCACCGACGACAGCAGCACGCCCATGACCAGCTCCATCGTGTCGGTCGCCGCGGCGATGACCATGGCGCCGAGCGCCGACAGCAGCAGCACGGCATAGTACTCGCCGTGGCGCCGATCGCTGGCGAGCCAACCGGGCGTCAGCAGGACCGCGACCGCGGTAGCGGCCAGGATCAGCAGGCGCGCCCAGATGCTGGCGTGATCGAGCGCCCAGACGCCCGAGAACGTCAGCCGCGGATTGCCGCCGAGCTGGGACGCGCACAGTAGCGCTGCGGCAGCGAGGCCGATCAGCGCCAGCGGTGCCCCGAGCCGGTGCTGCCGATGCGGGATGAACGCGGCGCCGAGCAGCACGGCTACGGCCGCGAGCAGCACGGCGATCTCGGGCACGATGTCCCCAACCGGCATTCACACGCCCCCGACGAGTCCGCGCGCCGCGCTATGGATCAGGCGCAACAACCAGGTGGGATAGATCCCGATGATGACGACCAGCGCCAGCAGGACAGCGAGCACGCGGAACTCGACGCGCTGCAGATCGGGGAAGGACCGGCGCCGCTCGGGCAACTCGCCGGAGAACAGCTGCTGCAGCATCTGCAGGAACAGCGCCGCGGTGATCACGATGCCGAGCAGGCCGATGCCGGCCAGCCACGGGTACACCGCGAACGTCCCGACGAAGATCTGGAACTCGGCCACGAACCCGGCGAGCCCCGGCAGGCCCAGGCTGGCGAACGCCGCCAGCGTGGTCGTGCCCGCCAGCCGCGGCGCGGGCCCGGTGAGCCCGCCGTAGGATTCCAGGTCGTAGTCGGCGGTGCGCTGCCAGAAGGCGCCGCTGATGAGGAACAGCGCGCCCGTGATCAGCCCGTGGGCGACCATCTCGACGGTGGCGCCGGTCAGCGCCAATGCGCGTGCCGCCTCCTCGCCCTGCAGCATCGCGCCGGCCGCGGCGATCCCGAGCACGGTGTAGCCCATGTGGTTGATCGAGGTGTAGGCGATGCGGCGCTTGAGGTCGCGCTGCGCCATGGCCACGAGCGCACCCCAGAGGATCGACACCAGCGCGAGGATGGCGATCGCCAGCGCATAGTGGGCAAAGGTCTCGCGCATCATCGAATACGGGATGCGGACGAGGCCGTAGGTCCCCATCTTCAGCAGCACGCCGGCCAGAATGGCCGACGCCGGCGCCGGCGCGTCCACGTGGGCCGGCGGCAGCCAGGTGTGCACGGGGAACAGCGGCGTCTTGATGGCGAAGCCGAGCACGAAGCCGAGCAGCACGACCGCTGCGCGCAGGTCCGTGCCCGCCAACGGCTGGCTCGCGATGAGCGCGCGCATGTCGAAGGTCAGCGGCTCGGTGCCGAGATAGAGCCCCAGGATGGCGAGCAGGATCGCCAGCGAGCCCGCGAGCGTATAGACGAAGAACTTGAGCGCGGCCCCGCGGGCGTCGCCGTGGCCCCAGCGGCCGATCAGGAAATACATCCCGACCAGGGACAGATCGAAGAAGACGTAGAACAGCAGCAGATCGAGGACGAGGAACACCCCCAGCGACACGCCCTCGAGAAACAGCAGCCAAGCGTAATACTGACGCGGGCGGCCTTGCGTGTCGGCCGGCCAGGCGATGGCGGCGACGAACAGCAGCGCGCTCATGGTGGCCAGCGCCAGCGCAATGCCGTCGACGCCGACGCGCCAGGCCACGCCGAGCGACGGGATCCACGGCGCCTCGGCCACCCACTGGAACGCCGGTGCATTCGGGCCGGTATCGAAGCCGAGCCAGACCACTATCAGCAACAGCAGCGGAACCGCCGCGATCGCCACCGAGGCGCGCCGGGCGCCGGCCTCGCGCATTGTGGGGTAGCCTGCCAGTGCCGCCGCGCCGATCAAGGGGACGAGGATGGCGAGCGTCAGCATGGCCGGCCGCCCCTGTCATTTTCGGCCGCCGGCGCGCGCACCGCGTCCCGACTGGCGCTGGATCGGCCGCTCGTGTAGCCCGGGAGGGTCCAAGCGAATCGGTTCATCGCGCCCCCAGCAGCAGGATCAACACGAGCACGCCCGCCCCGGCCGCGACCATGGCGTAGTAGTGCTGGCTCATGCCCGTTTGCAGGCGCCGCGCGTCGAGCCCACCCAGGCCCACGAGCTGGGCCAGCGCGCCGGGCAATCCGTCGGCCAGGACCTCGCCAAAGCGACTGCCCAGGGCCGCCAGCGCGTGGCCGAACGCGGCGCCGCCGCGCGGAAGGGCGTCCACGACCCGGTCGTCGAGCCAGGCGGCGATCTGCGCGAGCGCCCCGAGTGGCCGCGCCGCCAGGACGTGGATGGCCGCCGGCAACCCCAGCCAGTCGGACAGCGAGCGCGCGGGCTCGTCCTGGCCCAACTCGGGATACCGGCGTACCAGCAGCCATCCGGCATAGAGGGCGACGACCACGATCGCCAGCGAGAGCGCCCACTCCCAGGCGGCGGCCTGCGGCAGACCGGGCGCGAGCCACCGGCTCGCGGCGTGGTGCACGCCCGGCAGCCCCAACACGGACAGCAGCAGCGTGGCCGTCGCCAGCGCGGCGATGGACAGATATTCGAGCGGCTGCGGGGGCTGGGCATCGCCGCCGGAGGATCCGGAGCTCCACGTCAGTAAATGGATGCGCGCCGCATAGATCGCGCTCAGACCGCCCGCCAGGATGACGCCCAGGGCGAGCGCGTGGCCGGCATGGCCGCCGGCGGCCACGACCGCCTCCTTGGTCCAGGCGCCGCCGAGCGGCGGAAGGCCGGCCAGGGCCAGCGCGCCCACGGCATTGGCCGCCCCGATCCACGGCAGCGAGCGCCCGAACGGCGCGCCGCTCAGCCGGAAGCTGCCCCTGCGCTCGCCGGCGACGCCGGCCGTGAGGAAAAGCAGTGCCTTGAAGGCGGCGTGCGTGACGAGGTGCAGCACGGCGACCCCGGGGTAGCCCGCTCCCACGGCCACGAACATGAGCCCGTAGTGCGCCGAGGTCGACGCGGCGAGCAGCTTCTTGGCATCGGCCTGCAGCGTGGCCACGACGCCGCCCGCCAGCGCCGTGGTGAGACCGATCCCGATCGCCGCCGGGCCGAACCAGGGCACACCCGCGAGCATCGGCTGCAGGCGCGCGAGCAGGAAGGCCCCGGCCGCCACCATGGCGGCCGCGTGGAGCAGGGCCGAGACCGAGGTCGGTCCGGCCATCGCCCGGAACAACCACGGGGCGAACGGCACCTGGCCCGATTTGGCCGCCGCGGACACCACCACCCCGGCGGCCACGAGCCCGAGCAACGGTCCCGGGAGTTGGCCCAGCGAGGCGTAGGCGAACGACCCCGTGGCCGCGAACGCGGCCATCGCCGCGACAAAGAGGCCCAGGTCCCCCAGGCGGGTGACCGTGAAGGCAAAGCGGGCCGCAGCCGGATTCGCGGCATTGCGCCACTGGTGACCGATCAGCACCCAGGAGCAGGCGCCAACCAGCTCCCAGCCGATCAGCAATGTCAGTAGATCGGCGGCGATCACCAGCAACTCCATGGCGCCCACGAAGGCGAGCAGCAGGGCGATCAAACGTGTGAGGCCGTCACGGGGCTCGTGCACGCTGGCGTAGAGGACGATTGGCAGCGCGACCGCGGGGACCGTGATCGCAACCAGGGCCGACAGCGGGACCAGTTGCGCCTGCAGGTGTAGCGCCGGGCCCCAGCCGAGCGAGCCGCTCCAGCCGCCGGCGACCGCCAGCAGGGTCAGCAGCAGCGTGAGTGCCAGGATTGCGCCGGCGGCGCGAGCGAGGGCAATCCGGTCGTCGGGGCGACGTAGCGCGACCCCGGCGGCGCCGACCAGCGGCAGGAGGGCCAGCAGCCAGAGCATCGCCTAGTGCCCTTGGAGCCGAGGGGCGCGCTGCGTTAGCGAGCCCCCGTTCCGGCGTCGGGGGGTCGGGCTGAAGCCCGACCTACGGTGCGGGCGCGGCGCTCGCCGTGGATCGCGCGTTATCGGTCGGACTGGAGTTCGACCTACACAGCGGGTCGAAGGCCTAGCCGCGCTCGGCGCACGTAGCCTGGATGGCGCGCCGGCGTAATCCAGGAACTGGTGTGGGCGCGTGTCGAGACATCCCGGATTCCGCTTCGCTTCATCCGGGCTACGGCGCTTACGACGACATGGCGGCGGATCGGCGGGCATTCCGTTGCCCTCCTGCTGACCTTCGGGGCCCGCCAAGCCGCGGACGTGGCGGCCCCATCGGGTCCGGTCGAAGCCGATGGCGGTGAGCCCAGGCTCGCCCGGCCGCGCCGGGCTCAGTGCTTGAGCGTCTCCAGCGACTCGGTCACGTCGGCCTCGCGCTTGCGGTAGACGGCGACGACGAGCGCGAAGCCGATGGCCATCTCCACGGCCATGACCGCCATCGCGACGATCGCGAGCAACTGACCCTCGGGCACGCCGCCAGCGGCCAGCGACCAGAATCCCACCGCCGCGAGCATCACGCCGTTCAGCATCAGCTCGAGGCCCATCATCAGCATGACGAAGGACTGCTGCGACAGCGCGCCGTAGAGCCCGATGCCGATCAGGGCGGCGGCGATGAGCTGGACGCTGACCAGGGTCACGCGGACTCCCTAATGATGGTGGTGATGCCCGCCGCCGGACGCGGGCACGCGACCGGCTGGCGCTCCGCCCGGCTCCAGTCCCGGCGGCGCCGAGCCGGCATCGGCCGGGCCGTAGCGGCCGCTGCGGCTGGACAGGATCACCGCCCCGATCATGGCCGCGAGCAGGGTCACGCCGGCGGTCTCGAAGATCAGCATGGAGTCGCCGAGCAGCTCGTGACCGAGCGAGCGGATGACCGGACGGCCGGATTCGACGGCATCGCGCGGGAACCGGGCAGTGAGCACGAACGCGCCCAGGGCGGCGAAGGCCACGGCGCCGGCGCCGATGGCGAAGCGGTGCTGGTGCACCATCATCATCGGATTGAGCCCGGCCGGGTTCATCATGAACATGACCATGAACAGGGCCATGACCATCATCTCGACGGCCATCATGAAGATCGTCGCCAGGCCGAGGTACGGCGCATTGAGCAGCAGCATCATCACGCCGACGGCGACGAACGACAGCAGCAGCAGGAACGAGGCGCGCACCATCGAATCGGTGCGGAACACCTGCACGCCACTGACGATCGCCGCCGCACCGAACAGCCACAAGAACACGAGCTGACCCGCGCTCACAGCAACAACTCCAGGCCGACCACGACCAAGTCCAGGAACGCGAGCGGCAGCAGCATCGTCCACAGCAGCGTGAGCATGCGCGCCGGCGGCGTGCGCGCGAGCGCGTGCGTGGCCGCCACCATCACGGCCAGCACGAGCAGCGTCTTCACCAGCATCCACACCGGCCCCGGCAGCAGCGGCCCCAGGTAGCCGCCCAGGAAGACGGCGCTTGCCATCGCCGCGAACGAGACCAGGATCGCCATGCGCGCAATCTCCCAGGCGAGCCTGTGGGCGCCGGAGACCTCCGTGGCCGTGCCGCCCGCCAGGTCCGTCGAGTCGGCGTAATCGAACGGTCCGCGCAGGCTGATCGACAGGCCGAGCAGGACGAACAGCACCCCGCCGAGCGGCTGGCGCAGCAGGTTCCAGCCGGCGCGCTGCGATTCGACGATGGCGGACACCGACAGCGACTCGGCCGGTAGCGCCGCGGCGATGAGCACGAACATGCTCACCAGCATCACGGGCAAGCCAATCGCGACATAGCGGTACGCCCCAATCAGCGCCAACTGCGAATTGGCCGACCAGCCGTGCAGGAACACGACCACGACCGTGAGCGCCTCGACCGCGCCCCATAGCACCACCCCCGCCGCGAAATCAGCCAGCGCGACGCCCGGCGCCAGCGGCACGACGGACAGCCCGGCGCCCGCGAGGCCGAGGTAGAGCGCCGGCGCCAGCGGCCAGTTGATCGGATCGGGGCGCTCGGTCGCGCTCTGCTGCTGGGTCAGCAGCTTGGCGCCGCGCTGAAAGGGGAAAGCCAGCGCCGCGCGGCCGGCCCCGTCCGCGAGGCCGGTGAACGCGATGCGATCCAAGACCACGGTCGCCCAGGTCCCGAGCGCCAGCAGCAAGACCATCCCCAAGAACGCCAGCAGCGCGCTCATGCGTCACCCCGGCGGGTCCCCGGGATCAGGCTGGGCTGCCACGGGATCATGCGCCCGAGCGCGGCCACGTCGAAGCTGGCGAGAATCAGCAAGGCCTCGTGCCATTCGCGCCCGACCAGCAGCCCGGTGAAATCGAAATCGACATGCGCGGGCTCGCGGCGGCCGGTCGGCGCGAGTGCGCCCCAGGGGCTCTCGACGGCGCCGCTGAGCTGCACCGGCGCCGATCGGCGCGCCCCGACGGCCAGCGCCAGCGCCTGCTCCGCCTCGGCGAGCCACTGGCGCAGGCGCGCGCGGACGTCGCCGCCCGCGTGGGTGAGCGGCTCGAAGCCGAGATCGCGGTAGGCGGATTGCCGGGCGCGGGCGTCGGCCGCATCGC
>CAZVBX010000110.1:0-8488 GCA_964625925.1 uncultured Ectothiorhodospiraceae bacterium | reverse complement strand
TCGAACCTGCGAATGCCAGGACCAAAACCTGGTGCCTTACCACTTGGCTACGACCCAATTTCGTGCCAATTCTAGCGTTCCATCGCTCGCCGGTCGCGTGCGGCCCGTTGGCTGACGCACGTCCGCTTGTAGCCTGCTAATGCTCGGTCAATGCGGCGATCCGGGCGGCGAGCGGTGAGCGATTGCGGCCGCGAGCGACGAATCCGCGCCATGCGCGCGGCAGATCCGCTCGCGTGGTCCGCGCCACCGATTCTTCGGCGAACGCGCCGAAAACACAAGCGCCGGTGCCCGACAGCCGCGGCGTAGTGCCACGCACGGCGAGCCAATCCAGCGCCTGGGCGACAGCGGGATAGCGGCGCCGGACCGGACCTTCGCAGACGTTGTCGGCGCCCCGCGAAAGAAAGTCGTGCATTGTGATGGGGGGGCAATCCCGTGTCAATTCAGGGGCTTCGAAGATCTCCCCCGTCGCGACGCTGACCGGCGGCACGATCACCAAGTACCACGACTCGCGCGGCTCGACCGGCGTGAGCCGCTCCCCTATCCCTTCGGCCCAGGCGGATTGGCCGCGCACGAACACGGGCACGTCGGCGCCCAGCTCCAGCGCCAGACCGGCGAGCTGGCGCGGGTACAGCCCCGTCTGCCACAAGTGGTTGAGCGCAATCAGCGTGGTCGCCGCATCGGAGCTGCCGCCACCGACGCCGCCGCCGGCCGGCAGGCGCTTGGTCACGCCGATGTCCGCGCCCGCCGACGTTCCCGCCGCCGCTTGCAGGCGCTCCGCCGCGCGCACGGCGAGATCGCTGCTCACGTCGACGTCAGCGGCGCCGAACCGGCGCCGGATGGCGCCGTCCTCACGGACGCGGAAGGCCAGTCCGTCGCCATAGTCGAGGAACTGGAACAGGGTCTGCAGCTCGTGACGCCCGTCCGCCCGACGCCCGGTGATGTGCAGGAACAGATTCACCTTCGCTGGCGCGGGCCAACCGCAACTCCACATGGCCATCGTCCCCGTCGGTCAAGTGGTGCGGGGTATCAGTCGCCGCCGCCCATCAGCGGCACGGGCGACCGCGGCGACTCCTGTGGCGTGTCCGGCGATACCCGCCAGGACTGGATCGCGACTCGGATCTCGCTGTCGCCTCCGGCGCGGGTGGCAGTCAATACCGCCGGCATGTCGAGACCTTCGTCGCTCAGACGGTAGCGGCCGTATTCGATGTGCCAGTTGCGCCAGTCGAGCATCTCCAACCGCCCAAAGCGGTCGAGCGTGTAATCCGCCTCGGGACCGGGCAGTCCGATGAGCCATTGGCGCAGACCCGTGACCGGGATATTCCAGTCGTACACCCGCGCCAGCAGTCGCTGGGCATCTCTTGCCGTATAGCGTAGCTCGTCGGCGGTGACCAACACGGCGCCCCCGCGGCCGCCCCTGAGCCGCGCCGCGCCCTGCCCCCACGGGCCGGACAACCGCAGGTCGAAACTGCCGTCGGATCGTTCGATCCAGGTGAAGTGGGCGGGCGAGCCGTCCCGCCCCTGACGCACGACCAGCCGGCCCTCCGCGCGCCAGTGGTCCAGCTCCTCGAGCTGCGTGCGCAGCGCCTCCCAGGCCTGCCTGCGTTCGTCCGGCACCGGCCGCGGTTCGATGGCGCAACCGGCCAGGGCGAGCAGCAGTGCGAGCGGACCGAGCACATACCACGACGCGCGGTGGGCGGGCGGCCCCGTGTGACCGGGATCGCTCACTGGTCGAGCCGCTGCGTGGTGCGCTCGAGCACCTCGCTGTTTTCCGCTCCCTGCTCGCGCGCGCGCTGCCACACGCTGCGCGCGTCCGCGCGGCGGCCGAGACTCCACAGGACCTCGCCCAGATGGGCCGCGATTTCCGGGCCGGGCTGCAGATCGTAGGCGCGCTGCAGATAGTCCAGGGCCTCATCGGGCCGGCCCTGGCGAAACAGCACCCATCCCATGCTGTCGAGGGTAGCCGGATCGTCCGGCTGGTGCTCGAGCGCACGCTCGATCAGCGTGCGGGCGCGCTCGAGTTCGACCCCGCGGTCCGCGAGCATATAGCCGAGGGCGTTGAGCGCGCGGGCGTCGTCGGGGTTCTGCTCGAGGATGGCGTTGAGGTCGCGCCGCGCGAGCTCGAAGCGATCCGCCTCCGCCGCCGTCAGCGCGCGGGCGTAGCGCAAGTCGTGATCGTCGCCCTGGCGTTCCAGTGCCTGTCCGAGCAGCTCCAGGGCACGCTCGGTATTCCCGCCGCGGCGCTCGATACGCGCATGCGTGAGCGCGATCCGCGCCGCCGCGTCGGTGGATTGATACCGCGCCTGCATCCGTTCGAGGTGCAGACGCGCCTCGTCGGTACGGCCGACTTCGGCCATGCATACTGCGGAACGCAGCTCCGCGTCGAAGCGGTGCTCGCCGCGCCCCACCTTGACGTAATGACGCAACGCACGGGTGCAGTCGCCCTCCTGTTCCGCGATGCGTCCGAGATAGTAGCGGGCCATCGAGGTGCGTGCGTTCATCGCCACTAGGCGCTCGAGATAGAGCCTGGCGTGCTCCCAGTTCTCCGCCTGCATGGCCAATAGCGCGAGCGTACGCACGGCGAACGGATCCTCGCCGAAGCGCTCGTGCACCTGCTGCATCTCACGCTTGGCTCGCTGGTGGCGCCCCGACTCCACCAGCAGTTTGACGTAGCCGAGCGCCAGGTCGCGGTCGGCCGGGCGCTCGCGATAGGCCGCCCGCAACTGCTCGAAGGCCTCCTCGGCCCGATCCTGCCCGATCAGAATGCGGGCGCGCAGGACGAGCGCATCGGGATGGTGAGGCTCTAGTTGCAGCGCCCGCTCGAGCGCGGCCAGGGCCTGCTGCGGCTCGCCCGTCCGCGCCGCCAGATCTCCCAGGGCATAATGGACGATCGCCGTGTCGGGGTGCTCGTCCGCGAACGCCTGCATGACGGTGCGCGCCGTGTCCGGATGCTCGCTCGCGCCCACCAGCGACGCGACCTCCTGCAAGCCGGCCGCGGTACCGCCCTCGGTGAGATCGACCACGCGCCGCAACGCTCGCTCCGCCCGATCGGGCTGATCCCGCCGGAGCCACAATCGCGCCAGCACGGCATGCGCGTCCTTGCTGTCCGGATCGAGCTGGGCCCAGCGCTGCGCCGCCTCCAGCGCGGCGGCGGTATCGCCCACGTGGAGCGCGAGACGGGTGGCGCGCTGGGCGATGCGCGGATCGCGCCCCGCGCGCGCCGCATCGAGGTACTGTTGCAGGGCGGTCTCGGCGTCACCGCCGCGGCCGGCCAAGTCCGCCACCAACAGGCGGAAGAGTTCGTCACCGCTCAGTCCCGGTGCGGGCGGGGTCGGGCGCGGGACCAACTCGAGTTGGGGGAGGTCGAGTTCGGCCATCGAGGGGTCGAGCGTTCGAGCGCGGGGTGCCTCGGGTTCGTCCGCCGTCTGCTCGGCCGGCGGCGGGCGTTCGGGCGAGGTGCCGCAACCGGCCAGGCTGGCGGCGGCGAGCGCTGCGAATAGGAAAGCGTGGGTACGTCGGATCATGATCCTCGTCCGGGGGGGAACGGCCATGCAAGCCCGATCGATCGGCAAGGCGGCCCTACCGCGCGAGTATCCGATCGGTCGCGGCAAGCGACCGCGACGACGTTGGGGCTTGCGCATGCACCCGGGCCCGCCGTTTCGGCCCCGGTTGTCGCGACCCGCGGCGCAACCGGTTGTCACGCCCCGGGCAATGGAAGAGAATTGCGTGTTTGTCGCCTCCCCCCGCCCACGATGCCGCTCCTGACTCTCGGTCTGAACCATACGACCGCGCCGGTTGAAATCCGCGAGCGCGTCGTATTCGAGCCGGCCGACCTCGATCGCGCGCTCGCCGGGCTCGCGGAACTCTCCGGCACCGACGGGGGCGTGATCGTATCCACCTGCAATCGTACCGAAATCTATTGCGTGCTGGACAGTCCCGAGCGTGAGCGCACGGTCGAGGCCTGGTTCCGGCAGTGGCACGGGCTCGACGAGACGGAGATCTCGGGCTCGCTCTATCGACATTGGGACGCCGACGCGGTGCGCCACGTGCTGCGCGTCGCTTGCGGTCTCGACTCCATGATCCTGGGCGAGCCGCAGATCGCCGGGCAGCTCAAGGATGCGTGGCGCGCCGCCATCGCCAACGGCGCCGCGGGCCCGGAGCTGGATCGGCTCTTCCAGCACGCCTTCGCGGTCGCCAAGGACGTCCGCACGCAGACGGATATCGGCTCGAGTCCGGTATCGGTGGCCTCGGCCGCAATCACCTTGGCCAAGCAGATCTTCGGCGACCTGCGCCCGCTGACCGCGCTCATGATCGGGGCCGGCGACATGATCGAGCTCGCGGCGCGCCATCTGCGCGGCGCGGGCGTCGAGTCGCTGATCGTGGCCAATCGCGATCCGCAGCGCGCCGACCGCGTCGCCGAGCCGCTCGGCGGGCGCGGACTGGCGCTCGCGCGCCTCGGCGACGTCCTGCACGAGGCCGACATCGTGATCGCCTCGACGGCCAGCACGCTGCCCATACTCGGCAAAGGGGCCGTCGAGCACGCCCTGCGCCAGCGGCGGCACCGGCCCATGTTCATGGTCGACATCGCGGTGCCGCGCGACATTGAGCCGGAAATCGGACGCTTGAGCGACGTCTACCTGTACACCGTCGACGATCTCCAGGGCGTGATCGCAGACAATATCGCGGCGCGCCAGGAGGCGGCTGGCGACGCCGAGAGCATCGTTGCCGAGCGGGTGGACGATTTTCTCGCCTGGCAGCGCTCCCTCGACACGGTCGGCACGATCCGCGATTTCCGGCGCCAGGCCGAAGACATCCGGCGGCGCACGCTGGACCAGGCGCAGCGCATGCTGGAGCAGGGCCGCCCGCCCGAGGATGCGCTGCAGTTCCTGGCGCATACGCTGACCACGCGGCTGATCCACAATCCCACCGTCGCCATTCGCCATGCCGGCCGGGACGAGCGTGCCGAGCTGGTCGAGGCCGCCCGCGAGCTATTCGACCTGGACGAGGACGCCAGCGCATGAAGGAGTCCATCCGCCAACGACTCGAGCAGGTCTGCGAGCGCCACGAGGAAATCGAGCGCCTGCTGGCCGACCCCGAGGTCATCGGCGATCACGCCCGCTTTCGGGCCTTGTCGCAGGAGTACGCCCAGACCAGCGAACTGGTCAAGCACTTCAGCGACTGGCGCCAGGCCCAGTCCGATCTCGCCTCGGCGCGCGAGATGCTCGCCGAAGGCGACAGCGAGATGCGCACGCTGGCCGAGGACGAGGTCGCCGCCAGCGAGGCCCGCATCGAGGAACTGGAGGCGGAGCTACAGCGAATGCTGCTGCCGCGCGACCCGCGCGATGGCGCCGATATCTATTTGGAGATCCGCGCCGGCACCGGCGGCGACGAGGCCGCGCTGTTCGCCGGCGATCTCTACCGCATGTACCTGCGCTACGGCGAGCGCAAGGGCTGGGCGTTCGAACTGGTCTCCGCCAGCGAGGGCGAGCACGGCGGCTACAAGGAACTGGTCGCGCGCGTCTCCGGCCGCAGCGTGTTCTCGCACCTGAAGTTCGAGTCGGGCGCGCACCGCGTGCAGCGCGTGCCCGAGACCGAGTCGCAGGGGCGGATCCACACCTCGGCCGCGACGGTCGCGGTGCTGCCCGTGCCCGAAGCGGTCGAGCAGGTCGAGGTCGAGCCCAAGGACCTGCGCATCGACACCTTCCGCGCAGCCGGCGCCGGCGGCCAGCACGTCAACAAGACCGATTCGGCTGTGCGCATGACCCATCTGCCCAGCGGCATCGTGGTCGAATGCCAGGACGAGCGCTCGCAGCACAAGAACCGGGCCAAGGCCCTGGCCTTCCTGCAGGCACGACTCACGGCCGAGCGCGAGGCCGAGCAGACGGCCGAGCAGGAGTCCGAGCGCCGGCTGCAGGTCGGCTCGGGCGACCGCTCCGAGCGCATCCGCACCTACAACTTCCCCCAGGGGCGCATCACAGACCACCGGGTGAATCTGACCCTGTACCGACTCGAGGACGTGCTCGGCGGCGATCTGGACCAGGTGGTCGAGCCACTATGGAGCGAGCACCAGGCGGATCAGCTCGCCCAGCTCGCCAGCGAGGAATGACCCCGAACAGCGAATCACTGCGGGCGGCACTGACGGCAGCACGGGCCCGCCTGACGCACTCGCCCACCCCCGCGCTCGACGCCGAGCTGCTGCTGGCGCACGCCCTCGGCCGTTCCCGCAGTCATCTCCACGCCTGGCCCGATGATGTGCTGCCGCCCGACGCGCGGGCGCGCTTCGAGGCGCTGATCCGTCGCCGCGGCGCCGGTGAGCCCGTGGCGTATCTGCTCGGCCGGCGCGAGTTCTGGTCGCTGGAATTCGAGGTCGGACCGGAGGTGCTCGTCCCCCGCCCCGAGACCGAGGGCCTGGTCGAGATCGCCCGCGCGCACCTGTCCGCACGCGAAGCGATCGCGCCTTCGATCCTCGACCTCGGCACCGGCAGCGGCTGTGTCGCGATCGCATTGGCGCGCGAGCGCCCCGATGCACAGGTGGTTGCGGTCGAGCGCTCGGACGCGGCGCTCGCCCTGGCCCGCCACAATGCCGACCGGCTCGGCGCCGCGGTCGAGTTCCTAGCCGGCGAATGGCTCACCCCGGTGGCCGGACACCGCTTCGACGCGATCGTGTCCAATCCGCCCTACGTGCGCTCGGACGACCCGCATCTGACCGAGGGCGACGCCCGCTACGAGCCGCGCAGCGCCCTCGA
This sequence comes from uncultured Ectothiorhodospiraceae bacterium, assembly GCA_964625925.1. Lineage (GTDB taxonomy): Bacteria > Pseudomonadota > Gammaproteobacteria > XJ16 > Halofilaceae > Halofilum. The sequence goes on along the minus strand of CAZVBX010000110.1, from coordinate 1,745 downwards.
CGGCGGCCCCGACGGCCTCGACGCCGTCCGCGCCCTGGCCGAACGAGCGGGCGCCGGGCTCGTCGCCGGCGGCCTGCTCGCCCTGGAGCACGGCGCCGATCAGGCCGAAGCGGTGGCCGCCGTCCTCACCGAGGCAGGCTGGCATGCCACCGAGTCCCGCGCCGACCTGGCCGGCCTGCCGCGCTTTGCCTTGGCGTTCAGGCGCGGATAGGAACCACGAATGAACACGAAGAATTCGCCGGGAGCGAATTTTTCGTGTCCATTCGTCGTGGTTCTTCTCGTGGTTCTTCTTGATCGTGGTTCTTCTTGAGGCGGGCAGGAACGCGCGCCCCGAGTCCAAGCCGGGATCGCCTCACTATCCGTGGTCATCGGTGTTCATCCGTGGTTCCTCGACCACGGAGAAACGTCACGGCTGGTCGACGTCGTCCATGTCGTACTGGCCGGAGAGGCGGCGGCGGATGTGAGACCAGCAGACGCCGGCGGTCAGAATGAACACGATCAGTAGCACGCCGAGCCATTGCAGCACGGCGACGTTGTCCGCGGGCAGAAGGCCCCAGTAGAGCAGGCCCCAGAAGAGGCAGGCGAACAGGGCGCCCGCGAGCAGCATACCGGCGCCGCCGAGCGAGCGCAGGGTCGCGCGCAGCAGCACTACCCAGCCGATCAGGAGGATCACGGCGACGATGCCCTTCGCCGGGGTGAATTCCATCGGCGCGGCGGTCGCCCAGTGCCAGAAGGAGGTGCCGCTCGGGTTCCACGACACCCCGACCACGGCCAGGGCCAGGGCGAACCGCAGGGCGACGCTGCCCCAACCGAATCGTCGGACCATCGGCCTTCCTCCCCTTCTGCGTGTTCGGCGCCGGCGGCGCTCAGCTCTCGCGCAGCTTCAACCGATTGAGGCCGTGCTCGAAGAACTCGCCGGCATATTTTTCTTCCAACGGAGCGGCCAAGCGATCGTAGTCCTCGCCGGACATGTCCGCGACATCGGACTTACCGGGCATCTCGACCACGTCGCGCTCGGCCAGGCGGACGATGAGTTCCTCCCAGAACAACAGGTCGTCGTATTCGTCCAGCAGCTTCCAGGCCGCGGTCTCGCGCTCGAGCTTTTCCGTCGGGCGGTACTGGTTGTGCTCGGAATCGATCTCGACCAGGTCCTCGAGGCCGGCGTCCTTGGCCAGGGAGAGGAATTTCTGGATCACCATGCGGTAGGGCTCGGCCTCCTCGGGCTCCTCCCGGCGATGGCCGTGGATGACCCAGTCCGAGGCGAGCAACAGGTCCAGCAGCAATCGGTATTCACGCTGCGTCAGGCTGACATTCATGGCCGGAGAACCTCTGGTCCGCTTGGTTGCTCCACACGCCAGCCGGATCCGCGGCGTTCCGCGCGACCCCGCCCAGGATGTCGACACGTGCGCGCCGACGACCCCAATTGTATCGCCGGCGCGCGCCGAGCCAAGCGCTGCCGCGCCAACTCAGCCGTCGAGCTTTTGCTTGAGGAGCTTGTTGACCTGATCCGGATTGGCCTTGCCGCCGGAGGCCTTCATCACCTGGCCGACGAACCAGCCCAGCAGCTTGTCCTTGCCGCCGCGGTACTGCGCCACGTTGTCCGGATTGGCCTCGATGATTCCGTCGATCATACGCTCGATCTCGCCGGTATCGGTGATCTGCTTGAGGCCCTTGGCCTCGATCACCTCATCGGCGCTGCCCTCGCCTTCGACCATGGCCTCGAACACCTGCTTGGCGATCTTGCC
>CAZVBX010000109.1:0-8608 GCA_964625925.1 uncultured Ectothiorhodospiraceae bacterium | reverse complement strand
GCTGAAGCGCCATGTCCGCTCAGCGCGTTACCGAAATACCCGCATGGCCCACTAGCGCGAGGAAGCGGGCGCAACGGATGAGCGGACTTCCTGGTCCTCGTCCGCTTCGGCGGCGCGTTCGGCTTGTTGGAGGCGCCACATGTGGGCATAGAGGCCCCCGGCGGCGAGGAGGCCGGCGTGGTCGCCGCGTTCGGCGATACGGCCTTGATCGAGCACGAGGATCTCGTCGGCGTCGGCCACGGTCGACAGCCGGTGGGCGATGGCGAGGGTGGTGGTGTCGCGCGCCACGCGCTCCAGGGCGCTCAGGATCGCCCCTTCGGAGCGCGAGTCCAGGCTCGAGGTGGCCTCGTCGAATACCAGGATGGGCGGGCGCTTGAGGATCACACGGGCGATGGCCACGCGCTGTTTCTCGCCGCCGGACAGTTTCAGCCCGCGTTCGCCGACCATGGTGTCATAGCCGTCCGGCAGACGCGCGATGAAGTCGTGCAGATCGGCCAGGCGCGCAGCCTCTTCGATCTCGGCGCGGCTCGCATTCAAACGCGCATAGCCGATGTTGTAGGCGAGCGTATCGTTGAACAGGACCGTGTCCTGGGGAACGATGCCGATCGCCGCCCGCACGCTCGCCTGTGTGCAGGCGCGAAGATCCTGCCCGTCGATCGTGACCCGGCCGCGATCGGGGTCCCAGAAGCGGAATAGCAGCCGCGCGATGGTGGACTTTCCCGCACCCGAAGGACCGACCACGGCAACCTTGCGCCCCGGGACGATCTCGAAATCGACCTCCTCGAGCGTCGGCCGCTCGCGGTGGTAACCGAAACGGACCGCCTCGAAGCGGACGTGGCCACGCGTGACGCTCAGCGCCTGCGCGTCCTCCCGATCGGTCACGCCCGGCGCCGTGTCGAGCAGCCGGAATACGAGATCCATGTCGGCCAGGGCATACTTGAGCTGGCGATAGATGCTGCCGAGCGCATTGAGCGGCACGAACAACTGCAGCAATAGCCCGTTGACCATGACCAGATCGCCGATGGTCATGGCGCCGCTGGCGACGCCCCAGGCCGCCTGGATCATGATCGCCGTCACCGCCAGGGCGACGATCGCACCCTGCCCGAAGTTGAGCGCCCCCATCGAGACCTGCGTGGTGACCGCGGCGTCGGTCCAGTCGTCCAGCGTCCGGTCGTACGTACGCAGCTCGTGGGCCTCGTTGTTGAAATACTTGACCGTCTCGTAGTTGAGCAGGCTGTCGACGGCGCGGTCGTTGGCCTCGGACTCCAGCCGGTTCATGCGGTGACGGTATTCCATGCGCCACTCGGTGACCGCCAGCGTGAACGCGACATAGACCACCAGCGCGGCGAGCGTGGTCGCGGCAAAGGTCCAGCTGTAGCTCGCCAGCAGGATGCCGGCGACCATCAGCGCCTCCGCCGCGGTCGGCACGAGATTGAGCACCAGGGTGTTCAGGATGCTGCTGACGCTTTGCGTGCCGCGCGCCAGGTCGCGCGACACCGCGCCCGTGCGCCGCTCCAGGTGGTAAGCCAGCGACAGATCGTGCAGGTGCGACAGCACAGTGTTCGACAGCCGGTGCATGGCCGAGTAGCGCACACGGGCGAACAGGCCGTCGCGCAGCTCGGACAGCCCGGCATTGGCGAGGCGCAGGGCGCCGTAGGCGGCGAGCAGCGCCAGCGGCACTGTCAGCGCGACGTCACCGGTCTCGAGGGCATCGACCACCTGCTTGAGCAGCCACGGGACCGCCACCACCGCGAGCTTGGCCAGGATCAGGCAGGCCAGTGCGACCGCGATCCGGCCCCGCCAGGGCCGCAGGAACCCGAGCATGCGGACGAGATTGCCGGCATCGGTGCGGACGGCGGGATTCTCGGTCCGGTGATAGCTCAACATGGCGGCATCCGATGGGCGCCGTGCGCACGACGGCGTACATGGCCGGGCGCGTCGAGCCGATCGAGGCGGCGCCGGCCGGCGGCTTCGTGCCGGTTACCGTGCGGGAGCAGCCGCACACTGAAGGTGTGCGGCCGGGGAGCGGAATGCGGAGCTACGCCGTCGGAGGCTCGAAGGAGCAGGCCACGCGGTAGCCGCCTTCCGGACGCGGATCCACGCGCAGGACGTGTGCCTGCAGCGGATCGCCCACGGGCTCGCCCGAGGGCGTCAGGATATCCACCCAGATACGATCGGTCTGCGGCGCTTCCTCGGTGATCACGGACACGCCGCCCTGGCTGGCGTCCCGCATGCGACACGCCACACCCTGACCCTCCGCGCCCGACACACGCACGCGCACGTCAGCGTCGATGTTCACGCGAGGGTGGGCACGGCGATCCGCCGGATCGTTCATGGGTCGCTCCTTCATGCTCGACTGCAGGATATGCCGAGCTTGGCCGCCAAGGCAACCGCCCCGGCGCAATCGCGCGGTTTCCCGCCCGGCGCATGAGCGCCATGATACCCGGCTACGCTGGGTGGCTCACCTCGGGTGCGCGCGCCCGATTCCGCGGCCCATGGACATCACCCGGCGCGGACGCCTCGTCCCCCTGACGAACGTGGCCCGCGGCACGGGCGATGTCCTCCGGATCCCGAGCCGCCGCCAATGCGCGACGCCATTTGCGGGCCCCTGGGCATCCCTGGAACAGACCGCTCATGTGCCGGGTGATGTGGTGCAGCGGCACGCCCTCGCGCTGACGCGCCCGAATGTACGCCAGATAATCGGCCACCACCTGGCCGCGGCTGCGCGGCGCTGCGGTATCGCCCCAAACGCGCGCATCGGCATCGGCCAGCAGGTACGGCGCCCGATACGGCGCCCGGCCGAGCATGCAGCCGTCGACGTACGCCAAGTGGGCCAGCGCCTCGTCCAAGCCGTGAATCCCGCCGTTGAGGACCACCGGCAGTGACGGCCATGCGCGCTTGAGCCGGTACACGCGCTCGTAGTCCAGCGGCGGCACGTCGCGGTTTTCCTTGGGCGACAGGCCGCGCAGCCAGGCCTTGCGTGCATGCACGACCAGGGCGTCGACGCCCGCCGCGGCGACCGCCCGCGTGAACGCCGACAGTTGCGTCTCCGGATCGGCATCGTCGATACCGATGCGGGTCTTGACCGTGACGGGGATGGACACCGCGTCCTTCATCGCGGCCACGCATTCGGCCACCGTCTCCGGCTCGGCCATCAGGCAAGCACCGAAGGCGCCGTTCTGCACGCGTTCACTCGGGCAACCGACATTGATGTTGACCTCGGCGAATCCGTAATCCTCGGCCAGGCGCGCAGCAGCGACCATGGGGCCGCGCTCGCTGCCGCCGACCTGCAGCGCCAGCGGATGCTCGAACGGATCGTACGCCAGCAGGCGCGCCGGATCGCCGTGCATCAGCGCGTTGGCCGTGATCATCTCCGTATACAGCAGCGTGCGCCGCGAGATCAGCCGCAGCAGATACCGGTCGTGCCGGTCCGTGCAGTCCATCATTGGCGCCACGCTGAGTCTGCGGTCGAGCATTACATTAGCCAGCCGTTCAGCGAGAAATTGCATTCATGAGGATGGAAGAACCACTAAATGGACACTAAATAAACACAAAATAGGGAGAAGGAGGCAAGCTACCGTCCGCAGCGAGGCGCGTGAACGGACCCGGTATCTTGTGTTCATCTGGTGTTCATTTAGTGATTCTAAAAGGCTACTTCTCCGCGACGAGGTAGGCGATCCAGGAGGCGTAGTCGGGGATCTCTTCGGTTTCGTCGAAGCGGTCTATGGGTTCGTCGGTCTCGTCGTCGAAGGCCTGCACGTACATGCGCGTGCGGGAGAAGCCGACCTCGGCCAGCAGCTCGCGCAGCTCTTTGGCGCCCCAGAGCCGCCAGCAGTAGCTGAAAGCGCGGTTGATGCGCGAGCCGTCCGGGAAGCGGAAATGGATGTAGCAGACCATCTCCGCGGCCAGCGGGTTGTAGGCGGCCTGCTCCCAGATATAGGTGAAGCCGTCGAGCTCGGTCTTCTCGCGCTGGCAGCGATGCGCCTCGTAGCCGCCGAAGGCGTCGAAAAACGCGACGCCGTCGTCGACCAGCGTTTCCCGGATGCGCTCGAAATACCGCTTGAGGGTGGCGCGCTCCTGGAATAGCCAGTAGCTGAAATTGAACGCCTGGACGACGTCGAACTGACCCGCGTCGACCGTCAGCACGTCCTCGGGCAGCAGCTCGATTCGCCCCTTCTGCGCCTGGCTCAGTGGCGCCACGTTGTGCTCGTAGCCCCAAGCGAGCACGTCGGGATCGTTGTCGACGCCCACGGCCCGGTTGCGGCGATCCCGGCGCACCCACTCGCAGGCGGACAGCGCGGTGCCGCAGAAATCCTCGCGGATCGCCTCGGGTTTGCGCCCACGGATCGCCTGGAAGGTGTCCTGCACGAAATCGAGCTCGAACTCGACCCCCTGGACCGACTGCTGGTAGAGCTCGTGCGGATCGACCAGATCCGCCATGCGCGGCTTGGCGCGGCTGCCCTTCGCTCTCGTCATTAGCTTTTGATTCCCGTGCCGCGATTGAGCAGCACCAAGGCGCCCCCACCGAGCACCACGATGAATGCGACGATGATGCCGAAGGCCACGCCCACGTGGATGTCCGAGACGCCCAGAAAGCCGTAACGGAAGGCGTTGACCATGTACAGGATCGGATTGGCCAGCGAGGCCGTCTGCCAGATCGGCGCCAGCAGCGAGATGGAGTAGAACACCCCACCGAGATAGGTCAGCGGCGTCAGCACGAACGTCGGCACGATCGAGATGTCGTCGAAGCTGCGCGCGAAAATGGCATTGATGAGCCCGCCGGTCGCGAACACCGTCGCGGTGAGAACCGCCACGAGCAGCACCAGGAAGGGGTGCGCGAACTCGAGCTCGGTGAACAGCGCGGCCACGATGGTCACTAGAATGCCGACGGTGACGCCGCGCGCCACACCGCCGACGACGTAGCCGGCGAGGATCAGCCAGTTGGGCACGGGCGCGACCAGCAGCTCCTCGATATGGCGCTGGAACTTGGTGCCGTAGAACGACGACACCACGTTGTTGTACGAGTTGGTGATGATCGACAGCATGATCACGCCCGGGACGATGTAGTCCATGTACGTGATGCCCTCCATCGGCCCGATGCGCTGGCCGATCAGGCTGCCGAAGATCAGCAGGTACAGCCCCGTCGTGATCGCCGACGGCAGGATGGTCTGCACCCAGATGCGCGAAAAGCGCGTGACCTCCTTGATCACGATGGTGCTGAAGGCCACCCAGTTGCGGCGCCAGGGACCGGGGATGCCGGCTTCCGCGTAGCTCACGCCACATCCCTCCGCTGTTCCTCGACCAGGCGCATGAAGAATTCCTCCAGCCGATTGGTTTTGTTGCGCATCGAATGCACCTCGATGCCCTGCCCGGACAGCTCGCGGAAAAGGCGATTGATGCCGGCGTCCTTGGGCACCTCGACCTCGAGCGCACCGTCGGCGCGCGGCGTCATGGCGTAGCCATCGATCGGCCGCAAGGAATGGATGTCGCCGCTGACCGCCAGCACGAAAGTCTCGCGGTTGAGCTTGTGCACCAGCTGCTGCACCGTCCCGTATTCGACGATCTCGCCGTGGTTGATCACCGCCACGGTGCGGCACAGGGTCTCGGCCTCCTCGAGATAGTGCGTGGTCAGGATGATCGAGATGCCGCTGCGGTTAATCTCCTCGAGAAAGCGCCACATCGAGCGGCGGATCTCGATGTCCACGCCCGCGGTCGGCTCGTCCAGGATGAGCAGCTTGGGCTCGTGGATCAGCGCCCGCGCGATGAGCAGGCGGCGCTTCATGCCGCCGGATAGCTCGCGCGAGACGACGTCGCGCTTCTCCCACAGGCCCAGCTGCTTGAGATACTTCTCGGCCCGCTCGCGCGCCACCCGCCGGGCAATGCCGTAATAGCCGGCCTGATTGAGCACGATCTGCAGGACCGTCTCGAACTGGTTGAAGTTGAACTCCTGCGGCACGAGCCCGATGCTGGCCTTGGCCGCCGCGGTATCGCGGTCGAGGTCGTGGCCGAAGATCGCGACATTGCCAGCGCTCTTGTTCACCAGCGACGAGGCGATCCCGATCACGGTCGACTTGCCCGCTCCATTCGGTCCGAGCAGTGCGAAGAAATCGCCCTCGGCGACCTCGAGATCGATGCCCCGCACGGCGGCGACGCCGTTGGGGTAGGTCTTTTGCAGGTTGCGGATCGACAGCGCGTTCATGGGCGATTGATAACGATGTGGCAGGCGGGCGCAGAGCCCGCCGAGTCTACGCGATCAGCGGCACCGCCGTAAGGCGCCCGTTCGGAGCGGTCCAGACCCTCCGCAGAGGGCGTGTAGCGTAGATCGCGCTAGCGCCCCACCGGCCGGGCGCAACGCGGTCGGACGCAAGTCCGATCTACGAATCCGCCTGACGGTCGCGTTGCCAGAGGACCTCGCTGCCGCCCTCGTGGCGCGCGAGCACGCGCCCCAAGACGAACAGCAGGTCGGACAGACGGTTCAGATAGGTCAATCCGAGCGGATTCACCGATTCGGACCGGGCGAGTGTCAGCACATGGCGCTCGGCGCGCCGGCAGACGGTACGCGCGAGGTGACACACCCCGGCTGCGGGACCGCCCCCGGGCAGGATGAACTCCTTGAGCGGGGGCAGGGTCTCGTTGTGCTCGTCGAGCACACGCTCGAGGAACTCGACCTGTTCGGCCACGATCGCGCTGTGCCCCGGCACGCACAACTCGCCACCGAGATCGAACAACCGGTGCTGCACCTCGACGAGTGCGCCGGCGACCCCGTCCGGCAAGTCATGGGCGAGCAGCATGCCGACGACGGCATTGAGCTCGTCCACGGTGCCGTAGGCCTCGACCCGCGGGGAATCCTTGTCCGTCCGGCTGCCGTCGCCCAAGCCCGTGGTGCCGGCGTCGCCGGTCCGGGTGTAGATCTTCGATAGGCGATGGCCCATGGACGCGTGACTCCGGCGGGGAAGCCCCCCATTTTCCCTCATGGGGCGCAACGGGCACAATACTCATCGGAGCCCTCTAGAAGCTCCGAAAGCCTCACCCAGAGCCCCCAGAGAGTTCGCCCGCAAGGGGTGTCCGCGCAGGCACAGCGAGCGCTGAGCGGACGCGATGCCGCAGGCGGGCCTCTGCCGGGCCAGCCGCGGCGTTGTGCGTTGTCGAGGGACCGGCCCCGGCGAACGCGCGCCTTGCGGCTCGGCCGGCATGGACCCGGGTGAGGCGTGATCAGGGTTCGCTTTCGTAAGCCACCGCGCCCCATGCGGGGCTCCGTCAACATTGGGAGTGCCCCGTGGTCGGGTTGCGCGTTTTCTTTTTCTTTGCCTGCGGCTTCTATCTTTCCTATCTCTATCGTGCCGTCAACGCCGTGCTCGCCCCCGACCTGGTGGCGACGTTCGATCTCGCCGGCAGCCAGCTGGGCCTGCTGACCAGCGTCTACCTGCTCGCTTTCGCTTGTTCGCAGTCGATCCTGGGGCTGCTGCTCGACTGGTTCGGACCGCGCCGGGTCGAAGCGGCGCTACTCCTGGTTGCGGCCGGGGGTGCGGCCCTGTTCGCCGTGGCCGGAGCCTACGAGGCGCTGATCGTCGGCCGCATCCTGGTCGGTGTCGGCTGCTCCGCCTGCTTGATGGCGGGACTCAAGGCCAACGCCCTCTGGTTCGAGGGGCAGCGCCTGCCGCTCATCAACGGCGTGTTCATGGCAGCCGGCGGACTCGGCGCCGTGTCGGCCGGCGCCCCGGTCGAGTGGGCGCTGACGGTCACCGACTGGCGCACCATCTTCGGCGGGCTGGCCGCGGTCACGGTGACGCTGTCGCTGTGCCTGTTCATCCTGGTGCCGGACCGCCACGGCGAGGCGGCTGTCGGCAACGCCCGCGCCCTGTTCGCCGGCCTTTTCCGCGTCTATCGCAGCCACGCATTCTGGCAGGTCGCGCCCGCGACCATGCTGTCGCAGGGGAGCTATCTCGCCGTCGCCACCCTCTGGGCCGGACCGTGGCTCAGCGATGTCTCCGGTCTCGATCGCCTCGCGGTCGCCACGCACCTCTCCGTGATCGCCGCCGGCACGGCCGTCGGCTTCCTCCTCACCGGGGTGGTCACCCAAGGACTCGGCCGTTTCGGCATCACGCCGAAGCAGGTCGCCGGTGGCGGCATGTGGGTGTTCGTCGCGGTCCAGGCCGCGATTCTGGCCTGGCCGGACGGGCCCACCTTGTGGCTCTGGGGCGCCTACGGGTTGTCTGGCGTCTCCGGCATCATTACCTATACCACGCTGACGCAGCGTTTCGGGGCCGCGCTGGCCGGTCGCGCCAATACCGCCGCGGCGATGGCGACGTTCACCTGCGCGTTCCTGTTCCAGGCCGGAACGGGCGCCCTGCTGGATCATTTCCCGGCCGGCGCGCCGGGCGACTACACCGCCTCCGGCCACCGGCTTGCCCTGGGCGGCGCCATGGCCCTGCAGATCGTGGCCCTGATCTGGTACATGAGCTTCCGCGAACGTCGCGACCCGGACTCCCCGCGCCCGGCGGGCTGAGCCTGCGCGAGTCCGACAGGGCCGGCCGGCGAAGGGGCGTTTGGGCCGCTGCGGACCGGGGCGTATCATGCGCCCGTAACAGGGTGTTGAGAATGGGCAGTC